>CAYMVE010000096.1:0-7772 GCA_964393715.1 uncultured Bacteroidales bacterium | reverse complement strand
TCCGGTTCTGGCAATACCTGTTTGTACTTCGTCAGCAATGAACAATACATTTTTGTCTTTACACATTTGGTACGCTTTGTTCAGATACCCTTCATCCGGCACATACACTCCCGCTTCTCCTTGTATAGGTTCTACCAGAAATCCTGCAACATTAGGGTCTTGCAATGCTTCCTCTAATGCGTTCAAATCGTTGTACGGAATTTTTATGAATCCGGGTGTGTAAGGTCCAAATCCCTTGTATGCAGTAGGATCCGTACTCATAGAAATAATGGTAATGGTTCTTCCGTGAAAATTACCGTCGCAAACAATAATTTTTGCTTCATTTTCGGGGATACCTTTTACTTCATAAGCCCATTTTCTACAAAGTTTTAGTGCCGTTTCGTCCGCTTCGGCACCGGTATTCATCGGTAGTACCTTATCGTAGCCGAAATATTGGGTTATGTATTCTTCAAATTCACCCAGGGCACTGTTGTAAAAAGCTCTGGATGTCAGTGTTAATTTTCGGGCCTGTTCTACCATTGTATTAATAATTTTCGGATGGCAGTGGCCTTGGTTTACGGCAGAATAAGCGGATAAAAAGTCATAATATTTTTTTCCTTCCACATCCCAAACATACACACCTTCGCCCCTATCAAGTACTACCGGTAGCGGATGATAATTGTGTGCACCGTACTTTTCTTCTCTTTTGATGTAATCTTCCGTAGTCATTTTTCTTACTTCCATTTTGTTCCGTTTTTTATATTGTTGCCATAAAAGTAGATATTTTTTTTGAAATTTTTGTTGTATATCCTTTACCGAAAAAAAAAAAATGTTTATTATTGCATAAAATTTTTGAGAAAAAGAAAAATGTATAACCATGAAGCTGAATAAAGTATTGATTATTACGGGATTAGTTGGCTACTTGTTTGTCCAAACCGGTTGCCAATCCAACAACGACACTAAAAATTTGGAAAGTGAAATTAATGAAGGAATTGATACCATGGCATTAGAGGCAAAGGAAAAAGCCCAAAAGGTTTTTTATTCGTTGCCGTCGCCTATCGAAACCGCTTTGCTTTTAAAGAGAGCCGGTGCAAAGTTTAATGACGAGTATTTGAATCCGATAGATAATATTACGAAATACACTTCTACGAAAAAAATGGCATTAAATTTGGGGGTATATAGTGCAGACCTCAGTTTTGTAAGTATGTTTGATCAATCTCAATATTCCGTTAAGTATTTGTCGGCAGTTAAGAAAATGGCTGACGAATTGGGAGTACTGAATGCCGTTGACCAAAGCATCTTTGACAGAATGGATAAAAATATGGATAATCCGGATTCATTGATGGAAATTATTTCGGAAACTTTTATGAATTCCGATGCTTTCCTGAAAGAAAACGACCGGGTGGAAACGGCTGCTATCGTGTTGGTAGGCGGTTGGATTGAAGGTTTGTATATTGCTGCCCAAATCGCAAAATCCACCGAAAATAACAAAGAAATCATTCAAAGGATTATCGACCAAAGAACCGCACTTAATACATTGCTCAATTTGCTGGAAGAATACAAGAATAGCGAAGATGTAAAAGGAGTAATGTCACAGTTAAAAGAACTGGAAGCTTTGTTTAACAAAATAAAGGTAACGACATCTAAGAGGGAAGTGGTGAATGAAGGTGGTAAAAATGTAATTAAAAGCGATACTAAAACCGAATATAAAGACGAAGATATTAACGCATTGTTTGAAAAAGTGATTGAAATCAGAAATGATATTGTTTCATAAATAAAATTTAGAGAATATGAAAAAGATATTAAGCATTCTTGCATTTGTTTCCGTGGCAATTTTGGCAACACCTAAAGATGGCCAAGCACAGTGTAAATCCTTTGCAAAAAAGGTTTGTAAATTGGAATTGTTACCATATGTTCATGACGGTATATATAATGCTACTGTATTGTCGGAAGGAGAAACTGCCGAATTGTATAAAACTTTTTATTCCGGGCAGCAATATCGTATAGCCGTTTGTGGAGCCAAAGATTTGCCTCCCGTGCATTTTCAGGTGCTGGATGCCGACCGAAATGTTTTGTACGACAATGAAAAAGATAATTATGCAACCACATGGGATTTCTCTTTGGATGCTTCTCAGCAGCTTTTGATATCCATTCAAGTAGAGACTTCCGATGAATTATCCGATGAAATATTAAGCGGTTGCGTTTCCGTTCTTGTCGGATTTTTGAACAAAGAAGATACATTTGATCAAAACTAATATATAAACACGCACTTTTAGTTTGCATCCCCTTGCTTTTACAGGCAAGGGGATTTTTTGTTGTTATCGGATGCAACTTTTTCTATATTTATATCGTATATTTAAGTACACAAGTTTATCGCGATATGAAACAATTGAAGATTACCCAGCAAGTTACAAAGCGTGATATCTCCATAGACAAATATCTTAAAGAAATCAGTAAATACAAGTTACTTACTCCGGAAGAGGAAGTAGAACTTGCCCAACGAATTAAACAAGGCGATATGGATGCCTTGGAAAAGTTGGTCAATTCCAATTTACGATTTGTGGTATCCGTAGCCAAACAATACCAAAATCAAGGCTTGCCCTTGTCAGACCTTATTAACGAAGGAAACTTAGGCTTAATAAAAGCCGCAATGAAATTTGACGAAACGCGAGGTTTCAAATTTATTTCTTATGCAGTATGGTGGATACGGCAGTCTATTTTGCAATCATTGGCGGAAAATTCCAGGATAGTGCGTTTGCCTATCAATAAACTGAACGAAATCAATAAGATAAATAAGGTTTTTCAGGAGTTGGAGCACAAATATGAAAGGGAACCGGATTTGGGAGAAATCAGTGAGGCTGTAAACCAATCATACGAAGATGTGAAAAAGACTTTGTCTTATAAGACTTCTCATTCCTCATTGGATGCTCCGGTTAGTAATGAAGACGAAAATGTTAAGTTAATCGATAGATTGGAAGATGAGGCTTATCATAAACCGGATCAGTCGTTGCTGAAAGAATCTCTTGAACTTGAAATTAAAAGATTGTTGAGTACTTTAAGCGATAAAGAATCCAAGATTCTAATTTATTTTTTCGGATTGTTCGGAGAAAGTCAAATGTCGTTGGAAGAAATATCCAAGAAGATAGGGCTGACCAAAGAGAGAATTCGGCAAATAAGAGAAAATGCAATTCAGAAACTGAAAAACTCTTCGAGAAGTAAGTTGCTAAAAAAATATTTGTGATTTGCCGTAAGAAAGCCGCATGAAGCGGCTTTTTTTATTTAAATTGGAGGCTTGTACCCACCTTTTTTGTAATTTTGTCCTATTCAAAAAACAGCAAGATGAAAAAATTTAAAAGACATTTGATAACGGCAGCTCTGCCGTACGCAAACGGCCCTGTACATATTGGACACCTTGCCGGAGTGTATGTTCCTGCTGATATTTATGCCCGGTATTTAAGGATGAAAGGGGAAGATGTTCTGTATGTGTGTGGTTCCGACGAACATGGAGTGCCTATTACTATTAAAGCAAAGAAAGAAGGAAAGCATCCGCAAGAGATAGTGGATCGTTATCATAATATCATAAAAAAATCGTTTGAAGACTTCGGCATATCCTTTGATATTTATTCAAGAACCACTTCGCCGATTCATTATGAAACGGCTTCGGAATTTTTTAAAACATTGTATGAGAAAGGGATTTTTGAAGAAAAAGTAACAAAACAATATTATGACAAAAATGCCAAACAATTTTTAGCAGACAGGTATATAACGGGAACCTGTCCGAAATGCGGTTATGAAAAGGCTTATGGTGATCAATGTGAAAAATGCGGAACCTCATTAAGTCCTTTGGAATTGATCAATCCGATTTCGGCAATTACGGGAACCGAACCCGTATTGAAAGAGACAAAACATTGGTATTTGCCTTTGGATAAGTACGAAACATGGCTTCGTGAGTGGATATTGGAAGGACATAAAGACGATTGGAAGACCAATGTGTTGGGACAAGTCAAGTCTTGGTTGGATGACGGTCTTAAACCGCGAGCCGTAACCAGAGATTTGGATTGGGGAGTGCCGGTACCTGTAGAAGGAGCCGAAGGTAAAGTGTTGTATGTATGGTTTGATGCTCCTATTGGTTATATTTCGGCTACCAAGGAACTTACCAAGGATTGGGAAAAATATTGGAAAGGCGAAGATACCAGATTGATACATTTTATCGGTAAAGACAACATTGTTTTTCATTGCATCATTTTTCCGGTGATGTTAAAGGCTTACGGAGAATATGTGTTGCCGGATAATGTACCCGCCAACGAATTTTTGAATTTGGAAAACGATAAAATATCTACTTCGCGTAATTGGGCAGTTTGGCTTAATGAGTATTTGGAAGATTTTCCCGGTAAACAGGATGTTTTGAGGTATGTGATTACTTCTATCATTCCCGAAACGAAAGATTCGGACTTTACATGGAAAGATTTTCAGGCAAAAAATAACAATGAGTTGTTGGCCGTATTGGGTAATTTTGTGAATCGTGTGGCTACCTTAATACATAAATATTACGGAGGCAAGATACCCGAACCTCAAAATTTTACAGAAAGAGACCAAGAAGTGTTAAAAGCAATAGATAAAGCAAAAACCGCTGTTGAAAAAAATCTGGATGCTTTCAGATTCAGGGATGCTCAACTCGAGATGATGAATTTGTTTAGAGCCGGAAATAAGTATTTTACCGAATCGGAACCATGGAAATACCATAAAACAGACCCGCAGATTACAAAAAATATTTTGTATGTATCATCCAGAATTGCGGTTGCCGGTGCCATATTAGCGCAGCCATTTTTGCCTTTTACGGCAGAAAGGATTTTGAAGATTTTTAATTTGGAAGATAAGGTATTGGTGTGGAATGATTTGGAGGCAGGATTGCCTGCGTCCGGTCATGTAATCAATAAGCCGTTTTTGTTGTTCGAAAAGATTGAAGATGAAGTTATAGAGAAACAATTGGCAAAGTTGAAAGCACGGAAAGAACAGAATGCCACTCAAAAGGCTACACAACCGGAAGAAAAGGAAGGAGTGGATTATGAGGATTTTGCAAAATTGGATTTGGCAACAGCGACTGTGCTTGAAGCGGAAAAAGTACCCAAGACCAAAAAATTGTTGAAACTGACATTGGATTTGGGATATGAAAGGCGAACCGTAGTGTCGGGAATAGCAGAGTATTATACTCCCGAGGAGGTGGTGGGCAAACAAGTGGTACTTCTTAAAAACCTGAAACCTAGAAAAATAAGAGGTGTTGAGTCGCAAGGAATGATATTGATGGCCGAAGACAAAGACGGAAAGTTAGTATTTGTATCGCCGGAAAATACGGTTAATAATAATTCAAAAATAAGTTAGTATTATGGCAAAGCAAAGTACAGCAGATAAGTTCAAAAAGATTATTTCACATGCCAAAGAGTACGGATTTGTATTTCCTTCCAGCGAAATTTATGATGGTTTGGGGGCTGTTTACGATTACGGTCCTTATGGTGTGGAACTAAAAAACAATATCAAGGAATACTGGTGGAAATCAATGGTTTATCTTCATGATAACATTGTGGGGATTGACAGTGCCATTTTTATGCACCCGAAAGTTTGGGAAGCTTCCGGGCATTTGTCTGCCTTTAATGATCCGTTGATTGACAATAAAGACAGCAAGAAGCGTTATAGGGCTGATGTGCTGATTGAAGATCAAATTGAAAAATTCAGAGAAAAGATTGGCAAAGAGATCAAAAAAGCCAAAAAAAGATTTGGGGAGGATTTTGACGAAGAAAAATTTGTGGCTACCAGTCAAAGGGTACAAAAGTATTTGAAGCAAATAGAGGAACTGACCTCCCGCTTTGTGAAAGCCATGGAAAATAATGATTTGAAAGAACTGAAGCAAATCATTGACGATTATGAGATTACCGATCCTGTGTCCGGGAGTAGAAATTGGACGGAGGTTCGCCAGTTTAACTTAATGTTTGAAACCAAACTCGGCTCCGTAAGTGATGAAGCCAATTCCATATATTTACGGCCAGAAACGGCACAAGGAATTTTTGTAAACTTTTTGAATGTACAAAAGACGGCTCGTATGAGTTTGCCTTTTGGTATTGCACAGATTGGTAAGGCTTTCAGAAATGAAATCGTGGCTCGCCAGTTTATATTTAGAATGCGGGAATTTGAACAAATGGAGATGCAATTTTTTGTAAGACCGGGCGAAGAACTTAAATGGTTTGAATATTGGAAGGATAAACGATGGAAATGGCATATAAATCTTGGTTTCGGCGAAGAAAAGTACCGCTTTCACAAGCATGAAAAACTGGCACATTATGCCAATGCCGCTTATGATATTGAGTACGAATTCCCATTTGGGTTCAAAGAAATAGAAGGGATCCATTCCAGGACGGATTTTGACTTGTCGCAACACCAAAAATTTTCCGGGAAAAAGATACAATATTTTGATAATGAGCAAAATAAGAGTTATGTGCCTTATGTGGTAGAGACTTCAATAGGATTGGATAGAACTTTCTTGATGGTATTGTCCAATGCTTATACCGAAGAGGCAATCACTAACGACAAAGGACAGTCGGAAACAAGAGTGGTGATGAAGATTCCGCCGGCTTTGGCTCCTGTGAAAATTGCCGTGTTTCCGCTTGTTAAAAAGGACGGATTGCCGGAAAAGGCTCAAGAAGTATTTAAGCTGCTAATGCCTTATGTAAAGGCGGTTTACGAAGAAAAGGATTCGATAGGAAGAAGATACAGGCGTCAGGATGCCATAGGAACGCCGTATTGTATTACGATAGATCATCAGACTTTAGAAGATAATACCGTAACGATTCGAGATCGGGATACGATGGAGCAAGAAAGGATTAAAATTGATGATGTTTTGGAGGTTGTCCACAAGAAAACATCTATGACGGAATTGCTGAAAAATTTGATATAATAAGTGCAAGAGCCGCCGCTTTACGGGCGGCTTTTTTGATTGTATTATGAGAAATGTCTTGATAACCGGAGCCACATCTGGTATTGGAAAGTCCTTGGCAGCCTATTTGCTTGCGCGTGGCTACTTTGTAGTGGCTACGGGGAGACATCTCGAAAAGGTAGATGCTTGGAAAGGATTATCGAATGTTGTAGTGTCTCATTTGGATGTAACGGATATTGCCTGTGGAGAAAAAATTAGGAATCTACTTGTTGAATATGATATAGATACGGTTGTGCTGAATGCTGGAGCCGGATATGTAAACCATGATTTGGATGAGGCAAAAGAAATGGAGGCTATTGAGGTGAATGTGGCAGGGGTTACTCGTTGTGCCGTAGTAGTTTATCAATATTTTCGAGCAAAGGGGAGCGGTATTTTATGTGGGATTAGTTCTGTGGCTGGTATGCGTGGGATCCGACATGCTCCGGCTTATAGTGCTAGCAAGGCTTATGTTGTGGCTTATTTGGAAGCTCTTAGGTATAAGGCTTCGAAGGAAGGAGCCGACATTTCCGTAGTGGATATAAGGCCTGGGTTTGTAGAAACTCCTTTGATTAGTGGAGACAGTAGCCGGTATGTTTTTGGGAAGATTGGGGCAGATAAAGCGGCAAAGTTAATCTATCGTGCTTTATTGCGGAAGAAGCCTGTGGTTTATGTTCCTTGGTGGTGGCGTTGGGTTGTAGGATTGATGCGGCTAGCTCCGAGAAAAATTTATTATAAGGTGTAAGTTATTTGGAAAAAAGTTGTATATTTGCACCGCCAAAACGGAGAGTTGGCTGAGCGGTTGAAAGCGGCGGTCTTGAAAACCGTTGTA
>CAYMVE010000095.1:0-7808 GCA_964393715.1 uncultured Bacteroidales bacterium | reverse complement strand
TATATCAAAAAGGGACACCTTTTTGCAAGCGTGTCCCTTTTGGATGAGAGGTTCGGTTTATTTATTCGCACTTGGAATATCCGCAATTGGTACAGATAAGGCATCCTTCCTGGTATATGAGGCTGTCGGAGCCACACATTTCGCATTTTTCGCCGTGTCCGGCTTTGGTGCCGTCGGGGATGTAGCGTTTGAGGGCTCTTTCTACGCCGCTTTTCCAGCTGTTGATGCTGTCGTTGTCGAAACGGAGTCCTTTTACTACATTTACCACATCGACAATGGGCATGCCCTGACGAAGCATAAATGAAATGATTTTGGCATAATTCCAAAATTCCGGATTGAATACTCTGGAAAGTCCTTCAAATGTTGTGCGATAGCCGTGCTTATCGACATATTGGAAGTCATACCTTTTGTTTCCGTCGTCATCTATGTTTTTGATGATGTATCCTTTGGTTACTTTTTTGGGAATTATCAGCACATCTTCGTCTTCTTTACCGGTGAATATTTCGTAAGGTTTTCCGTCTATCAGTCCGATGAAGGCAATCCAGTTTTCTTGTCCGTTTTTGA
Source organism: uncultured Bacteroidales bacterium (assembly GCA_964393715.1). Lineage (GTDB taxonomy): Bacteria > Bacteroidota > Bacteroidia > Bacteroidales > JALTDM01 > JALTDM01. Next base: position 7,244 of record CAYMVE010000095.1, on the reverse strand, counting down.
ATCTTACGACATCGGCTTCCAGCACTTTGGGTCTTTGAGGTGGGAAATGTGCCGTTTTTGTAACGGTTTCTTTCTTTTCGTCCTCTTGTTGGTCTTTTTTCTTTTTATTGTCTTTGGCCGATACGAGTACGCCGTCTCTGGAACCGTCTCGATATACGGTTATTCCTTTACAGCCGCTTTTCCATGCTTCTTCATAAAGTTTTCCTACCAGTTCTTTGCTTACATGGTTGGGCAGGTTGATGGTAACGCTTATTGAGTGGTCCACCCATTTTTGGATGCGTCCTTGCATTCTTACTTTGTTTATCCAGTCCACATCGGCACTGGTGGCTTTGTAGTATGGTGATTTTTTGATGAGTTCTTCTATTTCTTTATCGCTCATCTCTTTTACTTTATCCACATCATAGCCGTTGGCTTCCAGCCATGTGATGAATTTGTGGTGGAACACGGTGTATTCTTCAAAGGCATCGCCCACTTCGTCGATGTAAGATATTTTTACATTTTTGTCGTTAGGGTTTACTTTTCTTCTGCGTTTGTAGTAGATGAGGAATGCTGGTTCTATTCCCGATGTGGTTTGTGTCATCAGGCTGGTTGAGCCTGTTGGGGCGATAGTGAGTAATGAGATATTGCGGCGTCCGTATTTTTCCATTTCTTTTCCGAGTTCGGGGTCTGCGTCTTTTATTCTGTTTACGAAGGGGTTGTCTTTTTCACGGTTGGCGTCGTATATGGGGAACGGGCCTCTTTCTTTGGCCATTTCCACGGAGGATCTATATGCTTCGATAGCGATTGTTTTGTGTACTTCTACGGAGAAGTCAATGGCTTCTTCGCTTCCGTATCTCAGTCCGAGGGCGGCCAGCATGTCGCCTTCGGCTGTAATGCCGAGTCCTGTTCTGCGGCCTTTCAGGGCTTTGTCGCGGATTTTCATCCACAAGTTTCTTTCCACTCTTTTGATGTCTTCGTCTTCGGGATCGGCATCTATTTTGGCAATAATTTTGTCTATCTTTTCAATTTCCAGATCTATTATGTCGTCCATCATGCGTTGTGCCTTTCTTACATAGGCCTTGAACTTGTCAAAATTGAATTTGGCTTTTGGGGTGAAGGGGTTTTCAACAAATGAGTAGAGGTTGATAGCCAAAAGGCGGCAACTGTCGTAAGGACACAGTGGGATTTCGCCGCACGGATTGGTGGAAACCGTTCTAAATCCGAGGTCTGCGTAGCTGTCTGCTACCGATTCTCTGATGATGGTGTCCCAGAATAATATACCGGGTTCTGCCGATTTCCATGCGTTGAAAATGATTTTGTTCCAAAGTTTGCGGGCTTTTATTGTTTTGGTGTATTGGGGGTTGTCGCTGTATATTGGGTATTGTTGCACATAATCTTCGTCGTTGATGACGGCATTCATAAATTCGTCGTCAATTTTTACGGAAACATTGGCTCCGGTTACTTTGGTGCCATCCATTTTGGCATCGATGAAGTCTTCCGAATCCGGATGTTTTATGGAAATGGAGAGCATTAGTGCACCGCGGCGTCCGTCTTGGGCTACTTCCCGGGTAGAGTTGGAATAGCGTTCCATGAAGGGTACTACGCCCGTGGATGTTAGAGCCGAGTTGTTTACCGGACTTCCTTTGGGGCGTATGTGCGAGAGGTCATGTCCTACACCGCCGCGTCTTTTCATCAGTTGTACTTGTTCTTCGTCCATTCTTATTATTCCGCCGTAGGAGTCGGCAGGTTTATCATGTCCTATCACGAAGCAGTTAGACAGTGATGTGATTTGAAATTCGTTTCCAATACCGGCCATAGGGCTTCCCTGTGGGATGATGTATTTGAATTTTTTCAATGCTTCGTAAATCTCATCTTCCGACATTGGGTTGGGGTATTTCTTTTCTATTCTGGCCAATTCTTTGGCTATTCTCCTGTGCATGTCGTCGGGAGTCTTTTCATAAATTTTTCCTTCAGAGTCTTTGAGTGCATATTTGTTGACCCATACGACGGCTGCGAGTTCGTCACCGCCGAAATACTCTTTGGAAGCTGCTACGGCTTCTTCAAAAGAGTAAGTTTTCATTTTTTCTTTTTTGTCTTTTTTCACTTCTACATCTTTTAGTACCATGGTTTCCATACGAAATTTATTTTGCAATATTTTGATTTTTAGTCGATTATGATGAAAAAATGTTTTCCATTTTCCAAGGACAAATATCTTTTATTATTTCAATGTATCCAAATAAAGTTATTCACAAGTTTTCAACTGTCAATTTTTCAAAGTGTTGAAAAGTAATTTGTTAAGGGTGTTAAATTATTTTTTTTACATGTTTATTGCGTGTACATGTTTATGATTACAAATTATTTGTATTTTTGCAGATTGAATCAATATCACATTTAAAATCATTTTAATTATGACTTATTCTGAAGCCGAACAGATTTTGAGGCAACATGATATTAAGCCTTCGTTGTTGAGATACAAATTGATTGATTATTTGTCCAAGAATTACACGCACCCTACCATAGATATGATTTATAAGGATTTGAAACCGGAGATACCTACTTTGTCGAAAACTTCTATTTATAACAATCTTTATTTATTTGCCGAAAAGAATCTGGTGCATATTTTGAAAATCGATGAAAAGGAAATCCGGTTTGATTACGATACTCGTCCGCATATACATTTTAAATGTGAGAAATGTGGGAGGATATATGATATTCATACAAACATTGAGTTTTACAACATAAAAGAGTTAGAAGGTTTTACCGTGTCGCAAGCCATGTTTTTCATGAAAGGCGTTTGTAAAGAATGTAATAAAAGAGATTAAACTACTTATAATTCTCTTTTTTCGTTGACCAATTCGGTTAAAAAGGGATTCGTTTTGATTTCTTCTCCTACGGTGGTTTCATAGCCGTGGCCCGGAAATATTGTTGTGGTGTCCGGAAGGGTAAGTATTTTGTTTTTTAAGGTGCTTAACAACACATCCAAATCTCCGCCGGGCAAGTCTGTTCTTCCTATGCTTCCTTTGAATAGGACATCTCCCGAAAACAGGGCTTCTTTTTGCGGAGACAATAGTGATATACTGCCTTCGGTGTGTCCCGGAGTTTCTACTATATGCAGTGTGGAGTGGCCGAATGTTATTGTGTCGCCTTCTTTGATGAATTGATCGGGCAGGGGGGACGGTTCAAAACTAAATCCGTAAAACTCTGCATGTAGAGGAGCCGATTCGAGGTTTGACAATTCTTTTTGGTGAATGTATATAGGTATTTGGTAGGTTTCTTTCACAAACTTATTGCCGCATATATGGTCGAGATGTCCGTGGGTGTTGACGATGGCAGTAAGTTCGATGTTGTTTTTTTCTATAAAACCGGTAAGTCTTTTTTGTTCGGACGGTTTGTTGCATCCCGGATCTATGATTATTCCTTGGTGGGTGGTTTCGTCGAATACGATGTAAGTGATTTCCCTGAAATCGTTGAATATAAAACTTTTGACTTGCATGATTGTATTTTTTGCCAAAGGTAAGGTTTATTTTCGGAAGATGTGTTTCGGAGCGTAAGGTTTGGTTGTAATTTCTGGTTTGAATACTTTTTGATATGAATTAATTTGTTGATTTCTAATAAAATGATGTGAGGTGTAGGAGAGTTTTTTCTAAAAAAGGCTACCTCGTACCGACGGGGTAGCCTTTTTATTTTTGATTGTTGTTGTGAAGAGTTATTTCAGATGTTTGCTTATGATGCCTTTCAAATCTTCTTTTTGATGTAGTCCTACTACTTTTTCGGCTACTTTTCCGTCTTTGAAAATTATGAGCGTAGGAATGGCTCTAATTCCGTAACGCATGGCAATTTGCCTGTTTTTGTCCACATCAAGTTTGCCGAATCTCACTTTTTTCATTTCTTTGGATAAGTCATCGATAATTGGTCCTTGTACTCTACACGGGGCACACCATGTTGCCCAAAAATCCACGACTACCACACCTTTGGAGATGTATTTGTCAAATGATTCGGTGTTGAGAATTTTCACTTTGGACTCCTTTTGGGTTTTTGGGTTATTGGCCACCGTAAATGCAAACGATGCTACGATAAGTAGTAATACTGCGATTTTTTTCATAACATTAAATTATTTATATAGTTTGATTTGTTAGTGCAAAAATAATAAAAAAACTTACTCGTCCAAGTCTAATTTATCTACATCTATTTTTTTGTCGGGTTCGTTTTCTTTGTATTCGTCCCTGTGTTCGTATAGCTCGTTAAGGTCTTTTACAAATCCTTCGATGTCTTGGTCGTTGAATCCTTTTTCCAGTGCGGCTTCTTCCAAGGTGCCCCAAATGGGTTCGCCACATACGATACATCGGATACCTTTTTCCATCAGATATTTGACGGATGCGGGTACCATTTCTATCAATTCTTCTATTGTCGTGTCTTTTGTGATTACTTGTTCTGCCATGGCTGTATTTTTTAGAACGAATGTATTATTTGAACAAAATCTTCGGCTTTTAATGATGCGCCACCTATCAAACCTCCGTCAATGTCCGGTTGTGCAAACAGTTCTTTGGCGTTTGAAGGTTTTACACTTCCTCCGTACAAAATCGAGAGATTATCTGCAACTTCCGTGCCATATTTGTTGGCAATCATTTTTCTGATGAAAGCATGTATTTCTTGGGCCTGCTCCGGTGTGGCAGTTTGGCCGGTACCGATTGCCCAAACAGGTTCGTAAGCAATAATGGTGTGGTTAATTTTTTTCTTGTCAAATTTCAGCAAAGTGTTGGTAAGCTGGGATTCAATTACTTCCAAATGCTTTCCGCTTTTTCGTTCTTCTAATTTTTCGCCTACACAAAATATCGGTGTCAGATCTGTTTCGTAAGCTCTTTCTAATTTTTTTGTTAGAATTTCGTCATTTTCGCCAAAGTATTGGCGTCGTTCGGAGTGTCCTATAATTACATATTCGGCACCTGTACTGGCTATCATTTCGGCAGATACTTCTCCCGTAAAAGCACCTTTGGGTTCGCTGGCACAGTTTTGGGCACCTACTTTGATTTTGTTTTGATTTATTACATCCAACACATTGTGAATGAATGGAAATGGCGGAATAAGAATTATGGTTGTGTTTCCCGTGTCTTTTTCTGCAATAAGGGTGTCTATATCACCGGCCAGCCTGATGGCACTTTCGAGTACCGTGTTCATTTTCCAGTTGCCTGCTACAATTTGTTTTCTCATGATTACTTTAATTTTATTCTCGGATCGAGGTAAACATAGATGATGTCCACCAAGATATTTACGAGCACAAATATAATGGATATTGTTATTACAATTCCCGAAACAAGGGGAAAATCAAGGTTGTTTAAGGCTTCTACCACCACATAGCCGAGTCCTTTCCACCCGAAAATGTATTCTACAAATACTACGCCGGCCAATAGGGATGCAAACCAGCCGGATATGGCAGTGACTACGGGATTGAGTGAATTCATGAGGGCGTGTTTGAAAAGGATTTTCCGGAATCCTAATCCTTTGGCATAGGCTGTCCGTATGAAATCTTGTGATAAGGTTTCGAGCAGGCTGTTGCGTGTAAGTTGGGTAATTACGGTTACCGGCCGTATGGACAGGGTAAGTGTGGGAAGGATGAGGTTTTGTAGCATTAATGTTTTGCCGTTGCCGAAGTCATCTATTTCGAATAGATTGCCGGTAAGGTTTAATCCGGTGTAATCGTGAAGGAGATAAGCGAATATCCAACCTATGAGGATGGCGGCAAAAAAGGAAGGCAATGCCATGCCGAAAGAGCTGAATACCAAAATAATCCTGTCTAATAACGAATCTTTGAATACGGCGGATATAATGCCCAATATAATTCCCAGTATGCTTGCAATTATAATGGCTGATAGTGCCAAAATAAATGTATTGAAATAGGTTTCGGATATAATTTGGGAAACTTTTTTTTTGCTTTGGTAGGAGCGGCGTAAATACGGACTTTTTATGATAATTTTGAATTGTGATGATCCGAATAAGGGAGTGTAAGGTGCATATTTGGCGGTATCCAAATAAAAAATAGAGTTTTTATCGGTTGTGGTATGGATGGATATGGGAGATAAGTCGTTTAAATAAGATAAGTATTGTTTCCATGCCGGTTCGTCCAAATGCAAGTCTTGTTTTACCATTGCCAATGACAAAGAGTCGGTATGTTGTCCGAGTATCATCCGGGTGGGGTCGTTGGGTACAATGTTGAATATGAAAAACAACAAGGTGATTATTCCCCATATTACCAATAGACCGTATGCGAGTTTTTTTATTATGTATCCGAGCATGGTTTGTAAATAACTTTTCCGTGTGCATAATCGGGTTTTTCCACTATAAGTTTATTCAACGGGGTACAATAATAAATATTGCCAAAATTGTAAATTCGTGCATGCAGGTTTCTTGATGGATTGACATAGATGTCCCCTGTTTCGTAAGAGGTTACATCGGCGTCCAAACAATTGAGGTTTTCCGTGTGTACATAAGAATATCCGATAGAATAAATGTAGTTGAAACGGCAATTGCCTTCTACATAATAGTCTCCACTTGCCGGGTTTATTTTCAGATAAAAACTGTCCACATCTATTTTTAGGTTCAGTGTGGCAAGGGCTGATGTGGGATATTTTACCATGAATACATGGTTGCGTATGACTCCTTCCGATTTTATGTTGTTTTCTCGGTAGGCTATTATGGAGTCCAATTGGTCGAAGTGAAATTCCAAAGCTATGCGTTCTTTGTTGTAGTTTCTTACCCACCGGCAAGAGTTTCGGTCGTATAACCTGATGTAGGGATATGCGTATTCGATTTTGATTTTGGGTAGCAGGTTTTTTCCGCCTATAACTTTTATGTAATTCTGTGAGTCTTGTACCAGTGTTATGTCAAACAGGCTGTATGTTTCAATCACTTTGTACGGTTGGGTAGTTATGATGCGGGTTGTGATTTTCCCTGTGGATTTGGTGCAATCCCATTGTGATTCTTTGCTGCATGAAGATAGCGATGTCATTATTATCAATGAGAGTAGGATTTTTTTCATCAATGGAATTTTTTGCAAAAATAAGGTTTTGTTTTGGAAATAAAATGTTAGGAATGCAGGAAAGATAAAGTTTTTGAAAAACTGTGGGGTATGAAGAAGAGGTAGCGAGCGGACTCGAACCGCTGTACGAGGTTTTGCAGACCTCTGCCTAGCCACTCGGCCACGCTACCTTGTAAGTGGAAACAAAAAAACGGTAAAATAAACTTTTTATTTTACCGTTTCCCTGTGATTG
>CAYMVE010000094.1:0-7851 GCA_964393715.1 uncultured Bacteroidales bacterium | reverse complement strand
AAAATACAACACCTACATAGCACCACCGAAACCGTTTAAATTTGTACTACTCAACGACTCTCTCACGGTAATCAAAGGCAAAGACATAACCCTGAAAGTACAAACGGTAGGAAGCGCCTTGCCGGAAAATGTATATATAAACATCGGAGGCACCAAATTTGCCACGGAAAAAAAAGAAAGTAATCTCTTTTCCTATACCATTCACAACCTGAACAATGACCTAAATGTAAGATTTGAAGCAGGCAACTACCACGGACAATGGTTTACCGTGAAAGTCATACCGGCTCCGGTACTGGTAAATATGACTGTCAGCATTTTTCCACCTTCACACACAGGCATTCCTCCACAAACCATTCAGGGAAACGGAGATATTACAGTCCCCGAAGGTAGCAAAATCAAATGGCAACTCACCCTCTACCAAACCGATTCCGCCTTTATAAAAACACCTACTGCCCCATACGGCATGAAAAAAATAAACGACCACACATTTGTATGGGAAAAATACTTTTTCAACACCACTCCATACACCATAGAAGTTTCCAACCCGTACCTAAAACATAAAAAAATTGCCCGATATACCGTATCCGTCATAAAAGACAAATACCCCACCATTCAAATCACCCAATATACCGACTCGTTAAACCCGGCCGTATATTTCTTTAACGGCACAATAAAAGATGATTATGGATTTAGCAAATTATGCTTCATCTACACTTACAACGAACACACAGATACTCTATCGTTACCTTTTGCAAACAACCTTAATCCTCAGGCATTTGAGTACAGTTTTGACTTTTCTACCCTCAAAAACGCCACCGGCACCATCAACTATTATTTTGAAGTCTGGGATAATGATGCCATAAACGGATTCAAATCTACCAAAAGTATCACCTTTTCTTTTGTAAAGCCCGACAAAAATAAACTGGACAGCCTGCAAACCGCCACCCAAAAAGAAATAGAAAAGAAAATGCTCAAATCGCAAAACCTCATTGCCGAAATCAACCGGGAAATGGAAAAACTCCGTCAAGATAAGATAAAACAAAACCTTTCCAAGTGGGAAAAAACCAAAATACTGGAAAACATATCCCGCAAACAACAAGAACTGAAAAACAATATCGAGCAAATAAACAATATGTACAAACAATCCGAAAATATGTCCAAAGCCTTTTCCAAGCAATCCGAAGACATCATGAAAAAACAAGAAGAAATAGAAAAACTGCTCGAAAAGGTAATGGACGACGAAATGAAAAAACTTCTGGACGAACTCGCCAAACTATTGGAAAAAGACGAACAAAACAAATTTGAAGAAAAAACCAAAGAAACGGAAATAAACCTAAAAGAACTTTCCGAAAAATTGGACCGAAACCTGGAACTCCTCAAACGATTTGAAGTAGAACGAAAAATAGACAAAATATCCAAAGACTTGCAAGACTTGGCCAAAAAACAAGAAAAACTGGCCAAAAAAACCACCCAAACACCTAAAAAAGACGAAAAAACCAAACAAGAACTGGCAAAACAACAAGAAAACCTACACAAAGAATTTGAAAAGTTAATGGAGGAATACAACGAAACCATGAAAAAAAACAGCGAATTGAAATCTCCCTATAAACTGGACTCTTTTGCCCGTCAAAAACAAGCTATCCGCCAACAAATGCAACAAGCCTCACAACAAATACAACAAGGCAAAAACAAAAAAGCTGCAAAATCTCAAAAACAATCCTCCCAACAAATGCAACAGTTGGCCGAACAAATGCAAATGATGATGCAAAGTCAACAAATGCAACAAATGACCGAAGATATAACCGCTCTGCAACAATTGGCCGAAAACATCAACCTATTTTCAATGAAAGAAGAAGCCCTAATGAAAAAATTCAAGACCGTCAATTACAGAGACGGCAAAATAAAAGATATGATTCGCGAACAACACAACCTGAAAGAAAGTTTCGAAGTCATAAAAGATTCCCTCCTATCCATATCGGAACGCATTCCGCAACTGGCCAATACCATAACCGACGAACTGGGCAAAATGCAGCAAAAACTGGAAAAAACGGAAGACCTACTAAAAAACGGACAATACAGACAAGCATCAGTTAATCAACACTTTATAATGACATCAGCTAATAACATCGATCTGCTCCTATCGGAACTTATACAAGCCATATCCCAACAAATGAAAAGTCCGAACCAAAGCAGCAGTTCCTGTCAAAAACCCGGGAAAAAACCGGGCAACACCATATCCCAAATGCAAAAATCCATGCAATCGTTGAAGCAACAATTGGAAAAAATGATAAGCGAACTCAAAAAACAAGGTAAAAGCGGCCAAAACGGCAAAAAAATAAACCGGGAAATCGGAAAAACCATAGCAGAATACGAAAAATTCCAAAAACAACTTACCGAACTGATGAACGGAGATATTCACCCACAAACCATGCAACAACTCAACCAAATAAACAAACTCTTGGAACAAAACCTAAACGACCTGATAAACAATCAAATAAACGAAAAATTACTACGCCGGCAAGACAAAATACTGGTACGCCTATTGGAAGCGGAAAATGCCGAAAGACAAAGAAAAACGGACAATCAAAGAAAAGCGGAAACCACAAAAGACATCAGAAACGGAAACAAAAAGAAATTTGCATCGTATAAAATACTGAAACAAAAATTTAACGATGTAATATACAAAGAAAACATCAAACTGAACAAATCATACGAAAACAAGTACAAACAATATATCATAAACCTGCAAGAACAATGACGATGACCGACAAACAGAAAAAAGAAATAGTAATCTCCTCCAAAACGGAAAACTTAAAAATTGTCGATAGTTTTATAGATGAAATCTTTGCCACATTCAATATCTCGCAACAACTTTACGGCAATGTGCTTATCTCCGTACACGAAGCCGTTACCAATGCCATATTCCACGGCAACCGGAAAAACCCCGAAAAAAAAGTTTATATCCGTTCGCAACTCCAAGGCGACTGCCTAATAATTTCCGTAGAAGACGAAGGAAACGGATTTGACCATACCAACCTACCCGACCCCACCAAAGAAGAAAACATAGAAAAGCCATACGGACGCGGCATATACCTAATAGCCAATCTTACCGATAAATACGAATTTGAAAATAACGGAAGAAAAATTATCTTGCGCTTTAATTACAAAAACCTACTCAGCCGACTAAACTGATTACTATTTTGAAATCAATTCAAAATACCTAAAAATAGTTACAACCTACAAAAACAAAATTACCTATCTTTGTAATCAGATAACAAAATAAAACATAGTAGTTATGACAAAGAAAATGCAAGTTTACAAATGCGAAATCTGCGGTAACATAGTTGAAGTAATGCATGAAGGCGCCGGTGAATTAGTATGCTGCGGCGAACCCATGAAACTCATGGAAGAAAAAACAACCGATTCTTCCACCGAAAAACATGTTCCTTTCATCATCAGAGAAGATGGTAAATACATCGTAAAAGTCGGAGAAAACACCGCACATCCAATGGAAGAAAAACATTATATTGAATGGATAGAACTCATCGTGGACGGTGTGGTATATAGAAAACATCTATCACCGTCGGATAAGCCCGAAGCCGTATTTGAAGTGCCGGAAGGTAAAGAAGTTGCTGCTCGTGAATACTGCAATATTCACGGATTGTGGACAGGTAAATTGTAAAAAATTTCACCACCGCATTTTACCATATCCCAAGCCGCCCCGAACGGGCGGCTTTTTGATAGAGAATTCAATCCGCACACCAACAACTCTCTCTCCCGACCTCATTTCCATAATGCTCCACAGACACCGTTCAATCATTTTTTTTCTTTACCTTTATGCAAAATTTGAAAGCGATGTTTGCTTTTTTACTCAAACTATTTAAAGTGGACACAACCAACCGGAAAGCGGTAGGTTATTTCGAAGGTATTTTCAGCATAATCATCAATTTGATTATAACTGCAATAAAATTGGGATATGCATTTATCTCCGGCAGTATAAGTTTGCTCGCAGATGCCGTTCACTCCTTATCGGATATTATTTCATCCATAATAGTAATCGTAAGCTTCAAAATGTCCACAAAAGACCCCGACATCAATCATCCATTTGGTCATGGAAGAATCGAAAACATAACCTCTATCATCATTGCCACCCTGCTTATGGTAGTCGGTTTTGAATTTATAGCCAAATCCATAGAAAAAATCGTTTCACCCGAACCTATCCATATTGACAACATTGGTTTAACAATAGTAGCATTCACCATAATATTGAAAGAATTTCTGGCAAGATTATCCATATATTTGGGAAAACTCATCAATTCCAATTCACTGATAGCGGAAGGACACCACCACAGAAGCGACGCACTTTCCACCATAATAGTAATCATAGGATTTGTTGGCAACAACTACGACATAGCGTATGCCGACGGAGTAGCCGGTTTATTAGTCTCTTTATTCATCTTCCACACAGCCTACGATCTGATAAAAGACGCTTCTCAAGCTTTGATGGGACAAAAACCGGACAAAGAAATTCTGAAACACATAAAACAAACGGTCAAAAAATATTCCGAAGCACTTGGTGTACACGATGTAATCGTTCATGATTTCGGGTCTATCTTTAACATATCATTGCATGTAGAAGTACCGGATAGTATGGACATAGTAAAAGCACACGAACTGGCCGACAAAATAGAAAAAGATATTGCACAAAAATACAAAGGACATGTAGTGGTACACCTCGACCCGGTAAACACGGAACATCCTCTATACCATAAGATAAAAGACTTTTTACGAGAAGAACTGGCACAAAAATATCCGTTTTTCGAAACGGCACACGACATAAGAATTGTAGGTAATGACCAATATTTCAACATCGTTTTTGACATCAATTTGCCTGCGGGCAAGGATGTGAGCCAAGCATTAAAAGAAGCCAAAACACTCTTAAAAAACGAATTCGGTGCCAATGATGTTTCCATAAACCCCGATCTACCTTTGGCCGGATAAAATATTCAATAGCAGGAAATAAGCTTCTTCTCGTAAACATACCCGTACTTCAACCGCTCTTCTATGGGAAGATTCAAATTGTCGTAATAGGCTTCCAGATGTTTTACCACCTTACGGGTAAGGCCTTTATGTTTGGCATATACTTCATATTCGACATCCTCGCTAATCAAAGAAGATAACTCTTGGTGCACTACCTTCACACTGTCTCCTACTACGGAAGATATTCTATACTCCTGAACCCCGTTATCATTGTACTTATTGCCGTCCCAAACTTTTCCGTCTTCTACGGGAAAACACATTTTCACAAAAGGCACATTTTCCTCATAGACAATAGCTTCCTTACCGGTGAGTACCGCCCAATAAACGGTAGGAACACTCCATAAAGAGTCCGTACAACTATCCGACCTATAAATGAAAATTTTCATGGCATCACGCCCTTCATCGTCGATAAACGGTTGGGCATACACTTCCTTCACAAAATAATGCAAAGTATCATAAACACCGGCAGGGTCATCTATATGAATTTCCGTAACGGCATATATTCTGACTTTACCTTCGGAAAAATCGAAATATTCATAACCGTAATCCACAGCAGGCGGTACTTCATCGCCTTTACGGCAAGAAACCACCGCAACGGAAAACAGCCACAAGCCCCACAACCATATTTTAACTTTCTTCTTCATGTTTGCCAAATCTTTCCACGCATGATTTTTCTATTCGATAAGCAAATTTAATCATCAAAGGATAAACCGTTATACGCACTTTATTTCCGCTTTCACCTTCCCTAATAATATCAGGCACCGGTTCCGCTTTCACCCAGGGCAGACTCATCAAAAATCGCAGCAACTCCAACTTAAAAGCCTGAAAGTCCGCAACCCTATTACTATCCACCTCAAACACAAAAGAATACGACTGCAAACTATCGCTTCCGGGTTTTCTTATCCTCACCATGTCGCTCAAAAACCTGTAATACGGTACCACCGTAATTTCCGCATCTTCCGTCTCAATCTCAACATATCTTACATTCAGTTTTCTGATTCGTCCTTCAAACCCTTTTCCGTACACATAATCCCCCTCCGCAATATTTCGCTCCATCTTTATTATCAAACCCGATATATAATCCTTGAAATATACAAAAATAATCAAAAGTCCCAATACAAGAACGAAAACGAGAAACGCAATACCCACAAACAAAGACTTCTTTATCAATACCGTTGATGCCAACACAAAAAAACCACCCCACACTATCGATTCGGCCACGGAAAAGTAAAAAAGAAGCGTTTCCTTTCTAACTTTCTTACCGGCCACAAGCGGTATGTATCTCTTGGCCAATCTGAACACAATAAAAATTCCACCTGCCCAAATAAACAACATAAAAAGTACTGTTCCGGAAACAAAAAAATCAAAATCTTTCATAATCATCAAACCATTTTTTTGCTTTTCAAATAATTATACACGGGCACTCTCCAACACGGCTCAATATCATAAACGCCCGAAACTTCGGAAACCAGCGAATTCATACTCAAATATTCCAACAATTCTTTCAAATCATTCTCCTTAAATCCGGTAACACGCACTAACCTTTTCATACTTAACCCCTTGTGCAATATCAAATGGGATAACACAAACAAACTATCTTTGGTTAAACCGTCAAACAAATCATATTGTAGCTTTTGCGGTAATTCCAAATCTATCACATCGCCGGTATAACCTTGTATTGACGCCAACCAATAATACAAAGCACTGTCGGGAACACCTGCTGAAAGCGAATACAACTTAACAAAAATATCCGCTTCCTTGGTTATGGACAATTCACCCTGCAATTGATTCCCGTACCGGTATATTAACCCCGTAGTATCGTGACGCAAATGCACCAAATCTTTCAATTCTTCCGGTTTCAACGGCGACAACAAAATATGGTCCAATACCACCGTATCAAAATCAGTAATTTTAGAGATCAAAGCATAGGCATTCGTAGAGCAAGTTACCAAAAACAATATCTTTTTACCGAAAGTTCTTATCATCCTAATCACCTCTAAAATTACCTCATACCCATTCGGAGTATGTAACCACCATTGTTCCAAATCTTCCAAAACAATGGCAATACGCTCATTTAGCGAATGTAGAAAATCATGTCCTTCCAGTGCGTTCTTATCTTTAAAAACCTCAAAAAAGGCCTTTCTGAAATCCTGAACGGAAGTACTTCCGCCATTGGGCGGTGTTATGACAAACACATTGGGTTTGTCGGTATATTCCATTGCCAACATGGAAGCAAGCATACTTTTTCCGTCACCACGCCTACCGGTAATAAGCAAAGCACCGGCATACCCTTTTCGATAAAAATCAAGGGCTGCCATCCCTCTGTTTAATTCTTCTTTTCTACCTGCATAAAATTCATTGTAAACCACTTGTGACGACGAAAAGATCCTGACATAATAAAAAGGTAACTTCCTAATAATATTTTCTTTTGGTTTCAGTTGGGAGGATACCCTCAAAAATGCCGAAGCATAACCCTGTTCCGATGCAGAATAAGATGATGAATCCAATAGAAAGGCTTTTCCGTATTTGAGCTTTACATATTGTCTCATCAAAAACGACTCCCGGCTTTTTATAGCCTCTTTAATCTTTGAGGTTTTCTTTTCTCTTTCTATCCTTTTTACATAAGCCTTGAATTCTTTGGCCGTTTTCAACAATGAATACAAAGTAAGCCTTGACGAAACGGAAGTAATATTGTCAAAAATCAAACTGTCGGCGGCCGAAAATTTCCCTTGAATATCAAGCTCTTCCAATCTCTTTATTTCTTTTTCCGTAAGTTGGTTTATCGCCTCATTGCCTTCGTTATGCTCCAAC
>CAYMVE010000093.1:0-7929 GCA_964393715.1 uncultured Bacteroidales bacterium | reverse complement strand
TCTTAGCGCTCCGTAATAATCGTCGTTGTTATACAAGAGCCATGCGTTGGCCATGTTTAATGAGTAAGCGGATTTTTTTTCTTTTTGTGCAAGCAATGGTTGAATGCCTGCTGCAAATGTAATCAACATAAAAACGGCAATGACTTTTTTCATAGTGCAAAACTTTTTCAACAAGCAAAGATAAAGATTTTTTTACAAAGGGGGGGTAATTTTTTATTGACAATATCTTTATGTGATATTATCCCTCAATATCGGAGTTTGAGAGAAAAGTTTTATTTTTGCCCTAAAAAATATGCAATACATTGCTTTTCCCTTGGCATACCTGTTAGGCTCTATCCCTACCGCAGTATGGTTTGGAAAGTGGGTTAAAGGTGTTGATGTACGAGAGCATGGTAGTGGTAACGCGGGGGCTACGAACACTTTTCGTGTACTAGGTTGGAAAGTAGCATTACCTGTGCTTATTGTAGATGTTTTGAAAGGATTTGTGGCGGTTAGTCTTTACAATTGGTTGGGGGTTGATAGTAATAATGCTCATTTAATAAGAATATTGCTTGGATTGTTGGCGGTAGCAGGCCATATTTTTCCAGTTTTTGCAAGGTTTAAGGGCGGAAAGGGAGTTGCTACTTTGTTGGGAGTTTTGATAGCTATTGAGCCGCAGGCAACTTTGTTGGCAGCCTTGGTTTTTATATTGGTTTTTGTGCTAACACATATTATCTCCATGAGTTCGTTGATTTCGGCAATGTCTTTGCCCATTATTTATTTCTTTTTGTCCGGAGCACGGTTTGACAGTTTGAATTTGGGATTTTTTGTATTTATTGCTTTATTGCTGATTTTTACCCACCGGAAAAATATTAAAAGGATTTTCGAGGGAAGTGAGTCTAAAATTTATTTTGGAAAGAAAAATGGTAATGGAAAGTAGAAAGATAGTTTTTATGGGTACCCCGCAATTTGCCGCTTACTCTTTGGAGAAAGTCATTAACGCGGGAATTAATGTTGCGGCTGTGGTTACAGTACCTGATAAAAGAAAAGGGAGAGGGCTTAGGGTGACCGAGTCGGAGGTGAAAAAGGTGGCAAGGGAATATGGTTTGCCGATTTTGCAGCCTGAAAAATTGAAAGATGGTGACTTCTTGGATGAACTTAAATCTTTTGCGGCCGATATGTTTGTTGTGGTGGCATTTAGAATGTTACCCAAAGCGGTTTGGGAAATGCCGGCATTAGGGACAATCAACCTTCATGCTTCGTTGTTGCCGCAATATCGAGGTGCCGCTCCTATAAATTGGGTTATTATAAACGGCGAAAAAGAAACGGGAGTAACCACTTTTTTTATTAATGAAAAAATTGATACAGGAGAAATTCTGAAACAAAGGAGGGTGAAGATAGACGAGTCTGATACGGCGGGAGATTTGCATGATAAATTGATGGTTGTAGGAGCCGATTTATTAGTTGAGACTATTTATGATATTTTTTCGGGGGATATTGTACCGATTCCTCAAAGCGACTTGATTGATAAGGATGAACCTTTGAAGATGGCACCCAAAATATTCAGAGGGGATTGTAGAATAAATTGGAACTTGTCCTCGGAACAAGCTTATAATTTTGTAAGAGGACTTTCACCCTATCCGGGGGCATGGTGTGAGATGGAACTTACCAAAAACGGTAGGAAAGAAAAAATTGAGACTAAAATATTGAAGGTTAAAAAAACAAATATAGGGGTACAAGGTGTTGAAACCGGAGCATTGATGCTGAAAAATGGGAAGATTTTAGTAGCAACTAACGATTTTTATATAGAAATAATAGAACTAAAACCTCAGTCGAAGTCTGTTATGACTGCCGAATCTTTTGTAAACGGATATGCACAATTTCAACCTAAAATAGTTTTTTAGTTTGTTTTCATTTGAAATAAAGTAATATCTTTGCAGCAAAATAAAAAAACTTAATTATGGAAGGAAATACCCAACAACAAACGCAACAGGTCAATGAAGACAATACCGTTGCTATTGTTGCTTACATAACTATAATAGGTTGGATCATTGCTTTAATCATGCATTCTAACAAAAAGACCGCACTGGGAGCTTATCATTTGCGGGATATGTTCGGCCTTATTTTAGCCGCATTGACCTTATGGGTTATTGGAGTAATACCTTTTATTGGTCCTGTACTTCAATTATTGGGGGATATTTTCCTTTTTGTTTTATGGCTGATAGGCTTAATCAATGCCGTTAACAGAGAAATGAAACCATTACCGATAGTTGGAGATTTGTTCCAAAAGTGGTTTGCTAATATGTTTAACTAAAAAATGAAGAAATATGTCAAAGCACAACAATCAGAATCACGAAGACGGATTTGAAGTATTGGAAGAAAGTTTAACCAAGTCGGAACAGTTTATTGAGAGAAACAAAAAGATTTTAAGTTGGGCAATCACTGCAATTTTGGGAATAGCATTGGTTTATATGGCTGTGAAGAAGTATTATGTAAAGCCTATGGAAGATGAAGCTCAGTCTCAGATGTTTATGGCTGTCAGGTATTTCGAAAAAGATTCTTTCAGATTGGCATTAAACGGAGACGGAAATTATTTGGGGTTAAACGATATTATTGACGAATACGGTTGGACCAAAGCCGGAAATTTGGCCAAATATTATGCGGGCATCTCTCATCTAAAACTTGGAGAATATGAAGATGCTATAGATTTGCTGAAAGATTTTGACGGGGATGATATAATGATTTCTGCGATGGCACTGGGAGCTATCGGTGATGCTTATGCCGAAATGGGGAAAAACGATGATGCGGCTTCTTATTATGAAAAAGCAGCTAATTATAAAGAAAATGAATTTACAACTCCCATGTTTTTGTTTAAGGCAGGACTTATGAATGAATTGCTGAACAACAATGAAAAGGCATTAGAGTTGTACGAGAAGATTCAAAAAGAATATCCGCGTTCAACCGAAGCAAGGACTATCAAAAAATATATTGCCAGAGTTAAGGTAAAATTGGGTAAGGACAAAATATAATATGGCCACTACCGATTTATCCCAATATGACATAAATAAAGTTCCTTTCTTACCGGATGCCAAGGTGGGGATTGTTGTGTCGGAGTGGAATTTTGAAATTACAGCGGCACTGCGGAACGGTGCCGTTGCTACTCTTATTAAGCACGGTGTCAAGGAGGGAAATATTATTGTTGAGTATGTTCCGGGCTCTTTTGAGCTGATTTACGGGGCTAAATTGTTGGCTTCAGTTTCCGATATTGACGGTATTATAGCTATTGGTGCGGTAATAAGGGGAGAGACGCCACATTTTGATTTTATTTCTCAAGGAGTTACCTACGGAATTGCCCAGTTGAATGCGAAGCTTTCCCTTCCCGTAATTTTTAGTGTGCTTACTACGGAAAATTTCGAGCAAGCTGCCGACAGAGCAGGGGGCAAGCACGGAAACAAAGGGGTGGAAGGTGCTGTTGCTCTGTTGAAGATGATAGATCTTTCCAGAAAATATAACAGGTAAAGATGTTTCAAATAGAGGACAAGATTATCTCGGATGATCTTTTTGAGGTTAAGTTTGTTTGCGATTTGGATAAATGTAAAGGCTGGTGTTGTGTAGAAGGTGATGCCGGCGCTCCTTTGACGGAAGAAGAAGCTTTGGTGTTGGATGAGGTATTTCCTGTCGTGAAAAAATATTTGCCACAAAATGCTCTTGATACCATTAAAGAAAAGGGGCTTTATGAATATGATTCGGACGGTGATTTGGTTACTACAACCATTGAAGACAAAGAGTGTGTTTTTGCTTATACCGATAACAACGGTATTGTAAAATGTGCCATAGAAAAGGCTTATCTTAACGGGGAAATAGCATTTAGAAAACCCATATCTTGTCATTTGTATCCTATTCGATTAAAATATTATGAAGAATTTGTGGCTATCAATTATGATAAACAAAAGATCTGCAATGTAGCCCTTATTAAAGGAAAAAAACTTAATGTTCCGTTATTCCGCTTTTTAAAGGAGCCTCTCATAAGACATTTCGGACAAGTTTTTTATGATGGATTAGAAAAAATCTACGAGGAGTTTTATCATAAAAAAAGCCGCTAAAAAGCGGCTTTTTTATTCAATTCTTATTTATTATTCCTTACCTCTCAATAGGTAGAAAGAACCTTTGTATTCATAATTTTTATCCGGATCCTGATCTTTTCCGTGAGCGGTAATCACATAATAGTACACTCCAGGAGAAGCAAGACTCTTACCTACTTTTCCGTCCCAACCACTGGTCTCGTTTTGCCAATCATCCCATTCATACAACTTTCTACCCCATCTGTCCAAAATAACGCCATGGAAACTGTCCAATGTTTTTGCATATACTTGGAAGTAATCGGCTACTCCGTCGCCATTGGGCGTAAATACATTCGGAACTTTCACAAATGATTCGCTTTCCACATAGAACGGACCGTAGGTAAGTGTATCTCTACATCCTTCCGGACTGATAGATACCAATACCACCGTGTAATAACCTTCGTCATTGAAGGTGTAAGTCGGTGAAACCTCTTCACTCGTGTAAATGATGCTGTTGTGTTCATCATATACATACCAATTATAATATTGACCATGGATGCTAAGATTGTTGAAGGTAACTTCATACGGTGCAATTCTTTCTGATCCGGCAATTTCCGATGTATCAAACAAGGCTATAGTATAACCCGTATCCGGCATCCATATACGCAAGGTGTCGGTACATACCGGTCTGGGTACCACACTGGCGGCATCCGGTGATTGACTTTCGCCTATCACATAGACCATATATTCTTGGGCACCAGGCAAATTAACCTGTACACTGTCGTTCAACGGGTTGATGTACCCATTGTAGGTGACAGTATCCCACAAGAAGGTATATTGGTGGTTGTTGGTGTAAAGGGTTATCACTCCGTTAGGATAACCGCAAGTGGCATAATACAGGTCGTAATCCGGTACCATCATCGGCGGTTCGTGTACCGTGTCGATATGTATCGATGAACGGCAGCCGAAAATGTTTTCCGTTACCAAATTGACTACATGAAGCGTATCGCCTGTCCACGGCCAATGTACTTCTACATACCAACTGCTGTCCAGTGTATTCATGTTCATACTATCCACAATACCATTGCCAAAGTCCCAATCAAAGTTTACCACTCCGTAATCCGGATGATCGTTCGGTCCGTTGTAAACATCGGCTGTTATATAACTGTCATATCCTATACAGTACGGTACGGTAACATGGAAATTACCTGTCGGAACGGGTGCAAAGAGCAAACGAAGCGTATCTTTGGCTACACATCCGTCATTATCAACTACCCAATAAATATCCCGGTAAGGTGGATTGTCATTATAATTGAGTATGTTGGTGTGTATGGTGTCGTCATAATTTATGCCGTGACCCGTACCGGTAGAGGTAAAATAGGTATTGGTGGAGTCCGTGGTGTACCAAGTCCCTATTCCTACCGTAGGTGTGGCATGTAAAGCATATTCATATCCGCAGGCCGTATCTTTCTTCACGCCGAATTCATCCCTCGGAAACTGCCCTACATTCGCATTCGGTATTTCTATAAACCGAATAGCCGCTACTTCCGAGGTGTCAATACAAGCACCGTTTTCCACTATCCAATAGAAGTGGTGCATGCCATAATAGGATACTATTGTGGTATCTACATGGTTGGTGTTTTCTATAAAGGTCGTATTTGGTACGGTATCTATCCAATAACCTACGCCGTAAGCCGGTGATTCCGCATCCAAAATTCCTATCATCGTTAGACCGCAGTTTGTACTATCGGCCGGCTCAAAATAGGATACTGCCGGAACCGGTGCGGCAAAGTAAACCGTTACACTGTCCCGGGCAACGCAAATACCGTTGTATTCACGCCAGTAGAAAGTGATGGAATCATTATTACCGGCATAGCGTATCCACGCATCGGGGTTGGTTTGTTGACTATTGTCTATGTTGCCGTCTGCCGTATCGTAAAAGGCTGTACCGCTCGGAACTTCCCATAAACCTACGCCGGAGGCACTGGTGGCATGCATTTGTACATAGTGTCCGCAAACACTTGTGTCGTTTCCTGCGTCAATGTTCGGTACTTCCAAAAATTCTATTACTACCGTGTCGGAGGTGCGGCATTGGTTATTATTCCTGTTCCATTCCGTCCATACAAAGTGATATGTACCGAAGGTGCTTACATCAACCCCGCTATGCGGTATGGTATCATCTATAAAGTTTACCGTGGCTCCGGCCGGCTTTTGGGCTACCGACCATTGCCCTTGACTCGAATAGTTTTGCAAATCCATTTCTGCTTGCAGGTCGTAATGCAGGCCGCAAATGCTGTCGTCTTCTCCTGCATAAGCCTGTGGTACTTGATAGAAGGTTACCAATACGGAATCGTAGCCGCCACAACCAGCAGAGTTGTACGCATTCCAGTAGAACCATACTTCCACATAGCCCGAATCACCGTACACACCCGGTACCAAATTGATAATATCCACAGTGGCATCGGGTATGGTATTGTCGTCGAATTGTACGCCTGTTATACTGGCTGTCCATTGTGCCGTTGTAATATTACTTCCGATAGTGTCGGCATTTAATTGTATCATGTAATCACAAGTGGCTTGATTGATACCGGCTTCTGTAAAAGGTACGGACATAAATGTAACCAATATAGTATCGGTACCTTCGCACACACCATTGTCTTCGTGCCATACAAAACTATAAGTAACGGAAGAACCCGAATAACCCGGAACTTCGGCATCTACGGAACTTTCCATATAGGAAGGTGTATAAATGGTGCCTGCCGGCCCTGTCCAATATCCTCGAACACCATCCGATTGCAAATGGACTTCATTCCCACAAACACTGGTATCATTTCCTGCAAAGGGTTGTGGTTGTTCCAAAAATTCCACTGTAACCGTATCTGAACTGGAACAGATGGCATTTGTTTCTGTCCAAACAAATTGATAGGTTCCGTAAAGCGAAGCCGTTACATCGGAAATTGTGGAGTTCGGATTTGAAAATGTAGCAGTTCCGGATACTACACTCCAAGATCCTGTGGAGTTATTGACGGAAGGATAAGCATGTAATCCGTAAGTTAATCCGCAAACGGTGCCGTCTTCTCCTGCATTGGCTACAGGCTGGTTGTGGAATGTTATGGTTACGAAATCGGAAGAATCACAGTTTCCGCTTATTTCATGCCATTCAAAAGTATAAGTTCCTTCTACGGATACATGGACAACGGCAGCACTGTCATGCACATCGGAAAATGATACAGTGGCACCATTGGGTTGTGAAGTTACCAACCATTCGATAGTATTTCCCGGAGCCGGAGATGATGCCTGCATGGTATAAGAAAGGCCACATATTTCGTTATCCGGACCTGCGTCTGGCGTTGGAATAATACAACACATGCTATTGTTATTTGGGTCAACCACCATAACTTGGTGAACGGTTGTTGTTGATACGCAACCATTTTGGCTTGTTACGGTAAGGGTTATATCATATACGCCGGGGGTATTCCATGTTACTTGGTAGGGCCCTTGTCCGTTTCCGGAAACTATGGTTGCTCCGTCAAAATCCCATTGATAAGTGTCGTTAGGGCCACCTGTTCCCGTATAAACTATATTGGAAATGTCTCCGGCACAAATAGGTGTTTCTGCGGTGAAATCCGACGTGGGAATCGGGTAAATATTGATGTTCTGAGAACTATTATCCGTAGCGCATCCGTTGTTTACTTCCAAGGAAGTTTGAACGGTTCCCGTTCCCGAATATGAGACGGTATAAGGGCCTTGTCCGGAGCCTGAAATTACAGTGGAGCCGGTACCAAAATCCCAATTGTAAATATCGTTGGGAGAGCCACTACCGGTATAAGTAAAAGTTACCGTATCGCCTTCGCATATATTGGTGTCGCTGACGGAATACTGTGCATCA
>CAYMVE010000092.1:0-8141 GCA_964393715.1 uncultured Bacteroidales bacterium | reverse complement strand
ATTTGTTGTAACATCAGAAGAATACATTATTTTATTCGTCGTAGTATCACAACTAATAAATTCTTCAGAATTATTTTGATCATTAGTCAATTGGGGAGCATTGCAAGATTCTATAAAAGCATGTAAGTTTCCCTGAGAGTGAAAAGGAGGTTTAAAAATAATATTATCACCAGCTGTCATTACAACATTATTATTAGGTGGAATAAAAATATTTGGACCTACTTGAATTTGATTTTGTACTTTATAAGTCAAAGGATGATTTAAAGTTTTATCCTCTACTAATATTTGGTTGCTTAAAGTAAGATTATACAAACAACAAGGTTCCGGAGGTTTTGAAACGGGAATCGGAGTAAGATTTACATAAAACGAATCATAGTTATAATAATATGAATATGTTCCAAGTTTTTGAATTGGAAAATAAAGTACTTCTGTTCCACAATCATTTGTGGCATCTACTTCCATAATATAATTACCGTCAGCCAATGGGTAACCGTTTATATTACGGCCATCCCAGCCTATTGTGTTGGCAGGATTATCATAGACGAAAAAGTCTGTGGCAAAACTTCCATTGATCACGAAAAACCTAAACCTTACTTGGGTAATATTTTCAAGTCCACTTATTAATAACAAGTGATTATAAGTTACGATTCCATTGGTATGAATTCTATATACCCCATCCGTTGAACTACATCCACTATAACAGCCTTGTTCTACAGATATATCGTCAATCAGTACATAAGCCCTACGGCAGGAACTAGTTTCATTTTTATTTATGATCTCTATTACAAACCATTTATAACTATCTGCCTCAAAAAGATTTGAAACAGGTACATAAAAATCTTGAGAAACTGTAAGCCATTGTTCCGTTGGATAGTTTGCAAGATCAAAACTAGCCACTTGAAAATAATCCTGTGCGCCAAAATAAGTTGTACGATTTTTATATTTACTAGTACAAACTTTATCATCTTTCCCTGCTTCTTTTTGATATTTCACTTTATATTTTGCAAAATAGACCACCAATTTTGAATTTGAAAATGATGCTGTATTGTAAAAATCGTTTACCATTCTTTTTGATAAATAAATTTTCATTTTCAATAAATAATGATTACCATTTCTCAATCTTTTACTTTGAGGTAGTTTTTGTTCTATTAAATTCATAATCCATCATTCCAACATACTTATTACCTTCGGGTGCATAGACATAATAAGCATCACTATGTAAATATTGTGGATTTGAATTGATCATGCCAAACCAATCAGGTGAATGCCAATTTGTTGTATAATTATTTTCATTAAAAATGGACCACCACGGAACTTTATATCTACCTTCCCAAGATTGTAAACCATGTTTCAGTCTTTCATAAGAAAAAAGAGATACATCAAAATTACCCGATTCAAATCCAGGATTAGAAATAATATTCTGAGAATAGCATCTATGTAAAATACTAAGCAACAAAAATAAAATAATATATCGTTTCATTTTTAATTAAAATTATAATTCAACTTAAAACTTCCTTCAAAACTATCGGGAAAACTGAAATAGTCAAAACTTAATATCTCAAAAGAAACAGCAACTCCTTTATGCACCCTGAAATACAAACCTGTATTAAACACAAACGGGCCATAAAAACCAAAATAGGGACCTTCCCATAAATTTATTTTGTCTCCGTTCCAATAATAAGATTTTGAAAACTCTATACCCCCAATTGGTTTTTTGACACCTAAAACCCACTTTAAGTTTTTATGAAATGAATAATAAATATCTACAAATGGATACATTACAATATTTTGATGTAATGCTCGCTTTGTTTTTAAAGGGAAAGACATATAAGTTCGCCAGTACAACATACTGTCTGTATATAAGACTTCTCGAAAATCCATAATGCCTATACCTGAATTTATTAAAAATTTTGAATTACGGATTCCTAACTTGTATGAAAATTCCAATGAATAATTTAACAAATGTTCATATTGGTAAAAAGAAAAATAACTTTCGATTTTAGGAATTGTATGTGGGATTGTATAATCGAACGGAACCATAACAGCAAAAGAAATTACCCAATGAGAATTTCTAACTTTCGTACTATCTTGAGCTTTTATAATAAGAGGAAAAGATAAAACTATTATGAAAATAAGCTTATTTACTGTTTTCATTTATATTTTTATTTAATTTTTTTCCAATGCTTTAATTTTACGATCCTGTTCAATAATATACAGCGTCAGTTCTTCTATTTTTTTCAGCAGTTTTGCATTCATATCGCCTACATCTATGCCGTTTTCGGTTACTTCGGTTTCGGTAGGAATATCCGGCAAATGCTTATAACGGCTTATATATTGCTCTAACGAAGCCAAAGGTAGTAAATTGTTTTTCAAGCAAAAAATTTTATCTCGCACAAAAAAAATCGCAATCACATCCAAAATATCTCTTAACATGAAAAACTCTGTTGCATGCACTGTGCTATGATAGAACCTGTGCCTGACGGTTTTTTCACGATCTTACAAAAACCCGTCAGGATTTTTGGCGGGTAGGCCTTCCCAAACGGCGGGGCTGCGTAGGCAACCTCATACAAAGCTACCAAAGTAAGAACAAAGCAAAATTTTGTAACCCAATCATTCAAAGCGAGATAACCCGCGGGCGGAAGCATCGTTTGGGAGCGTTTTCTTGGTCTCCACAAAAAAAGGAAAGGGCAGTCACTAAAAACCGCCCTTTCTTTATTTCATCCATTGGGATTCCCTTATTCGGATTTAACAAACTTCCTTCTAAAAATCCTCTCTTTTTTATCAACACCTATCAGATAATAAACACCCGCCGGCAATTTACTAATGTCAATTACAACTTTTCGGGTGTTAATATCTTTTATCCTGCTTACTATGGTTCCCCTCATATCTATCACATCTACTCTTTGTAAGCCCGTTTCATCAATAACATTCAACTCATTGAAAGCCGGATTCGGATATATGGAAACCGCATCCTGTTCTTCAACATCTTGTACATCCGCGGGCAACACAGTGATAGAAGCATACGCC
This sequence comes from uncultured Bacteroidales bacterium, assembly GCA_964393715.1. Lineage (GTDB taxonomy): Bacteria > Bacteroidota > Bacteroidia > Bacteroidales > JALTDM01 > JALTDM01. The sequence continues at coordinate 5,114 of CAYMVE010000092.1, read as the reverse complement.
ATATTGTTGTTTTCGTTTGTTTCAAATATCAAATCCGTAGGATCGGCTACCAACAACATATAATAATTTCCTGCTGGAGTAGAAGCTGGTATTTCCACATTATTTTGTATCCAAACAGCCGTATCTATCTCATATAAAGGAGAAAAGGCTTCTCCTATCAATTCGTCATTGAAATCCCAAATTGTATCGGCAGATAAGTAGTAATACAAATAAACCAGCGGTTTTCCTTTATTACTACTTCCCGATGCATGATAAATTTCCCATACCGAAGCATCCGCATCTTCCCCTGCCGGTACGGAAGAAGGTGAAACATTCGGATTCGACAAATAGATATCCACGGTTTGATCTCCCGTCACATACAAAGACAAGCAATTAGTATTGTTATCCTCGTACACTTCCGATATGTTATCGGTTGCATCGGCAACAATCAACAATGAATAATTTCCTTGAGGCGTGTTAGCAGGAATGGTTAGCGTAGAAGTAAAGCTAACCTGATTGTTATTGGCATCCAGAGTAGCGGTTTCTTCTCCCAATAGCACATCGTTGGCATCCCAATTACAATCATCGGACAAGTAATATCTCAGCACAACTGATGGTAACGAAGTAGAAGTCCCCGAATAATTTTCCGTAACATTTACGGTAATATTGTTTCCGGGAGCTACTGTGGGCCCGCTTGTAATAGCCGCATTGGAAATATAAATATCGTCGGAAGCATTATCGTCCGGATTCGTCACGCAAATATTGAAGTCGCCATTGCTGGCATTTACACTTCCATAATCATATACCCTTACCCAATAAGTATTACCGGGAATCAAACCTGTTGCCACCAATGTAGTTACGGCACCGGGACCACCGGGAGTATCTTCGCATTGCACTTCAGCAAGATTGCTACAATCGTTGCCCTGATACAGTACCACCACGGCATCCAAATCGCCCAATGGCGAAACGGTAATCGTATGCTCGGTGTGAGTAGCAACAAATTTGTAAAACACTCCAGCTCCCAATGGTGTTCCACTGTAAGCATCACAGCTACCAGGAGCAAAACCATTATCGGGAGTTGCATCGGTTACCGAACCGAAAACAGGATGACAATCTACATCGCTTTGCAGCAAAATAGCACCAGCACAATCGTCATAAGTAGGATGCGTAATACAAATATTGAAATCGCCGTTGCTGGCATTTTGGCTACCATAATCATACACTCTCACCCAATATAGTTGTCCGGGAGTTAATCCTGTTGCTTCCATTTGTGTTAGTCCTCCAGAACCTCCGGGAGCATCCAAACATTGTACTTCTGTAAGGTTACTACAATCGTTTCCGTCATACAATACAACTACCGCATCTAGATTTCCCGTAGGATTTACCGTAATAGTTTCATTGGAAGAAGCGGCAATAAATTTGAAAAACACACCGGCACCCAGTGGATTGCTATAACCGTCGCAACTGCCCGGTGCAAAACCGTTATCCGGCGTAGCATCAGTTACAGAAGCAAAAGTAGGATGACAATCCGGAAAACTTTGTAACATCATAGCCTCACTACAATCATCATTATACGGATTCGTTACACAAATCTGGAATCTGCCGTCACTGGCATTTTGGCTACCATAATCATATACTCTAATCCAATACAATTGTCCGGGAGTAAGTCCGGTAGCATGCATAATAGTAGTGGTTCCGCCACCTCCCGGCGTATCTTCACATTGTACTTCCGTAAGGTCGGAGCAATCATTTCCTTGATACAATACCACTACGGCATCCAAATTGCCCAAAGGATCCACCGTAATCGTATGTTCCGTATTGGTAGCATAAAATTTGTAAAAAACACCTGCTCCCAGAGGAGTTCCACTATAAGCATCGCAACTACCCGGTGCAAAGCCACTATCCGGAGTTGCATTAGTCACATCTCCGTTTGTATATTGGCAAAAGGGAGAACTTTGTAATAAAATGGCATTCTCGCAATAGTCATTGTTTTGGTTATTGTTGTTTCCGTGTATCAAGTTGTTAAAATCAGCAGCAGATCCGTTAAATACATCTAAATCCACTTCACTGGAATTAATCCCTGATACGGTTCCACTCCACGAATATTGCTTGAACAACCAAGTATTCCACACACCGGTATTACTTGGTGGGTCGGAAGGATCTCCGTCCGGATCGGCAATCCACAAACCATACTCTGTGACCGCACTTTGCAGATAGTTGGCATAATTTCCGTTTGTGTAAATAACCGGTTTTACTCCGGTTTGAGATTCTACGGTTTGGCACCATGTTACCACCCAATCGGTAAGTTGAGTGCTGGTAAGCTCCTGATCCAGATGCACTCCATTTCGATCTTCCAAATCCAATACGGGAGGCAAAAAGCCGTCTCCTATATAATTGCCAGCCACACTTAAAAAATGATTGGCTTCTGCCGTAGCACTATTGGCATCCGGATGGGCAAAATGATAAGCCCCCCTTACTACTCCTGCGGCAATACCATTAGTCATATTGTTTTGAAATTCCGAATCAGTAGTACCCGTGCTTTCCGTTGCCTTTGCCCAAGCAAATACTTTTCCGTCATTGGCCACTTGATTCCAATCTATCGTACCTTGCCAATGCGATACATCAATACCGTAAACAGACTGAGCCTGCACTCTTGTGGAATAAACCACACTTAAGAACAAAACAAAATAGAGTATTCTTTTCATGAGTTTATATTTTTTAATAGTTAAAATTGTCTAACATTCTTGCAAACCATTTACTATCTTTTTCAAAATAGGCCGTTGTTGTTTTCAGCTTCAATTCGTAAATCTTGCTGTTAGGGGTTTTTATCAAAACATCTATCACTTTTTGTGGTGTATCCAACTCTTGTCCTCGACCGTTCTTGTCAAAGGTCATTGTGTCTGCTAACATACTACCGCCATGCCATGCTATCGGACTGACATTCTTTGCTTTCTCTTCAAACAACCGTTCTCCATAAGGTGCATATAAATTACTAACAATCAACATTGTTCCCGATATGGTATCTTTAAGTCGTAATTCAGCTTTCCTCGCTTTGCCGTCAAGACCAAAAGCTTGGGTTTCTTTACCTAAAAGTTTCATTTGTGGCGGAACAATTATTTTATAACCAGTAAACGAAGTAACCTCTTTCTCTTTGTTGGCTGTTGACATTTCCGGCAAAACCGTATCCTCTTGGGTAACTGATCCCGATAAAGAATTTTGGGAATCGGTCTTGGATTGTTCGTCAATCACATCACTGGTAACCACTCTTTCTTGCTCTTTTTCTGCTTTGACATCATGAAAAAAGTAATAAGCGGTCAACAAGACAATCAATACTAAAAATAAAACTTTCTTCATACTACATAAACATATTTACAATTCTCAATCAGTGCAAAAATAAACAAATACTTCAAACCTCCCAAAAAATATTTGTTAACCTAACGAATATTTATGACGAAAACATTTTTTAGAAGAGTAAAAACACATCAACACAACAACAACAATCAATAAAAAGCAAACACTCTCAAAAAAACACAACACGATTATTGAAACAATAGTAGCCTAACCAATGTCTCATTCTCTAATTTTTGTCGTTTTTTTAACAATGATACTTTTGTAATCAATTCAGGAATTCTCTTTCCGAAAATTTTTTATTCCCCAATACCATAGAATTGATTTGAAAAGTAAAGTATTTAACATATTTTATCTTATTTTTGCATTCGGACTAAAAAAGGAGAAAAATTATGAAAAAAATTAAGATCGGAATTATCAAAGAAACCAAAATACCTATTGACCGGAGAGTAGTCTTCCCGCCTGTACTAGCCAAAAGATTGCAAGACGAATTTGAAAATGTGGAGGTTGTGGTACAAAAAAGTGACATACGGGCATTCAAGGATGAGGAATACGAAACCGAAGGATTAAAGCTAACGGATGATGTGAATGATTGTGATGTGCTTTTCGGAGTAAAAGAAGTAAAAATAGAAGCATTGATCCCCGGAAAAACCTATTTTTTCTTTTCTCATACGGCAAAAAAACAAGAACACAACAAACCGCTTTTGAAAGCCATAATTGACAAGGGAATAACGCTTATAGACCACGAGTATTTGACGGATAAAAACGGAATAAGACTGGTTGCTTTCGGATACTGGGCCGGTATAGTAGGGGCCTACAACGGAATGCGCGCATGGGGAAAACGAACAGGACAGTTCGATATTCCGCCTGCCCATACCTATCACGACAAAAACGAAATGTTTGCACACATAAATAATTTGAAACTCGCACCTTTCAAAATAGTGGTAACCGGTGGTGGTCGAGTAGCAACCGGAGCAGCCGAAACACTCAAAGCATTCGGGATAAAAGAAGTGATTCCGGAAGATTTCCTTACCAGAACTTATGATTTTCCCGTATTTACCCGATTAGACCCTTGTCATTATGTAAGGCATAAAGATGGTAAAGAATTTGACTTGAAATATTTCTTTACACACCCCGAAGAGTTTGTCTCAACTTTTGAAGCTTATACCCGAACAGCCGACATGTATGTGGCAGCTCATTTTTGGGATCCGAAGTCGCCCCGTTTTATTACGGCGGAACAAATCAAATCGCCCGAATTTAATATCAAGGTGGTAGCAGACATAAGTTGTGATGTGGATAACGGACCTATTGCAAGCACATTAAGAGCTTCTACCATAGACGAGCCGTTTTATGACTATAATCCTGAAACGGGAAAAGAAGAACCTGCATTTTCCGGTGATAAAAACATAACGGTTATGGCTGTGGACAATCTTCCGGGAGAATTGCCACGCGATGCTTCCATGTCTTTTGGCGAAGCTATGTTGGAAAAGGTAATACCTTCTTTGGCCGGAGAAGATAAGGAAGGAATTATAGAAAGGGCAACCATAGTGAAAAACGGTAAACTGACCGATAGATTCGCATATTTGGAAGACTGGGTAAATTCATAATCAGCCTTATATCAAAAAAAGGGGGCTGTCCGCCCCCTTTTTTATGGTGCTTTTTAATATGCCTTTGCAAAAATAACTTTATAACGGGCAGGTTTCCCGCTGTAAACATCTTTTTTGCCCTCGGCTTCTTTTGATCTACATCAAAAGGTATCACACGAATAGTAGCTTTGGTTTCTTCTT
>CAYMVE010000091.1:0-8218 GCA_964393715.1 uncultured Bacteroidales bacterium | reverse complement strand
TTATCAGGTAAATGCCCAATCGACCCGTATCAAATGTTTGTTTCCGGAAAACTTGCCTTTGAATAACCTTGAAATTAAGACTTACAAGGAGTTGATAACCTACACGGATACAACACTGGCCACTGTTGCCATAACCGGTGATTCGGCATTGATTCGTCTTAATTTGAAGGAAACACGCCTGTTGTTTTTCCCTTACGGAAGACAACGGGTAAAGTTTTTTGCCATGCCCGGAAAGGAATACATCGTGAAATTTCCGGCATTTGTACCCAAAACCCGGGCAGACAGTGTAAATCCGTATTTTGAACCCGAAGAAATATGGGCAGGCACGCAGGTTGCCGATACCTTAAACCGGAAAATTATTGAATTTAACGAGGCATATAGCGCTTATCTGGATTTGTATTTTTACACCATTTACCGCCAAGGATACCATGCCAAAGTCGATACTTTTATCAGTGCCATGAAAAAGAAATATGCCGGTATTGCCATTCCTTTTTTTCAAAATTACCTAAAATACAAGTTGGCTTTTTTGGAGTTTGTAGCCAAGAAAAGAGATATACGGAAAATAACATGGGAATATTACCGTCATAAAAAACCCGCTTATTTCAATCCGGCATACATGGATTTATTTAATGAGATGTACAAATATTTTTTCAATCTGTATGCGCAAACTCCCGAAGGAAAAGACATAGTCTATGCCGTTACTCGCGGTAAAAGCCCGGCATTGATCAAGGAATCATTAAGTAAAAGGTACGAACTTGCCGGAGATGACACTTTGATGGAACTTGTCACTTTGAAAGGGCTGTACGATGCCTCGTTTGCTTCCACGGTTGGAGCGTTCGACAAATTGCCTTACCAACAGGTAATCATCACTTTGGATTCCATAGCCATGCTTACCTCCATACCGGTTCACCGCACGATAGCACGGGATATTAAAGCCAAAATCAAGGCAACCTTTTTTTCTTTCAAGGATACGCTCAAAGTGCTGACATTCCGTACACCCAACGACGAGGTATTCGTTTTTGACAATTTCAAAGGCAAATTTGCTTATGTCGGATTGTGTGATATAAAAGGATTGCCGTGTATGGAGCAATTTCCGGTAGCCAACAGGTTTGCCGAACATTATGCCAATGTGCTGGATGTATATTACATATTTCCGCCGGAACAAAAAGATGAAGTAAAAAAGTATTTTTCAAAAAACAAATTGGGGGCGTTGAAACCTTTATTTTTTGACAAGGCTGAGGATATAAAAAGGCTAAATGTGCCCGTTTTTCCGCGTTATGTGCTGATAAATCCTTATGGTGTTATTCTGAATGATACAGCTCCCGTGCCCACGGAAAACTTTAATTCCTATTTTGTGTCGATTTTAAGAAAACAAAACTAATTATGGACAAAAACAGTTTTTATGCAATAGGTTTGATGTCCGGGACTTCTTTGGACGGCTTGGATATGGTATATGCTTATTTTTTGAAAAAAGACGACTATTGGTTTTATGAAATACTTGCTTGTAAAACAGTGGGGTATGACAAAAAACTTAAATCGTTACTTCAAAATGCACATACATTAAACGGTCGCGAACTCCTGGTGTTACACAATAGTTACGGAGAATTTACCGGAAAGGAGGTGGCCCAATTTGTGAAAGAAGAAAAAATACGCCATGTTGATTTTATAGCCTCACACGGACATACTATATTTCATGAACCGCAGCAACATTTTAATTTTCAATTAGGCAATGCTTATTTTATTGTGCGAGAAACCGGGATTCCTGTAATTGCCGATTTCAGAAGCAGAAACATCATTTTCGGCGGACAGGGGGCGCCTTTGGTGCCCATAGGTGACCGGTTGCTTTTTGGGAACTACGATATACGAATAAATCTTGGAGGTTTTTCCAACTATTCGTTGGAAGATGAAACCAATACCACAATTGCCGGAGATATTTGTCCGGTAAACACCGTTTTGAATATGCTTTCGTTGCAGTATTTCGGAATGGAAATGGATAAGGACGGAAAAATAGGAAGCCGGGGAAAAGTGATAAATACTCTGTTGGAAACATTGGATGCCATTGATTTTTACCACAAAGAGAGCATGGACAAATCTTTATCCCGTGAATGGCTCGAAAAGGAATTTTTGCCGGTGCTTGACCAGTACGACACATCTTTGCCGGAAGATGTGATGAGAACGGTATATGAACATATTGCCCGTCAAATAGCAAAAATCGTATCGAAATATCCTGAGAAAAAAACGGTACTTCTAACCGGAGGTGGTGCCAAAAATAAATTCTTAACAGACTTAATATCAGGAAAATTGCAAAATATGGAGCTAAAAATTCCCGATAATAAACTGATAGATTACAAAGAAGCCCTTATATTTGCATTTTTGGGAGTATTATATTTTTGTAACGATTTCAACTGCTTGTCGTCTTATACGAAAGCTCCCGAAAATATGGTGTGCGGAGTGTGGTATAAATGAAGATTTTTTAGACATTATTTGTTTTTTTCCTTACATTTGCAAAAAATATAAAACCATGGGAACTCATGAATACAAAATATTATCTCGCATAAATTATCCTTCTGATTTGAAGCAACTTACACTGCAAGAACTTGAAGTGTTAAAGGACGAATTGCGTGATTACATCATTGATGTGGTATCCAAAAATGCAGGTCATTTGGGAGGCAACTTGGGAGTTATAGAGCTCACCATTGCTTTGCATTATGTGTTCAATACACCGTATGACAAAATAGTGTGGGATGTAGGACATCAGGCATACGGGCACAAAATACTTACAGGCCGCAAAGATGTATTTCCCACCATTAGAAAATTAGGCGGAATCAGCGGTTTTCCTTCTATCTTTGAAAGCAAATACGATGCTTTCGGCACCGGACACTCGTCCACTTCCATATCGGCGGTATTGGGAATGGCTATGGCCGCACGGCTGAAAGGTGAAAACGACCGCAAAGTTATTGCAGTAATCGGAGACGGTGCCATGACCGGAGGAATGGCATTTGAAGCCTTGAACAATGCCGGACAATTAAAACCCAACATGCTTATCATTCTGAATGACAACAAAATGTCCATCGATGTCAATGTAGGCGGATTGAAAGATTATTTGATAGATATATCCACTTCCAAAACATACAACAAAGTAAAAGACAAGGTTTGGAATCTGATAAACAGATTGGGGGCACCTCCCAAAGAAGCCATCGTAAAAATAGATAATGTGCTGAAATCCATCATATTGAACTATAGCAATCTGTTTGAAGCATTCGGCATTAGATATTTTGGGCCTATAGACGGGCATAACTTGCCACACCTGATTAAGACCTTGGAACAACTCAAAGATATAAACGGACCGAAGTTGTTGCATATACGAACGGTAAAAGGCAAAGGATACAAGCCGGCAGAAGAAAATCAAACCCAATTCCACGGGTACGGCTATTTTGACAAAGTGACCGGCAAGCCGCTTAGTACATCGGACAAACCGCAACCGCCCAAATACCAAGATGTTTTTGGTCACACGATTATAGAACTTGCCGAAAAAAACGAAAAAATAGTAGGGATTACCCCTGCCATGCCTACCGGTTCGTCTCTTATCCACATGATGAAAAAAATGCCGGACAGGGCATTTGATGTAGGTATTGCAGAACAGCATGCCGTTACTTTTGCGGCAGGGTTGGCATCGTCGGGATTGAAACCGTACTGCACTATATACTCTACCTTTTTGCAAAGGGCTTACGATCAGGTAATACATGATGTAGCTTTGCAGAAGCTCAATGTTACCTTTTGCATAGACAGGGGAGGACTGGTGGGAGAAGACGGTGCCACACACCAAGGAGTCTTTGATTTGGCCTATTTACGTCCTATTCCCAACATGATTATTTCCGCTCCTATGAATGAAAAGGAATTGAGAGACCTTATGTACACGGCACAAACAGAGGATTACGGACCTTTTGCCATCAGGTATCCGAGAGGGCGCGGGGTAATGTTGGAGTGGCAAACGCCGTTTGAAAAATTGGAAATAGGCAAAGCAAAATTGGTATCGGAAGGCAAAGATTTGGCTATTTTGTCCATCGGACATCCGGGAAATTTTGTAAAACAGGCCGTAGCCAAGTTGTCTGCTTTGGGATTCGGTATTACGCATTACAATATGATTTTCCTGAAACCCATAGACGAAGAAGTCTTGCACAAGGTATTCAACAATTTCGGAACGGTACTTACCGTGGAAGACGGGGTAATAAAAGGCGGATTGGCTTCAGAGGTAATAGAGTTTAAGAACAAACATAACTATTCCGCCAAAGTGATTCCATTAGGAGTGCCCGATAAATTTATTGATCACGGTAAGCCGGATGAATTGTACAAAATATGCGGTTTTGATGCCGAATCAATATACAACATTGCTTTTGAAGCCTTAAAAAAAACTTTTGTAAAACATTAAGCCGGTGCGTATTATCCTTTACATAATGTTACTTTTGTTTTTCGTACGGGGATATAGCCAAGATTATATCAAGGAAGACGGTACTACGGAAACCAACCAAACCGTCCGGAAACATGCTTCCTTTTGGGATAATATGAGATTCGGCGGTAACTTTATGATTATGCCTTCCAGTTATTATGGGTACAATGAGTTGTATGTGGATATTTCGCCGATGGTGGCATATCAATTTAACAAAAGACTTATGGCCGGCAACTATTTTGTTTATAAATATTACCGCAATGATTTCTATCAAGTGAAAACTTCTATTTACGGTATCAAGCCACTTGTACAACTTGTTTTGATAAACAACATAGACGAGTTGTTTTCCGGCACTACCAATTTGAATCTTGGATTTTCTCTGGTGGCACAGCAGCCGTTTCTGAGTGTGGAAAAAAAGTTGTTTTACGAAGGAACGGGGCGTAAATGGATTACTGCCACCTTGGCGGGACTTATGATTGTGCAAAGAGTTGGTGACCGTGGCGGATTTTACCTTTCCTTATTATGGGGACTTGCCGGCAATCCGGAATATTATCTCTTGCAGGAGCAATCCAATCCGATTATCGATATAGGTTTTTATTTTTAGCTTCGGTTTGTCAAATGATAGCCTTTCCAAGATGCTGATAAGCCAAGGGAGTAGCTACACGCCCTTGTGCCGTACGTTTGATGTACCCCTCTTTTATCAGGAAAGGTTCGTAAACATCCTCTATGGTTTTAGGATCTTCACCGAGCGAAGTCGCTATGTTTTTGATGCCCACAGGGCCTCCCGCAAATTTGTTTATGATAATTTCCAGTATTTTGTTGTCTATTTCGTCCAGTCCATGCTTATCTATGTTCAGGGCTTCCAGCGCATACTTTGTGATTTCCATATCAATAGTTCCGTTCCCTTTTACTTGAGCAAAGTCTCTTACACGCCGTAACAACGCATTGGCAATTCTGGGCGTACCTCTGCTGCGTCGGGCTATTTCCAATACGGCATCTTCTTCTATGGCTACATGGAGTATTTGGGCCGAACGTTTTATTATTTTACCCAAGACTTCGGCGTCATAATATTCCAAATGAAATTTTATGCCGAATCTCGAAAGCAAGGGGTTGGTAAGTAAACCCGAACGGGTAGTGGCGCCTATCAGTGTAAACGGGGCAATGGCTATGGAGACACTTCGTGCTCCCGGTCCTTTGTCGATGATGATATCTATTTTGAAATCTTCCATGGCAGAGTAGAGGTATTCCTCAACAACCGGACTTAACCGGTGAATTTCGTCGATAAAAAACACATCTCTTTCTTCCAACTTGGTTAGAATTCCGGCAAGTTCTCCCGGTTTTTCAAGCGATGGTCCCGACACATATTTCATACCGACCCCCAATTCATGTGCAATGATGTTGGCAAGGGTAGTTTTCCCAAGTCCGGGAGGGCCATGCAGCAGTACATGATCGAGGGCTTCACCGCGCATCAATGCAGCTTTGACGAATACTTTGAGGTTTTCTACCGTTTGTTTTTGACCGGCAAAATCTTCAAAGCGTTTGGGGCGTACGGTTTCTTCAAAATTATTATCCGCTTCCTGATTTCTTATGTTAAATTCGTTGTCGGTCATTATCTCTTTTTTTGCAAAAATACAAAATAAACCGGTTTATTCCACTACAAAGATTTTGACTTTGGAAGGATATATGCTGATATGAAATGCGTACCTTGATGATTTTGAGAGGAAAACTTTGGCTTTGTTGTTTACATCCGGTTCTATCGATGAATAATCGACTACGGCCTTAAAGTTCTTCTTGCTTACCTTTTTGAAGTTTTTCAGCAGCACTTTGTATTTTACCGTCACTTTGGCAGGTACTATTTTGAATTGCAGCGTATCGGGAGCATTTATGATTTCTACGGGAACGGATATTTTGGTTTCGGTAAACTTGTAGGCAGGGATTTTTATCTTGACATATCTCGGAGTACAAAATACTTTATCTATTTTTTTTATTGGTAATTTTCTGATTATCACTTTGTTTATTGTTCTAAAATTAAAAAACTCGGTGGTAACATATTGGATAGAATCAAGGAGTGTTTGAGGGCCTTTTATGATAGCGGAGTCGGGTACTATACTTATGCCTTTTTCAATTACGAATTGTTTGGCCAGTTGATATTTGATGTTGGGGACTATTTTTACTTTTTTGGTTACGATTGGGCTAAATTCAAAGTAGATTTTAGTGGGAGATATGTTTATGATTTTGATGTCGTTCTTAAATTTTGTAGTTAGTTCCGGCATCAAATCCTGCGTATAAAAAACGAGTTTGTCCGACCACTGATTTTTTGCCAGTTTTTTTACATCTATCATGTGGGGGAACAAAAATTTGGTCAGTTCGTATTTCAGAAGATCAAATCCTTTTCCTCTTATGGTTATTACAAGTTCTTCCGGTGGGTTGTTAGTCAATATCTTGCCTTTGGGAAAATTTTTGTAAGCTATGGGATAAGGGATATCTGTCGTATAGGTTTTGTTCAGGACTATAAGAAACCAGGAAACGGTAGAAAGGAGCAAGAAAAAAGAAAAGGTCAGAAGATCTTTGTTGTTTTTTATGTTCACAAAACTTAGAAACCTTCTGACCCTATCTTGAAAATCTCCGTTCAATGTGGTATGGATTATTTTTGTTGAACGAGATCGCTCGAATCTTTCAAAATGGTGTTGATGTCCACTTTTATTCGTACATCCGGTGCAATTTCAAGAATAACCACATTTTCTTTAATGTCGGTTATTTTTCCATAAATCCCGCCTGCTGTAATTACTTTATCTCCTTTTTTCAAGTTTTTTCTGAATTTTTGGATTTCCTTTTGTCTTTTTACTTGTGGTCGGATCAAGAAAAAGTAAAAAATAATGATTATCAGAATAAAAGGTAATAGTGATACCAGCGGATTTTGCGCCGGTGCACCCGGTTGTGGTGCCGCAGTTAGAAAAATGCTTAATAATTTCATATTATTTTCTTTTTTAAGTTTGTTACAAAGATAAGTTGTTTTTTTGAGCCGTAATGCTATTTATTGATTTCCTCAGGACCTAATACTTGTGCATCTATGGACAACTCTGTCAGATTGGGTTGTGTGTTGGCCAGTACCCGTATTGTTTTGTGCTGGTATCCCCGTTTTCCCATTGAATTGAACACCACTTCTATTTTTCCTTCGTCACCCGGAGGAATGGGATCTTCGGGGTAGTCGGCTACCGTACAGCCACAAGTGGTGGATACTTTGGTGATAACCAAATCGGCATTGCCGATATTTTTGAATTTGAACACATGTGAAACCTTTTCTCCTTCTATCAGAACGCCGAAATCGTAATTTTTATATTTGAATTTGATAACCGGCAGTTTTTTGCCTTTCAATGTGGTATCTTCCAAGGTAATCGGGTTTTCAACCACATCTGTGGAAATAAGTCCGCTATCCGGATTATTAGTCCCTTCGGCGGTTCCGGAAGTATTGCTATTGCTACACGAACTCATGAAAATTCCGGAAATTACTACACCCCATAAAATCAACACTCTTTTCATCGTTCTGTTTTTTTTTGCAAAGTTAACGATTTTATTCTTAGGTTTATTTTGTGCCCATTGTTATTTGGATAAAAAAGTTGCATCTACCCCAGAATTATTTGGTTCCATAAAAAAATTATCCGATATTTGTAAAGGTGTTTTGGGAATGCTTGCGGGTAGATAAGCGACAATAGATATTATTGATGTATCGGTAGAAATAGGTTTGCCAGATACTTGTAAGTATATGCCGGA
>CAYMVE010000090.1:0-8240 GCA_964393715.1 uncultured Bacteroidales bacterium | reverse complement strand
ACGGAAACCAATTCTGATAATTATGGTGTATATGGTGAATGTGCTAGTAGTGATTATTACGGATACGGTGGTTACTTTAGAGGGGGATATGTAGGAACCGTAGGAGCTGTATTCCCATCGGATAATAATTTTTATTATGGTGTGGAAGCTGTTGTTTCAGGAGGATCTGGTACAAATTATGGAACATATTCTTATACTTCTGGCTCAGGCACAAACATTGGGGTATATTCTTATGTTTCTTCCGGCAATAATCACAATGATTTGGGAGTATATGGGTATGTTGAACAAACCGGAAGTCATGGTATTTACGGATATAATGGCACCACTTCTACTACACAAGATTATACAACATCCGCCGTTTATGGCGAAAGTACTTATAATGTGAATGGGATAACAAATAATACTGTCTATAATGCAGCCGTACAAGGGTGGGATAGTCCTTCAGACGATCATGATGGAATAGGAGTTTTCGGTCATTGTTGGCCTGATAACTATTGGGGATATGGCGGCTGGTTTAATGGAGGATATTATGGTGTAAAAGCGGAAGGATATTACGGAAATTATGCTAAAGGGGGTAGTAATTATTATAGCGGAGGAATGCTTGCAAAAGGTGAGGTTGGAGCAAGTGCAATAGGCTCCAAAATTGGAATAGCATCTATATCCAAAGGAATTGGCTTGTTAAGCATGGGAGATGATAATGCTCCGGCTGCATTCTTTGAAGGAGGAGTTATTCATCATGGTTATGATGCTATGCTAATAGAAGATGGTGAAGGTAGCAATGTGCCTGTTTATACCATGATGTCTGACGATGTTACTATACAAACCACAGGTCAAGGCTCCTTGCAAAACGGACATGCTTCAATTTCTTTTGACAGCAAATTCTCTTCTACCGTTTCATCTTCTAACCCGATAGTGGTAATTATTACCCCCACATCCGCAGGTATGGGAAGTGTAATAGTAACATCAACCACAATTAACGGTTTTGAAGTAACATCGGAAACCGGTGCTTCCGGCACATTTAATTGGATAGCAATTGGCAAAGTGAAAGGATATGAAAATGTAAGTGTGGATGATAAATATACGAATCCGGATTTTATAAACGAACAAAAACAAAAATTATATCCTGCAAATAAAGATTTTGCACCTGTAGGCTCTGATGAATTTTATATAACAGCACCTACCACAAAAAAGGTTGGCAAGAAAATTCCGGTTGATCCAAAAAAGAAAGATTTGCACAAGGTTCCGCCTGTTAGTTCAGTTCAAAAATAAGTCACAATAAAAAAGGAGGCACGAAGCCTCCTTTTTTATTGGGCGGAAATTTTCATGTCTGTTTGAGTAGGCTTATCCAAAACATTCTTACCGATTATAGGGGATTTTTGGCAAAAAAAATGTAACATTGCAACAGAAAACCGTTTTTGCGTCCGGATATGAAACGCACCTTTTTTCTATATCTATTTTTGAGCTTGTCTTTGGTGGCTTTTTCTCAACAAAAATGGTCGTTGGATAAATGTGTAGAGTATGCGTGGAGCAACAATATACAACTTCAACAGCAACAAATAACTACAAACATTAGTAAAAACAATTTCGTACAATCCAAATTGTCTTTGTTACCTTCCGTAAGTCTCAATGCCAATCACAATTACATGAGTGGTCACACTGTCGATCCGTTTACCAATGAATTTATCCCGAATAACAGCAACACCGAAAACTTTTCTTTGTCTTCTTCGGTTACCTTGTTTAACGGATTCAGGCTGTTGAACAACATCAAGTATCAAAAATACAATTGGTTATCGGCAAAGGAACAGACCGAAAAAACCAAAAATGCCATTGCCATCAATATTATTTCGGCTTATCTGCAAATGTTGTATGCCAAAGAGAATTTGAATTTGGCCGAAAATCAGCGAAACATTTCGGAATTGCAATTGGCCAATACCCAAAAACTGTACGATGCCGGAAGCGTATCTAGCGATAACCTGTTGGATGCCAAGGCGCAGTTGGAAAACGCCAAATTGCAGGTAGTAACGGCACAAAACAACCTTTCCATGGCCAAACTTTCGTTGGTACAGCAGATGAATTTACCGCCGGACCAATATGCCTCTTTTGATGTGGAAGTGCCGGATGTTGAAAGTGTTTCCAATGATTTGTTATTGATACCTGCGGATACTTTGGTGAAAAATGCCATAGAAAAATTACCGGATTACAAGGCGGCGGAATATGCTTTGAAAGCCGAAGAATATTCGCTGAAAATGGTTCAAGGCAATCGAAGTCCCCGGCTTTTTCTGTCCGTATCTTACGGAACCGGCTATTCCGATTCCAGAAAGAAGACTTCTTATACTCCGGTAATGGTGCCGATAGGATTTGTGGCTACCGATTCTACGCCTGTGTATGGTATGCAAATGCAATATGTCGAGTCGAAATATCCTTTTTCTGACCAACTTAAAGATAATGCCAGTGCTACGGTATCCATAGGTTTGTCGATTCCGCTTTTTAATGGCTATCAAACTTCTACTCAGGTTAAAAATGCCAAATTATCGTTATATCGTTCACGCTTGGAATTGGAAAATACTTATAACGAGATATACAAAACCGTAGTACAGGCACAAAACGATGCCATTGCAGCCTTTAACAAGTATCACGCGGCAAAAAAATCATTGGAAGCACAAAAGAAAGCATTTGAAAATGTAAAGAAGAAGTTTGATGTGGGGCTTGTAAAATATCTGGATTTCAATGTGGCCAAAAACAATTTGTTCAAGGCGCAAAACGATTTGTTACAGGCCAAATACGAATATTTGTTCAAGATGAAAATATTGGAATTTTATACGGTAAAGAATTGATGGGATATGAAACATAAAAAACTTGTTTTTATAGGATTAGCCCTTCTGATTGTGCTGCTGATTGTGTTGAAAAAAAGCGGAGTGGTCGGGTCGGACGCTTTGTTGGAAGTGACTACGGCCAAAGTGACGAAACGGACTATTGTTGAGACGATTTCGGCCAGCGGAAAAATTCGTCCGCAAACCGAGGTGAAAATCAGTCCGGAAGTAAGTGGTGAAATAATAGAAATCCATGTAAAGGAAGGCCAAAAAGTAAAAGAGGGTGACTTGCTGGTCAAAATAAAACCGGATATTTATGTGTCGGCATTGGAGCGCGCCAAAGCTTCGCTAAATACGGCTAAAGCCAATCTTGCCAATTCGCAGGCGAGGTTGGAGCAAGCCAAAGCCCAATTGTTACAAGCGGAGCAAAATTATAAGCGATATAAAAAGTTGTATGAAGAAAAAGCGGTTTCGAGTGCCGATTATGAAAACGCTTTGGCACAATACGAAACGCAAAAAGCCGAATACAAGGCAGCGGAACAAACCGTTTCCGCTTCACTGTTTTCCGTAAAATCAGCGGAAGCTTCGGTGAGAGAAGCTGCCGAGAATTTGAAGAAGACCACAATTTATGCGCCTATGAGCGGCACCATTTCCAGAATAAATGTGGAAAAAGGCGAAAGAGTGGTAGGTACAACACAAATGGCCGGTACGGAATTGCTTAGAATCGCCGATTTGGACAAGTTGGAAGTGAATGTGGATGTGAATGAAAACGATATTATACGCATAAAGCCCGGAGATACGGCAAAGGTGGAAGTGGATGCTTATTTGAATCATCCTTTCAAAGGAGTGGTGACCGAAGTGGCTAATTCGGCTAACAATACGGATATTTCTACCGACAAGGTAACCACTTTTTCCGTAAAAATACTGATACTGCCGGATTCATATAGCGATTTACAGGAGAAGATACGCTATCCTTTGAGGCCGGGTATGTCTGCTACCGTGGATATTATTACACGCAAAGCGGATAATGTATTGGCGGTTCCGTTGGAAGCGGTATCCACACGGGAAGATTCTACAGGTAACGACTATGAGGTGGTTTTTGTATGTGCAAACGGGGTGGTGCACGAAAAAAAAATTACTACGGGGATACAGGACGATAATTATATAGAAGTGAAGGACGGTTTGAGAGAAAACGAACGGGTGGTAACCGGGCCTTACGAGGCGGTATCAAAATTGCTTAAAGACGGAATGCCGATAAGTGTAACGGAAAAAACGGAAGGAAATGAGTAAAATATTATTGATAGAAACCTCTTCGGAAGTTTGTTCCGTAGGATTGGCGGAAAATGGCGAAATAAAAATAGTGTTTGAAGAAAAAGGCGGGAATATTCATGCAAGTCGGGCTCCTCAATTTGTGAGTCAGGTGTTGGATTTGTATGATGTGGATGCGGTAGCAGTCAGTTCCGGTCCCGGTTCTTATACGGGGTTGCGTATTGGCGTGTCTTTAGCCAAAGGCATTGCCTATGGGAAAAAAATACCGCTGATAGCCGTCCCTACCTTGGATGCGATGGCTTCGTATATAGCATCTGTTTTTCCGTTGGAAGATAAGGCTATTGTACTGCCTACGGTAGATGCCCGGAGGAGGGAAATTTATACGGCTGCTTACAATCATAAGGGAATGAGGCTTACTGATGTAAAACCTGTGATAATAGAACCGGACAGCTTTAATGAGTTTGCACCTGCTAAATTGTATATTGCCGGCAATGCTGCACGGAAGACTTTTGAGAATGTAAATTACGAAAACAAGCATATTATAAATGTAGTGCCGGGGGTGAAAAATATGGTTGAAATAGCTTGCGATAAGTTCGCACGATCTGCTTTTGAAGATGTGGCATACTTTGAACCGTTTTATTTAAAGCAATTTTTGATAACTAAACCTAAAAAGAAGTTACTTTGATAAAAATTATTTTTTTATTTACATAAATTTAACTTATTTTCGCAAATTAAAAATAAATGTTATGAGGAAACTATATGGCTTATTACTATTCACAATCATATTTTTGTTCTTTTCTAATTTTGCAATGGCTCAGTCCGACGAAGATGTTTATTACCGGGCGGAAGAAATGTTGGAGGTGGAGAATTGGCCGGAGGCTTTTAGTTTGTATAGTTCTTTGTTGAAAAAATATCCGGATAATGCGAATCTGAATTTTAAAGCCGGTTTTGCTCTTTTGAATAATGGAGATGCCGAAAAAGCCATTTTCTTTTTAGAAAAAGCCATGCGAAATATTGATACGGCATCGACTGCTACCGAATCTTTTAAAGAAACCAAAGCTCCTTTGGAAACTTATTTTTATCTGGGAAAAGCCTATCATCAGAATTATAAGTTTGACGAATCTTTATTTATTTTGTCTAAATTGAAAAAATATCTCAACCCCAAGTACGATAAGGATTTTTTGGATAGGATAAACCTTGTTATGAGGTATGATACTAATGGGGCACGGCTGATTAAGTATCCGGTAAAAATGGATGTTAAAAATCTGGGAGACAGTATAAATACTCCGTTTAGTGAACATAGTCCGGTTTTTACGGCGGATGAAAGTTTATTGTTTTTTACATCGCGTCGCCCGAATGGACATAAAAAACTGTCTGACGGAGAATACGATGAGGATATTTATTTTGCTCTTTCTGACGATGACGGGAATTGGGAAAAAGCCAAAAACATCGGAGAAGTAATCAATACTGAAGAACATGATGCTACCGTAAGTATTTCCATTGACGGAAGGGAACTTTATTTGTACCGGGAAGATGATAAAGGAAGTATTTATGTTTCCACCTTGGATAACACCAACCATTGGACCAAGCCGGTAAAATTGCCGAAGCCTATCAATTCCAAATATAGAGAGACACATGCTTCCCTTGGTGCCGATAATATGACGCTGTATTTTACCAGCGACAGACCCGGAGGGTACGGCGGATTGGATATTTATGTAGTGAAGAGGTTGCCTAATGGAGAATGGGGAATTCCTCAAAATTTGGGACCGGAAATCAATACACCGTACGACGAAGAAGGTCCTTATATTCATCCCGATGGGAAAACCCTGTTTTTTAGTTCTAAGGGGCATACTTCCATGGGCGGGTATGACATTTTTTATTCCACTTATAATGAAAATACGGGGAAATGGAGCAAGCCCAAAAATCTCGGTTATCCGATAAATACCACTATGGACGATGTATTTTATGTGCCTACTCCAGATGGTAAAAGGGCCTACTATGCATCCAAGCAGTTTAACAGTATGGGGAAGACGGATATCTTTCTAATAACCATACCGGGGTTGCAAGAGAAAGGATTGACGGTATTAAGTGGTTATATAATGACAGCAGAAGGAACAGTGCCCGAAAATGTGACGATTACGGTTACGGATGTGAAAACCGGAGATGTTGAAGGAATTTATACGCCTAATCCTACTACGGGGAAATATCTGTTTATCCTTAGACCCGGAAAAGATTATAATGTATCGGTAGAAGCCGATGGTTTTTCTTATTATTCCGAAAATATATCCGTTCCTAAAGGTTCTTCCTACAAGAAACTGAAAAAGACCATCAAGCTGAATCCTATTATCATTGGAGATATCAATGAGGAGTATTTTGTGAAATTTAACCCGAACGATACCGCTTTGATTCCGGGGATAAAAAGGGAATTGGACAATATGGCCAGATTCCTGCAAGTAAATAAAGATTTGAAACTGTATATAGATGTAAGTAATCGGGACGCCAATCCTTCGTTGATACAACAGCGGAAGAATGCTATTAAAAATTATCTTGTAGCCAAAGGAGTGTCTCCTGATAGAATTTATACGGATGTGCCTGTGAAAGATGCGGTAAAGTTGACTATCTTGAATAATACCGATGTAAATTTAACTCATAAATTTGGAAAATATTTAATAGGTGTTGTACCGGAAACCACCTTGACTACTAGTCAGAAACATAAGGTAGACGCTTTGGTTGAGAAAAACGGCAAGCAGACTTATTACCATATTGTTGCAGATGATGAACATGCGGTTACATTGATAAAAAAAGAATTGATTAATAAGGGTGTGCCGGAAGAAGCCATTACTTATGGACCAAACGAAAAAGCCGATGCCATAAACCTGATTGCGAACAGCAACATATTTACCCAGATGGAACATAATGCCGGTAACGATTTTTTGACGGACAGAGAAAAAAATGAGTTGGATCACCTTATCGGCTCCTATACGAAAGATAACACTTACAATATTATTACTAATAACAAGGAAGTGGCAGGTTTGGTCAAAGATTATTTACAAAGTCATGGTATTACTAATATTAAAGTGTCCGGAGATAAAGATCCTGTTTGTGTCAATTTGCAAATTCTGGAAAAAGACCTTTCCAATCCGATAGTGAAAATTGAAGTACCGGAAAATCAAACCTTATTGGAAGCACCAGTAAAAGAAAAGTTGAAAAAGATTATAAAACACTATGGTAAGCAACCCACCTATTTTGTGGCAGACAAAAACCCCCAAAGAGCAGCCAATATCATTGCTTATTTGAAAGATAATGGTTTGAATGCACGGAAAATGCCACACAAGAAAATATCTGGAGTGAAAATTGAAGTATTTGAGAAGGTGGGAAAATGGTCTGAGTTGCCAATGAAAAATTATGATATAAATGCTAAAGAAATAGAAGTGCGTGCCATTTTGTTTGATTTTGACAAGTGGAAAACTACTAAGTTTGATGATGTGCTTTACAATTTATACCATTATATGAAGCATAATCCTTCGGCAGTTATTGCTTTGCACGGATATACCGACAACCAAGGAGATGCCGCTTATAATGTGATTTTGTCCAGAAAAAGGGCTCAATTTGTAAAAGATTTTTTGGTAACAAAAGGTATTGCGTCTGATAGAATAAAAATTTATGCACATGGAAAAAATAATCAAATTGCAATAGACCTGAATCCGGAAACAAGACGGTTTAATAGGAGGGTGGAGATTGAAGTTATTAAACAAGGAAACAGGCAAAAATTAATAGCGATTCCTGTGCAGGTTCCGGAAAAATATAAGATAAAAAAATAATGTAATGACGATGGGGGCATTTGAAAAAATAAATATTTGCTTCGGCGAAAAGCAACTTTTTATTGATGAAAGATGTATATTAAGTGATAAAATTTGTTTATGAAGAATAAAAAACTTTTTTATATAATATTTTCAATATTACTGTTGGTATCACAATTTTCTTTTTCTCAGGGTAAATGGTTCAAAGAGAAGTTTATGAATGCCGAGTATTATTTTATGTTTGAAGATTATCGGCGCGCGCTTCCTATTTATCTTGAATTGTATAAAGAAGATTCTACCAATGCTAATTTGGCTTATAGAATAGGTTTGTGTTATTTTAATTCTGCGGATTCGAAAGGTA
>CAYMVE010000089.1:0-8302 GCA_964393715.1 uncultured Bacteroidales bacterium | reverse complement strand
AGGAGGCCCTGCTGTAATGCTTACCGATACTTTGTCCGAAGGTGGTTTGAATGTGCCGCCTATTGAAGGACCCAAAGCAGACGAATTGCTGGAAAAATTGTTTCCGGGAAGTTCTGTGAAAAATCCGATAGACTTTTTAGCTACCGGTACAGCCGAACAATTAGGACATATTATTGACGCCGTGAACAATGATTTTGACCATATCGACGCAATGGCAGTGATTTTCGGCAGCCCCGGACTTTTTGAAGTATATGATGTGTACGATGTGTTGCACGAAAAAATGCAGCAATCGCCCAAACCCATTTTCCCCATATTGCCTTCGGTAATTAATGTTAAAAACGAAATAGAATATTTTATCTCGAAAGGGCATGTGGCGTTTTTTGATGAAGTGGTTTTCGGACAAGCATTCTCCAAAGTTATCAACAACTCATTGAGAAACAGCAGTCTGTTTGCATCAAAGATACCGGAATACGGTATTGATAAAGATAAAATCCGCAATATTGTTGAAAGTAGCGGAAACGGATATTTGCCACCGGACAAAGTAAAGGACATACTGGATGCCACAGGTATTGCCACGGTTCCGGAAGCTACCGTAACCACGGAAGAGGAGGCGGTAAAATTTGCCGCAACAATAGGTTATCCGTTGGTAATGAAGGTGGTAGGTCCGGTACACAAATCGGATGTGGGAGGCGTAGTGCTTAATGTGAAGAATGAAGAAACCGTTAAGGCCGAATTTGAGCGGCTGATGAAAATAAAGGATGCCGTAGGTGTCCTGATGCAACCGATGCTCAAAGGCAACGAATTGTTTATGGGAGCCAAAAGAGAGGAAAACTATGGGCATTTGATAATGGCAGGTATGGGCGGTATTTTTGTGGAAGTACTGAAAGATGTTAGTATCGGATTGGCACCCCTTACCGACTTTGAAGCAATGGAAATGATAAATAGCTTGAAAAGTAGAAAAATATTTGAAGGAGTGAGAGGTCAAAAGCCGATTGATAAAAACAGGTTTGCCGAATTTATTGTTCGTTTGTCATTATTGACTCAAATAGCACCCGAAATCTTTGAAATGGATATAAATCCGTTATTGGCGGACGGTGATAAGATAATTGCGGTTGATGCGAGAATAAGAATAGAGAAGTAAAAAACGATAGAGCCGCCTGAGCCTGAGGGCGACTCTATTGTTTTAATGCCAATCTTCTGATATTTTTCTCATTCACCATTCACCCCAAACGGTACACAGTACTTTGCACCCCTCCAAGGCAAGATCACACCTAATTATTTGATTTTTAACTTAATACACAACACACACCCTAAAGAATCAACAAAAAAATGCCCCTCAAAGCATGTAGATTTCAAATCCTCAACCAACATCTCAACGACTTAATCCACAAATCGGGATAAAATAAAATCCCGGGACTACCGGCTCGATATTCTAGAACCAACTCACGAGCCTTAGAATAAGCTCCTATCCTGATATAATGTCTTATGCTTTTGCGATAAAGCTTCCTCCGGAAATGCCGGTTCAAGTTGTCCTGACGATACACTTCCTTTTGATTATCAGCAATATTATCCCACATTTTTTTCAGGGCTCTTTCTTTTACACCTATCGTATTGAGGAACAACCAATGTTGTAATTTATAAGGTAATTTACCGTATTTTTCGTAAATCGTTTTTATCAAAAATTTTATTTCATTTTCCGCTTTTTTATCAAACAAACCAACCATGGTATAAGTCAATTGTACATAATCATTATACAAAACGGTATTTTTCGGCTTTTTCGTTTTCTCAAACAATTCTTTAGCCCTTCCCTCATCCATACCGATAGCATAAGCAAGCTCATAAAACAACGGAGCAGCCGCATGGGACAATTTCTTATCAGGAAACAAATACCGTTGAGCGATCAAATAAAAAAATCCCTCTGTAAAATTCGAGGTAAAGTAACAACTTTCGGCCAGTTCCATGAGTAACAAAGGAGCCACCTTACTTTTTTTCCCCGTTACAATATACGACCAAGCCACACTTTGGGCGTTGGGAATATTATTTTCAACCAAATCAATATTTCCCGAATTATTAACCACCTGCAAATATGCTAATTCGGTAGTATCCGAAAATTGGGCTTTTACCATTCCCATTCCCCATACGGCAAACATAGTCAAAACAAATAGCTTCTTCATAATAGGAAATTTAGAATTTAACGGAAATACCCACACTTGGGACCACCTTCCCTTTTGCCTTCTCTTTTTCCAACGACATCTTCAAGCCGTATTGATACCTTATCAATTCCTGTTTGCTTTCCAATTTTGCTTTACCGTGCAACCAATCATACAAATAAGTGGAAAAAATTACCCCCACTGAAAAAAATGTAACCAGATCATTTACAGTCACTTTCCAGTCTCCTGCGATATTTATGGGTTGCCCCTCACTCTCCGACGAATCAAAGGGATTTACATCAACTACGCTCTCTCCCCTTGCTTTGCCATTTACATAAACCGCTGTCAATCCCGCATAACCGGCCAGCCTCAATCCCAGCAACCAATACCCGGCTTTCTTTTCTCCTGCCTTGAAATGAATGTATCCGGGAACTACCACAGCAGAAAAAGCATCCATCATTCGCACATTTCTTTGAAGCAATCGATACTCGCTAAAACGCATCGAAGCGGGAATATTATCAAAATGCATCAAATCATCCTTTAAACGCGGATACACATCAAAATCCTGCCCCCAAGCATACATTACCCCAAAATACAACAATATAAAAAACAATACTCCTTTCATCCAGTTTCATTTTGTTTCTGCAAAAATAAAAGAATTTTTCCACTTTGCTGGGTTACCAACTTACTACAGCCAACAAAATTTCATTTTTTTACCACTCAAACAAAATATGAATGTAAATTTGCAGTTGTTTAATGTTGATTTCAAAAAATACGAAACCATGATAAAAAGAATAGCAGGGATTTTACTTACGGTAGCAACCATAACCTTAAACGCACAAACCAAAAACGACAAGCCGTTCCTTATTATAGACAAGCAAGACACCGTAACCAAAAACGAATTTGTAAGGATATATAAGAAAAACAACAATGTAAATACTGCCGACAATAAATCTGTTGACGATTATTTGGACTTGTTTATCAATTTCAGGCTCAAAGTTAAAGAAGCCAAAGACTTAGGATATGACACTTCCGCTAGTTTTAAGCGGGAACTCAATGTATATAGAAGACAACTTGCCCTTCCGTATTTTGTAGATTCCGCCAAACTCGAATTCTTACTCAAGGAAGCATACAATAGAATGAAAAACGATGTAAAAGTAAGCCAAATTATGGTATTGATGCCCAAAAATCCTACACCGGAAGACACCTTGAAAGCTTACAAGAAGATATGGAGAGCTTACAACGAACTGAAAAAAGGCAAAAAATTTGAAGAAGTTGCCCGAAAATTTTCCGAAAGCAAATATACAGCCTCCAAAGGCGGTGATATGGGATGGTTCAACATTTTCCGCTATCCCTATCCATTCGAAACAATGGCATATACAATGCCTGAAGGAAAATTCTCCAAGCCTTTCCGTACCCCAACTGCCTACCACATCATAATGGTAACCGGAAAACGCCCCAACAAAGGTCGAGTACAGGTAGCCCATATCCTCATTTCCGTCCCCATGTTCTCCGATTCGGACAAAGTAATAAAAGCCAAAGCAAAAGCAGATTCCATATACCAACTTTTGCAAAACGGTGCAGACTTTGCCAAACTGGCCAAAAAACTTTCGGATGATAGAGGCACTGCCTACAATGGCGGATTGCTCAACTGGTTCGGAACGGGTGATATGGTGGAACCATTTGAAAAAGCAGCATTCTCACTTAAAAACATCGGAGATATAAGTAAGCCGATAAGAACCCCTATCGGATTTCACATTCTTAAATTGATTAATGTCGATCCTATCAAATCATACCAAGAAATGCGTCCGGGATTGCTTACCCAATTAAAGAAAAACGACAGATACCAACTGGTAACCCAAGCTAAAATTGACCAATTGAAAAAAGAATACAACTTCTCATACAACAAAAAAGCACTGGCAGAATTTTACAAGGCCGCAGGCGATTCCATATCCCTAGGCATCCCTAATACGAAAGCCCTGAAAAAACTGAATAAAACCCTCTTTACCCTCGACGGCAAAAACTTTAGCCAACAAGAATTTGCCAACTATCTGATTGAGAACTCAAAAAAGAAACGATTCCGAAGAGAAGAAAAAAAAGAAAAAATGCCAGTCAAGTACTATATCAAAAAAGAATTTGACAAGTTTGTAAACGATTTCATTAAAAAATATGAAATGCAAAAATTACCGCAAAAAGACCAAAATTTCAAATTTGTCCTAAAAGAATACCACGACGGTATTTTACTATTCAACATTATGGACGACAAAGTGTGGAAAAAAGCAGTAAAAGACTCTACCGGTCTCAAAGAATTTTATGAAAAAAACAAAAACAACTACCTGTATCCAGTAAGATACAAAGTAGTTAAATTTGTAACAACCAACGAAAAAATACAAAATAAGTTAATAAAATTATTACAAAAACAAAGCAAAACAAGTTATACACCCGAAGAAATTGCCGACAAAATAAATTCTAAAACGAAAGATGCCGTCAGAATAGAATATCAAGACATCGTCCCCCAAGGTAAAAATACCGAAGTGGATAAAGCACTAAAACAAGCAAACGGGAAAATACCGTTTATCTACAAAAACGGTAATAATACAATCTTCATACAAGAAAAATTGGAGCCTTCGCCCAAACCATTCTCCGAAGTAAAAGGTCTGGTAGTCTCCGACTATCAAAACTACTTGGAGCAACAATGGATCAAGGAATTGAGAAAAAAACACAAAGTAGAAATCAACAAAGAAGTATTAAACGAAATCAAACAAGAAATTAAGAAATGAAAAATCTCATACATACCTCTATTATCGTAATATGGACAATAGTTGTATTGTCAGGCTGCAATAACAATCATTACAACAACAAAAATGTAATTGCAAAAGTAGGAGATGCCGTACTTACTCAAAACGACATCAAAGACATTTTTGCACAAAACAAAATGGATAATGCAGACAGTACCTATTTTGTAAAAACCTATGTAAAAAATTGGGTAGTCAGCCAAATCCTCAAACAAAAAGCCGAAAAAAATCTCAACGATTTTGACAGAGCCAGAATAGAAAAATTGGTGCAAAACTATAAAACAGACCTGTTCGTTAATAAATACAAACAACTGTACATCAAACAGAAACTAGATACATCCGTAACCGATACCGAATTGGTATCTTATTATCATACATTCAACTTCGACTACATCCTAAAAACTCCGGTAATAAAAGGCGTAGAAATAAAAGTGCCCAAAAAAAGTCTGAAATACTATATATTACAAAACAAAATGAAAAATGCCGATAAAAACTACGACGAAATAAAAAATATTTGTAACGAATTCAAATTCTACTTTACCGACTTTGGCGACCAATGGGTAAACTTCGAACCATTCAAAGACAACTACCAAATAAGCGACAGAAACCTCAAAAAAGGTAAATTGTACATAGCTCCCACACCCGAAGACAGTATGGTGAACGGAATGCTATATGTTTCCGACTACCTGCTGCCCGGCGATACCATCCCATACGAACTGGTAAAAAACAACCTGAAAAAGATTATTTTG
Organism: uncultured Bacteroidales bacterium; assembly: GCA_964393715.1. Lineage (GTDB taxonomy): Bacteria > Bacteroidota > Bacteroidia > Bacteroidales > JALTDM01 > JALTDM01. Next base: position 2,608 of record CAYMVE010000089.1, on the reverse strand, counting down.
CACAAAAGAAAAGTATCTCTTTTTTACCAACTCATAAACAACACCTATCAAGACGCATTAAACGACAAAAATAATTATATAAACCAATCTTATGTTATCAAAGAAGATTAACCTGTTAGCCCTATTTTTATTATTATCGGGCATCACTCATACATACGCACAAAAAAATGTGATAGACGGCGTGGTTGCCATCGTCGGAGATGAGATAATATTGAAATCGGATATAGAAAACCAATATTATCAAATGACGGCATCGGGAAACTTCCATGCCTCAACAGACAAAGAAAGAAAAAAAGCTAAATGCAAAATTTTGGAAGAATTCCTATACCAAAAACTCTTACTAAACAAAGCCAAAGTAGATAGCCTTGAAGTGTCGGAAACAGAAGTGGAAAACAATCTAAACAGAAGAATAGACTACTTTATCCAACAAATAGGATCCAAAGAAAAATTGGAAGATTATTTCGGTAAAACCCTTTTGGAAATAAAAGCAGATATGAAAGACCTCCTGCGTGATCAGATGCTGATAGAAAAAAAACAAAACGAAATCACGAAAGATGTAACCATAACACCGCAAGAAGTGGAAGAATGCTACAAAAACATGCCCAAAGACAGCCTCCCCATCTTTGACAAGCAATACGAAATTGCACAAATAGTCATAAAACCCCGAATCGACGACAAAGAACGCTGGAAAATCAGAAAAGAACTTACCGATATCAGAGAAAAAGTACTAAAAGGAGGTAGTTTCGAAGCAATGGCTCGCCTCTATTCCGACGATTTGGAGTCGGCAAAACATGGCGGTGACTTGGGGTGGGTAGGAAAAACCGTCCTTGACCCCGATTTTGCCAAAGTGGCATTCTCCCTGAAAAATCCCGGAGATATTTCAAGAATCGTAGAAACAAAGTTTGGATTTCATATCATCAAACTGGTAGAAAAACAAGGCGACAGAATCCATGTAAAACATATCCTAATCAAGCCCGAAATCTCAGACGAACAACTCCTAAAAGCCAAAAAACAACTGGACAGCATACGCACTGCAATTCTCAACGATTCCATATCATTTGAAGAAGCAGCGGAAAAATTCTCCGATGACGAAACCACCAAATACAACGGCGGTATAATGATGAATCCCACAACAGGTATAAGCCGTTTCACTCTGGCAGACATCAAAGACCCGACCATCAAAGACTTGCTCCTCAAAATGAAACCCGGCAACATCTCATCTCCCTTCCTTTCAATCAACCCAACAACCGGAGATAAAGCCCTCAAAATAATCAAAATAGCCAAACTGATACCTCCCCATAAAGCCAACCTCAAAGAAGACTACCAATACATAAAACAAATTTGCCTGAACAACCAAAAACAAAAGGTGCTGGACGAATGGATAAAAAACGAAATACAAAATACATACATAAAAATCAACGACCCGCAATATAATGATTGTAAGTTTACTTATAACTGGCTAAAAAAACAATAAGATCATGTACAACAACGATGTAGAAACCATAAACGCTCTTCATACCAAATACGAGGAACTGAAAAAAGAACTGGCAAAAGTAATCATCGGTCAGGACGAAGTCATAAAAAATGTAATTATATCCATCTTCGGAAACGGTCACACCTTACTAATAGGAGTACCGGGACTCGCCAAAACATTGCTGGTAACCACATTGGCCAAAGTACTCGGCCTCAAATATAACAGAATACAATTTACCCCAGACCTGATGCCGTCTGATATCATAGGCACGGAAATTCTCGATGCAAACAAAAACTTTAAGTTTGTTAAAGGCCCCATATTTGCCAATTTTATCCTTGCCGACGAAATAAACCGCACTCCCCCCAAAACACAATCGGCATTACTGGAAGCCATGCAAGAAAAAGCAGTAACGGCAGCCGGTAAAAGATACGAATTGGAACCACCGTTTTTTGTTCTGGCTACCCAAAATCCCATAGAACAAGAAGGAACCTATCCGTTGCCCGAAGCCCAATTAGACCGCTTCATGTTCAACATTATTGTAGATTATCCTTCTTTCGACGAAGAAGTGGAAATAGTAAAACAAACAACCATACTCCAAGAACATAATTTGCAAGCCGTATTATCCAGCCAAGAAATCATCGAATTCCAAAACATCATCAAAAAAATGCCCGTAAACGACCATGTCGTAAAATTTGCCGTTTCGGTATCTGTAAACAGCAGACCCAACAATCCTTCGGTACCCTCTTTTGTAAAAGAATATGTAAGTTGGGGAGCTGGTCCCAGAGCTTCGCAATACTTGATTATCGGTGCCAAAACACACGCTGCACTCAACGGAAAATATTCCCCGGATATAGAAGACATAAAAGCAATAGCCTATTCCGTATTGCGTCACAGAATAATAAGAAACTACAAAGCCGAAGCAGAAAACATTTCTACGGAAAATGTCATAGACGAAATTATAAAAGAAGTGGAAAAACAATAAATTGTACCGTATCCACACTACCCCCCAACGAAAATCTCTACTCTGAAAATACATTAATAAAAAAAGCCGCCCCAAAGGCGGCTTTTTTAGTAGCGGAGGGAGGAGTCGAACCTCCGACCTTCGGGTTATGAGCCCGACGAGCTACCACTGCT
>CAYMVE010000088.1:0-8413 GCA_964393715.1 uncultured Bacteroidales bacterium | reverse complement strand
TTCCGTATGCCGTCATATAAGACTCCGGATGAAACTGCAAACCCTCAATAGCCAAAATCTTATGCTTTATGGACATAATAAGGTCGTTGTCCCGCTTAACGGAAGTAACTTCCAAGGTTTCCGGCCATTTGTCCACTACCCATGAATGATACAATCCCGCATAAAAAAGCGTAGGCACATACGTGAAAATCAGTGAGTTGCCGCAATGCTGCATTTCCGCTTTCTTTCCGTGGCTTACTTGGGGCAAGTTAATCAGCTTCGCTCCGAACATATAAGAAATAATCTGGTGTCCCAAACAAATGCCTAAAATAGGTAAGATTCCGGCATTTTTTTCCACTATCTCAAATGCCCTTTTATATTCGGTTACATGTCCCGGCCCCGGGCCCAATACGATGCCGTCATATTCCTTGGAATAGTCTTTTGAAATAGCCGATGAAATATTTTTTACAATTACTGTCGTATTTTCATAAGATTCCGCTAAAGTTTGTGCCAAAATAGCCGTGAACGAATCATTAAAATCGACCAACAAAATTTTCATAAACAGGATTCTTATAAATTCGGGTTTCTATCCCGTCCGCAACCTCCGTCCGGACAATTATCCCCCTGAGTATCGGCGCTTCCACTCCCACACCAAAACGCACCGGTCCGGTATATACATAAGCTTCGTCCCACATCCCTTCGGCAATAAAGGCATCCAAAGTCTTTCTGCCACCTTCCACCACAACGGAATATATATCGTAAGAATGATACAAAACGGACAGTATTTCTTTTATTGATTTATTCGGGGCATTTATAAAAATCTTTTTTTCTCCGGCATCCGGCACCGGTCCGTTTCCGGTATTTACAAACAAAGTTTTCTGATCGTCCGTAAACACCCGTGACGCTAAAAGCAACTTGTCAAACCTTCCGGCAATGACAATCCTGACAGGTTGCTTGGGCGCATACCAGCTCCTTATCGTAAGCGATGGGTTATCTTTTCGTACGGTTTCCGCCCCCACCAAAACAGCTTGTTCCGTAGCCCGCTGAAAATGTACCTTTGTCCGGGAAAACTCATCGGTAATCCAATGTACCGTTCGCTGTTTTTTGTCGGCATAATCCAAATAGCCGTCGGCAGATTGTGCCCACTTCAACACCACATAAGGTCTGCCCAGCAGCTGGTTTACAAAAAACCTGCGATTCAGTTCAAAAGCTTCGCGTTCCAACACACCGGCAATCACTTTCACGCCGGCACGCTGCATTATGGCAATGCCTTTACCATTTACCTTGCTCGAAAAATCTTTTATTCCTATAACCACTCTGGGAATTCCCAACTTAGCAATTTTTTCGGCACAAGGCGGCGTTTTTCCATAATGCGAACAAGGTTCCAAATTGACATACAAAGTGGCTTTACGCAGTAAAGATGGGTCTTTTACACTATTGATGGCATTGATTTCCGCATGAGGTTGTCCCGGCTTTACATGATAACCTTCGCCGATAATTTTCCCTTGGCACACAATAACAGACCCCACCATGGGATTAGGTGGGGTTGTATAAATACCCTTCCGGGCAAGTTCCAAGCAACGACGCATAAACCTTTCGTGCTCCATGTGCTACCTGATTTTTTCCAACCTTCTTACAAAAACACGACTGTTATTATCTATTATTTTTACCACATACACGCCTGCCGGCACTCCGGTCAAATCAAATTTTATCGCCGGGGAATAAGGTCGGATAGTTTTTACAACACTACCGGTAATATCCAACAATTCTACCGTAGTAATTTCAGCAGATGATTTGACATAGAAAAAATCGGCGGCCATAGTAGGAAACACAACGGGACTACCTTCTGTTTCTTCATCCGCCACATTGTAACCGATGTCTTGTGTAGCGGTATCGCTTCCGCAATTGCTTTCGGCAATCAGGGTAACCGTATAATTGCCGGATACACTATATTGATGTTGCGGCTCAAATTCCGTAGAAGTCGATCCGTCGCCAAAATCCCAAAGATAAGTTGTGGCATTGGTAGAATTATTTACAAATTGATATACTCCATTGTTATAAGTATAAGTAAAATCCGCCACAGGTGCTTCGGTGGTTTGGTAAGCTCCCACCCACTTCCCGGCACTTTTACAATCGGCGGTTTTTACCTGCCAATTGTAGAAAAAGTAATAATAACCATAATCTGCCGTACTGGTAATGATAGAAACCACATTCCCTATATTGTAGGGATAGGAAGTTCCAGTATTGTTACGGAACAAATCGGCTTGCGGAGTGGCACATTTTATCAAAAGGCTGTCACCAATGGGCAATTGGGCGTTTAATGTTACCGTACTGATGCCTTGAGGTACAAACAAAGTGGTATCGTAAATCACGGCACCCGTTTTGTCGGTAATCCGGATTTCCCGGTCTCCGTCACTACCGGCATTCATATCTACCGACACCAATGTTACGGGTGTGTACACATTAAAGTACAAACCGTGCGTCGGATAGCTGGAATAAATACTGCCCCCTGTGTTGATTCTGTTTTCGCCACCGGAAAAAGTTTGTCCTTCTACTACATTTTCAACATAAAATACCGTATCGTGATCCAATCCGGAAAGGTCCAATTGATGACCGGTATAGAGTGGCATCGTAGAGGCAGAATCGGCATACCAGTAGGTAGTACCGTCACCGTTCACTATCAGGCTCACATCGGAAGTGCCGCAAAAATACACATCGTTATAAGTAATTGCCGGTCTGGTAACATTTAGCACCAAATCGGTACTGTCGGCTTGTCCGCAACTGTTCGAAACCACAAAATGCACCGTATAAGTTCCCCCGTCTTCATATACATGAATAGGATTTTCTTCCGTAGAGGTAGTCCCGTCGCCAAAATCCCAATAAAAATTACTTCCTCCCGTAGTATGGTTCAGAAAAACAACTTCGCCGTTGCAAATATTGGAGGAATCCACTTCGATATTTACCACCGGCGGCAAGGGGTTCAAGGTAGTATCCAGCAAAACGCTTTCCTCATTGTTGATTGTTATATTGCTATATGTTACGGTATCATATCCCGGAGCCGTTATTTGAATATCGTAAGTACCCGCATATACGGGACGGTGCCAGTCTCCTACCGTAGGAGAACTGTAAACTTCGGATCCGTCCCGATCATGATTCAATATTTCTATTTTTGCCACAATGGGAGATCCGGAACATCCGTCGGTTACTATACCATGGAACCCGTATAAAGCTTGTTTCATATAAGCAATTAATGCTTCGTCGTTGTAATCCCAATAAGCATTCAAATCCTCCACATCCAGTAATTTGGTATTGGAGAGTTCCACCGTCATTTCCCGGCAATGCTTGTAGTAATTCATATAGTCTTGTCTGGAACCGGACACCACATACCAATCGCCTCCTTCAATGATACCGGAAGAGGTTACCCCTTCAAAGTATCCGGAAGGACTGTTGTTCTGTGCATTTTGGGCATAAATGGAGGCTACATATTGCCACCAGTTATCATCGGCATGCGGATTGTCATTTGAAGTCCACAAATCCCATGGATAATTGGCCACTTCCGCACCTCCGTGAAAGTTGGCACTCATGGTAAAATGATGCTGATTGGCAAAATCCATCATTTCAAAGGTTTCCGGGCTCGACGGGGTTTGATAATTGACCGGAGGAGGAAAATCTCTGTTCGGGTCATTCCCGTCTGCCAAATATCTTGTTGCACCGGAAATATCATTGTTACCGCCGGCATAGGTTCCATCGGGATTAGCCAAAGGGTTGATCCAAATCTCCATATTGTTTACCAAGTCGGTAAGTTCCGTATTGCTGCCATAACTTGTAAGCAAAGTGTCAATCAAACGCAGCATAAAAATAAATCCGGCAGTTTCGTCACCGTGCATGGTAGAAGTATAGAAAAACTCCGGTTCGTCTTCGTCCACACCGGGATTATCCGTAATTTCAAGCACCAATATCAAACGACCTTGTTGTGTGGTTCCTATCGTATCGAGTCGAGTAATATTTGGATAAGAAGCGGCAAAATTCTGCATCATTTGCACATATACATCATAAGTTGGGTATTTATCCCAATTAGACATATCACTGATGGAATACGCCATCGTCAAACTTTTGGCACTGCCCGCTTTATCGATAGGATGAAAATCTATTCCGGAATTTTGTAGCCTGTCAAAGTCTTTCCCGCGTATATAGGCATATACCCGGTTACCCCTAACGGCATCTACGGAAATGTAAGCAGGAAGGTTTTGCAAAGAAGACTTTTGGGGCATTTCAAACCAAAAATACAAATCTCCATATCTTTTTATCAGGGTTTTGGCATCCTGTGCTTCCGCGAATTGAATATACATGAAAAATGCGGCAATAATTAACAAGATTTTTTTCATCTCAAAAAGGTTTTTATTACATACTCATTTTACCGCCTTATGGTTGCACAATTTCTATTTTATCTTCATTCAGTAGTTTTTCAATTTTATCAGCCATCAAAGTAAGTCTGGGCACCAATACCTTATTTTCCAGATTCATGTGATTGTCCAAATCCTTCCCCAGCCGGTACAATTTGGAAATAACCTGATAGTAAGTCTTGTATGTTTTCAGTTCGGGGATGTATTTCATTAAGATATTTTTCAGGTCTTCCAGTTTTTCTTGCGTACTATCTTCGTGTTGCAATACATATTCTTTTATGGAAAATTTTTTGAATCCCTCCAAAAACGATTGGGAGGCCTTACCGGTTCTTAAAACGGTATCCAACTCTTCTGCATAAGGGAACACTTGTTTTTCTTCGTATTCCATGTGAATGGAAAATTCTTCCAAATAGTTGTTAAAATAATGTTCGATAATTTTAATATTGTTTTTGACAATAGCCTGCTCAATAATTTGGGAAAACATTTTTTTGAGCTCCGGAATTTTTTCGTCTTTGTAAAAATCATGAGATTTTTTCAAAAAACCGGTAATCAAGCGAACATCTGCATTTATCAATTCTTCATAATTTGAATATTCCGGATCGGTATAAGCAGCCAGAATGTTCATAAAAAATTCCGGGTCCAATCCGTTTTCGTTTGCTACCTGTGTTACGGTTTTTTCGCCATATCCGGGTAAGATATTCAATCGTAACAAAATAGAAAGAACGGTATAGTCTTCGTTAATAATATCTACAATTTTTGTTTTGAGAGTTATTGCAAGCATGATTTTTTATTTTTTTTGAGTATTATAAAATTTACATATTTCTTTCAATCCGCAATTTTTGCAATCCGGATTTATTTTTTTACAAACATATCTTCCGTGTAAGATAAGCCAGTGATGTGCTTTGGGTAACAGATGCTCGGGAAAATGTTTTGTCAATTGTTTTTCTACTTCCAAAGGTGTTTTCCCTTTCGCAAGACCTATCCGGTTGGCAACTCTAAATACATGAGTATCAACGGCTATGGCCGGTTTGTTGTAAATGATGGAAACCAAAACATTAGCCGATTTGCGACCAATTCCGGGTATTTTTTGCAGGTCTTCCACCGTATCCGGCAAGCGTCCGTTAAAATCGGCCAAAACCTTCCGGGCGGCATTTACCAAATGCTTTGCTTTATTGTTCGGATAAGAACAAGACTTTATCAGTTCAAAAACTTTATCCGGAGTGGTATTAGCCAAAGCTTTGAAGTCGGGATAGACTTCAAAAAGCTGCGGAGTTATTTTATTGACTCTCACATCGGTACACTGGGCGGACAACATTACGGCGACCATCAATTCATACGGCGTTTTGTAATTTAACTCCGTTTTCGGATCCGGCAGGGTCTTTTCAAAAAATGCTATGACTTTTTCGTATCTCTCTTTCGTAGTCATGATATTTCCTTAAAACAATCCGTGCAATTCCGCGTCAATTTTTTCCAGTATAAACCCGAAATCTTTTTTATTGTCTATGAAATTCAAATCATTGACATCTATAATCAAAAATTTACTCTTGTCGTATCCGGCGATCCAGTTTTCGTATTTTTCATTCAATTTCCTCAAGTATTCGATGCTTATGTTTTTTTCGTATTCCCGGCCTCTTCTTTCTATCTGCCGCACCAAAGTAGAAACCGAAGCCCTTAAATAAATAAGTAAATCCGGTGGAGATACCAACGAACTTATCAGTTCAAACAATTCTTTATAGTTGGTGAAATCTCTGTGAGACATCAATCCCATTTCATAAAGGTTGGGAGCAAAAATATGGGCATCTTCATATATCGACCGGTCTTGAATTACGGTTTTGTCGGATTTTTGTATTTGCACTATTTGTTGAAACCGTGTACGCAAAAAGAAAATTTGCAGATTGAAAGACCACCGTTTCATATCCCTGTAAAAATCATCCAGATAAGGGTTGTTTTCCACATTTTCAAAATGCGGTTCCCACTTGTAATGCCGTGCCAAAAGTTTGGTAAGCGTGGTTTTACCTGCGCCAATATTACCGGCTATAACTATATGCATAAGAAAAAGTTTTCCCTTGAAATTATAGCAAAGATACAACTTTAATGTGATTGGTGAAACTCACTAATTTTAGGGATTTGAAATCATTTTGAAAATGATAGAAAAGATGTTAGCATGTTATCGTTTTTTTTTGAAATACGCTTTATTCCCACTTTCTTTTTAGAAAAGAAAGGCGGCAAAGTAAACCGTGAGGCACAAAATCTATTGTTGCCCAATGATTACAACAGAGTTTTTGCAGTCTTGACCTTTTGTTACTTTGGGGTCAAGACAAAAGTGGAGAAACAATTTTTTCTGATCGTCAAAAAAATTTTGTCTGTTTCAAAAAAATGCTTTTTCTTTGCAAGCACAAAAAGAAACAAAAAATGCTTATTAAAAACGCACATGTTATTGATAGTCAATTAATTACCCCCCCCTCGTTCGGTAGTTGATATTGTGCGTATTTTGCTTATTCCGTTTTATTTCTTTTTAGTTGCTACCAGTCTTTTTCCTACTTACCAGCATCCATTTTCGCTACAAAATGTTTTACGATATACAGCGTCGCTGTCGTTTGCGATTTACTCTGCCGGCAACAGTAAGTCGTGCCAAAAATCAAATGTAATTTTATTGTTTAACCTAAAAAAAGAAAAACGCTATGAAACACACAAAATTTATTGGAATTGTATTATTTTTGTTAACAAGTATTGCCGTAATGGTAAGTAGTTGTAAGAAAGAGGAGGTAATAACTGAAATTACAGGGAATGAAAGTTTCTATAAAGTTAATCTTGATGAAAACTTTATAGAGCTATCCGATTCTCAAATCTATGAAATTGGGAGAAAGCACAATTATTATCTTGATTTAATGTTAAAAGAAATAAAATTCTCAACATTAACGGATAGTAATTTTGACCATGCTATAAAAGTAGTACTGCATAAGATATTAATAGAAGGATTAACAGTAAAACAACAATTAGATATTTATGATTCTTTGAAAAATTACGACTATTCATTGCCGACACAAAAAATGAATTTTTATAAACAAAAAATAAAAACCGTTATAACAAACAATGTTTTTTATAAAGATATAAAGCATGGTATTAAAGTTTTGTATAAAAAAATTGATAAAGATGATAGATTGGACAAAAAAGAAAAACAAAGCTTAAAGATAATGTGTTCAGTAGCTATATATTCAACATATTTTTGGTTGGATAAAGAGCATGGGGGAAGCGGACAAGGATATTACTATATTAGTCAAAACAAGGCTGTATCAGGTAAAGACATTGCACTGTCAGATGCATTAGGAGGGGCTGCTGGTGCAATAAAATACTCCTGGACAATGTTTGTAACAGGAGGATTCGCCCTACCTGCATATGTTGGAGCTATCGTTGGAGGAGCAGTGGAGGCATCACTTACTACAGCAGTAGTGGAAGCTGTGAAAAAATAATTTATTATGATCAAAATTTTTATTAAAAATTTTATTTATTATAGTGTTTTATACTTTATTATACTGTATTGGGGAATAAAGTATAAAAATATCAAGATCATAATATCTATTATTATAATAAATGCGATTATTAGAACAGTTATAACCTTCTGGAAAAATAATAGAGAGTGTCATTTTTAGACGGTCTCTTTTAAGTTCAAAAATAAATTTTATAGTATTATTATTTTTATAATTATTGTTCAATATAAAAAGTAAAATAAAATTTCACTGTTGTCCGATAAAACTTTTTTCAAAAGCGGGATTTCCGGCAAAGGATTTCCCGCTTTTTTGTATCCTTTAATGTGCCGGCAACAAAAATAGGTAAATGCAATGCTTATCTAAAAAATGTTACCTGTTCCTTTCTTTGTGGTAACCAAGAAACGGATAAAAGATATGTTTCCATACTTTCCCACTTTCTTTTTAGAAAAGAAAGGTGGCAAAGTAAACCGTGAGGCACAAAATCTATTGTTGCCCAATGATTACAACAGAGTTTTTGCAGTCTTGACCTTTTGTTACTTTGGG
>CAYMVE010000087.1:374-8517 GCA_964393715.1 uncultured Bacteroidales bacterium | reverse complement strand
ACTTTCTTCTCCGGACACATATAGTACTTGTGAGTCGGATAAATTGAGAGCAATCTGAAGTAACAAAGTAGATTTTCCAATACCGGGTTCTCCGGCTAGCAGGATTACGGAACCTTCTACCAACCCACCGCCCGTTACCCTGTCAAATTCTTGGATACCTGTAGGAATTCTGTTTTCTTTGATGGCTTCAACATCGGAAATTTTGTAAACTATTACCTCTTTTTTGCTTGTGGTGGAGATTTTTTTGCCGGAAGAAGATATTTGTTCCGTTTTTTCTTTATAAGAATTCCATTCTCCGCAATACGGGCATTTGCCTAGCCATTTGGCAGAAGTGGCTCCACAGGCTTGGCAAACATATATTTTCTTTTCTTTTGCCAATGCTTATTCTTCTTTGACAAATTCGTACCACTTATATACGCCCTCGGTTCTACCGTATGCTTCGACTCTTTCTATCACCAGTTGATCCGAAGTAAGTTTGTGGATAAAATATTTTCCGTCATCGTTTGCCAAAGCGGAATCACCGTATTCGGCACTCAACCCCGATATCACCACATAGTTTCCCTTATCCGTAATTTTGGATATTACATCATAGGTACCCACATATTGTTTGTTGCCGTTATCTACATTTTTGGTAACTTTCCGGTCTGCCGAGAAAGTCCATGTAATCTTGGAATATGGCGGCTCTTTTTCAAAAAACTGCATGTTCCAAGTTCCGACCAATTTATGTTCGATAGTGGTCTTCCCGCAACCGGCAAATACCACTACCGAAGCCACCCATAATATTTTAAGAATTTGCTTCATATTTCTTACTCTTTTTCAGTTCTTTAAGGTATGGCCATTGGGCAATATCGAAGTCAAAGTTAATACTTTTCATTTTATCGTACAAAAATTTGCTCAATTTGTTTCTTCTATACAACAAAGCATTCAATCGGCAAAACTTATACAGTAGCAATTCTTCCTTATTGTCAAAATTAAGTCTGGGGTACCTGCCATAAGCCGAAATGAATTTTACTAGTCCTTCGAAATTCTTTTCCCATCGTGTTTGCAATACATTTTCATCTTCCGGATGGTAATAAGGTTTTGAAGACAATCCCATGGTTTTGTCTTTGTAGAAAATAAAAATATGAGACGAATCCAATTTCAAATTGGAAATAATACTGGAACGCGAAGCTTTCGGTCTGTATTTGTGTACATAATCGATAACTTCATCTAAGGGGACCGGGCTGTCAAACTTTTCCAAATATTCTTGTGTTATGGATCGGATAGTACCCGGCTTAATGGTTTCGTTGTCAACAATTTCTTTTATGGCATAAGTGCTGTTGCGGTCGAAAGACACAAATCTGGATTTGTCTGTTACTACGGTAGAGCGAATTGAATCTTTTGAAATTTTTTTTCTAAATTTTTTCACTTCTTCATAAATTTCTTCAATATTCATAGGTCTTCCTGCGGCTTTCAACACTTTGTAAATTACTTCCTGAAGGGTTTCTTTAGAAGTTCTTTTAAATATGATTTTACCATTTTCAACCCTTATGTTATAGTCGTTTTCCAGTATGATTTTGATAAAATTAAAGATTTTTTCCTTTACTTCATCGGATACATGGTGTTTGAAAAACGGTTTTGTATATTGCTCAATATCATATATTTCGTCTCTTTTGATAGCGGATTTGTAACGCATGGTAACTTTTCTAATCAATGCGTTAAAATCAAACACTTCTGTATATTCCTTTTTAATGGAATAAAAAGAGGTATTGCGAAAATAAATATTATGTTGAAATAAGGTATATCTTACGATTCCTACCAAATTGTGAGTATCCTTAACCAACGAATAAAGTATCAAGTCGTAAAAGATATGAGACAAATCGGTTCCTTCCGATTCTGTTATTTGTTTGGCTTTGTCTCTTTTTACAAAAAGGATGTCGGAAATATAGTCAAATTGGTATTTTTCGGCAATTACTTCTTTGAACAGATCGGTTATTTTAAGAAAATCCAAAAACTTATAAAACACCTCTCCTCTTATTTGCCTTACCCTTTCGCTTGACAACCCGACAATTTGAGACAATTCTTGTAAACAACTGCCGTATTTGTTGCTTTTAAATCTTTTTTCTTCAAAGTAAAAACAATTCTTGATAATTAATTTCTCCCTACTATTGAAAAATTTTTCATCAAATAAAGTTTCGTATATCAATTTGAACGGATTATAAATCCTATCTAAGTTCAACTTTTGATAATCATACTTCAACACCTGATATCCGGCTTGAACATAAATAAGCAAAAATGACCATCTATCGGAAACTTTTGATAGAGAATTTACAAAATTAAAAACAAAATGTTTTAACAAATAAAAATCCATTATTATTTTTTCATGGCCGGACTCTCTTACTAATTCTTCTTTTTCGGTAAGTATTTTTACAACTCCGAGGTATTCAAAACTTTTGAAATTCAGTAGCTTTGATAAGCTATCCCGGTACAGAGGATAAATAAAAGAAACCAAACTTTTAAAATATTTTGATTGTCCTTCATTCAAAACGAATGGTAAGTTCACTTCTGACAACGGGTATTTTTCAACGACTTTTGTCAACTCGATATTGGACAATTCGCCAATATTCTTAATATTCTTAAAAGTTTCGTATTGGTTGTAATGTTGAACAATGTCTTGCACAATATAAAGCCCCTGATGCAATAAGGCATTATAAGAACGATTCCCTATCTCTTTTCTGTTTTTAAGTTCAATTAAAGGAATGTAATTATAAATTTCTTCTCTGTACTTCATCTCTTTGCTCTTTTTTATTATCTTTTCAAAAATACTACACAAAAGTATTAAAAAGAATAAACTTTCAACAATATTATTTGACAAATAGAGTTTTTTTTTTGATTAAATGATACAAAATTTATCAAATATAAACTTTGAGTAAAAGTTAAGGTTAATTCATTAATCTAAAAAGAAGTTCTCTTAACAGTTCGCTTTCGTCTATGTCTGCTATACCGACACCTTTTGATTTCAAGTCGTACTCATGAATCAACTCCAAGTTCTTTACAATTTTTCCCATCGGGTATTTTTGGGCCGCCTTTTCATAATCTTTGTAGAAATAATAATTTATTCCTAATTTTGATGCTATTTCTTTGGCGGGAAGTTTACGAGCTCTCAATTGATGGATAGTAAGTAACTTCATAAAGTACTGATAAATCATTTGAAGAGTAAAAACCAGAGGATGCGCCTTGGAATTTTTGGAAAATTGCTGTGCTATAAACTGAACCCGGTAGGCATCTTTTGCTCCTATGGCATTGAGTAATTCAAAAACATTGTAGTCCTTACTTATGCCGATGTTTTTTTCAATATCCGTTGCGGTTATATGCGTACGATTTTCCAACAAAATGATAAGTTTATCCAACTCATTGGTAATCTGACTGATATTATTGCCTAAAAACTCAACAAGCATGGCAACGGCTTTTTCTTCTACGGTAAAACCTTTTACTTTAAGGTATTTCTTAATGAAATCTCCAACTTTATATTCCTTTATTTCTTGGGATTCAAACAATACATAATTTTGAGATATGATTTTGGCAAGTTTTTTCCTTTTATCATAACTACCATTTTTATAAGCAATTACCAATATGGTCGAAGACAGCGGATTTTCCACATACGAAACCAATTGATCAAAATCTTTCAGATTTTGTGCTTCTTTGAGAACAACAACCTGATAATCTGACATCATAGGATATCTGCGTGCAGCCGCAACAACATCCGATACACTTACTTCTTTCCCATACATTACAGACAAATTAAAATCTTTGGCCGATTCGTCCAAAACGGAAGTTTCGATATAATCCGTTATTTTATCGATAAAATAAGGTTCTTTTCCCATCAACAGGTAAATGGGACGATATATCTTGTTTTCCAACTCTTTTAAAATCTGTTCGAAAGTAAAAACCGCCATAGTTTTCAAATTGTTTGCAAAAGTAAAACATTTATTCATAAAAATACCTGTACAACAAATCTAAATACTCAAAATTTTGTAAGTTTGTGCAGCGAAAAAATAAACCGAAACGAAAATGAAAAAAATCTTATTAATTGTATTTTCATTGTTGATAGTAGCAGCAAACAATCCGGTAGCTGGACAAGTGACATTCAAACAATTGGAAAAAAGAAAAGACGGGAAATATTACAAAAAGGGAGAATCGACTCCTTATACCGGAAAAGTCATAGCATACTGGAAAGGAGACAAAAAGAAATATGAAGGTTATATCAAAAACGGATTGCTGGAAAAAAAGTATAGGGAATGGAATGATGTAAATATCCTCGTGAAAGAAGCCAACTATAAAAAAGGTATATTAAATGGTGAATACACAGAATGGTACGATTACGGACAATTAAAAGAAAAAGGAGAATATAAAAACGGCAGACGAATTGGCACATGGGAAGAATGGGACAAATTGGGCAAAAAACAAACTTTTTCTAAATATGAAACCCATACGGAATGGTATGACAAAAAGAAAAAACAAAAAAAGGTAGAAGGAACCCTGAAAAACGGTAAAAAATACGGGCTGTGGGAATATTTTGATGAAGCCGGCAATTTGGTAAAAACGGAAATGTACAATAACGGAAAGAAAAACGGCGAAACAAAATATTACAATCTACAAGGATGCGACATTAAATTGGAAACCTATAAAAACGACACATTAAACGGCCTATATAAAGAAAGATATGACAATTGCAAACTTAAAGTATTAGGTTTTTACAAAGAAGGTAAAAAAGACAGTATTTGGACAACCTTTGACCAGTCTGGTAAAGCCATCGGAAAGACGACTTACAAGACTATCCGAAAGTTTTACCCTAACGGAGTAGAACAAGAAGAAAAGTCGTTTGTAAATGGCAAAAAAGAAGGCAAATGGATGTGGTGGTACGAAAACGGTCAGGAAAAATTCCAAGAAGAATATAAAAACGGAAAACCCAACGGAACATGGATTAGTTGGTATGAAAACGGCGAAAAGCAAGAAGAAACACATTATATAAATGGGGTCAAAAACGGAAAATACCAAGAATGGTACCCCAACGGCCAACTCGAAATAAGCGGCACTTATAAAAACGGAAAAGAAGACGGTGTGTGGACATTCTATTACGAAAACGGAAAAAAACAGAGAGAAATTACTTACAAAGACGGGAAAAAAATCGGAAAACAAATAGAATGGCATCCAAACGGAACCAAGTCATTCGAAGGTATTTGTGAAAACGGAAAACTGAACGGAACCGGTACCTACTACTACCCTAACGGAAAAAAGATGATGGAAGGTAAATTCGTAAACGACAGAAAAGAAGGTAAATGGAAAGCTTGGGACGCACAAGGAAATGCCGCTCCGGATATAACATTCAAAACATTTGTGGAAAAATATCCCAACGGCCAAATAAAAACAGTAGGTACTTACCGAGACGGCAAACAAGACGAAGAATGGATATGGTATTATGACAACGGCCAAATAAAAACCGTTGAAAATTACCAAAAAGGTAAATTAAACGGTATCACATACGGATTTTACAAAAACGGACACAAAGCCTTTGAAGGTAGATACCTAAAAGGAAAAAAAGACGGAGAATGGATTGCATGGTATGAGAACAGACAAAAGAAAAGCATAGGCAAATATGCCAGAGGGGTGAAAGATGGAAAATTTACAGAATGGTACGATAACGGACAAGTGAAATCCGAACTCCTTTATATTGAAGGAAAACCCGAAGGCGAATATAAAGAATGGTATAAAAACGGACAAATCAAAGTTAAAGGCGAATATAAAGACGGCAAAAAAATAGGAAAATGGGAAGGATGGTACGAGAACGGACAAAAACAATTTGAAGAGTTCTATGAAAACGGAAAAAAACACGGTGCCTTCTCTTATTGGTATGACAACGGCAATCCGGCCAAAGAAGTCGCATACAGTAACGATACCATTACCGGAAAATATTTGGAATATTACAAAAACGGAAACAAAAAAATCGAAGAAAAATACAAAGACGGACTTAAATACGGTCCTCATATAGAATATTATGACACCCAAGAAAAGAAATTGCAAGTGAATTATATTAAAGGTAAAATGCACGGAAAGTACATGGAATGGTATGACAATGGCAAAACAAAAGTAGTGGGAGCCTACAAGGCCGGCAAGAAAGAAGGCAAATGGATAGAATTCTATCCGAACGGACAAAAATCATCGGAAGGATTCTATGTGAAAGGTAAAAGACACGGTAAATGGATAGATTATTATGAAAACGGGAAAAAAGCCGCAGAAGGCATGTACAAAAGCGACAAGCGAGTAGGTCCCTGGGTATTGTGGTATGAAAACGGCAACAAACAACTGGAAGGGCAATATAGAAACGGTCAAAGAGTAGGAGCCTGGAAAGAATACAACATGGACGGCGAATTGGAAAATACCGTTGAATACCAATACGATCCGTCAAAAGACAAAAAACCGGCAACAAAAAATTCAAAAAAAAGAATAAAAAAATCGTAAAAAGTGTATTGCGGTATCAAAAAAAGCATTACCTTTGCAACCGCAATTTTGAAACAAAGCACACGAGTTCTCAAAAAATATGCTCCAGGGCGCATAGCTCAGCTGGTTCAGAGCACTTGCCTTACAAGCAAGGGGTCCTAGGTTCGAATCCTAGTGCGCCCACACACCCAAAGCCGCAAAAAGCGGCTTTTTTTTTGCCCCGAAAATTCCTTTTACTATCTTTACCCAAAAAAATTGATACCGCTATGAAAAGAAAAATTGTTTTTCTGTGGATTATGTTCGGTTTTACAATGGCATACACACAACATTTAGTTGTCAGTGACGATTCTACTTATGTGCCATCGGAAGATGACGCACTGTTAGAAGTGCATAGTGCGAATAACAACAAAGGATTTTTGCCACCTCAAATCTCTTTACAATCTGCTACATCTACCGCTCCTGTCAATAATCCGCGTCCCGGATTATTGGTTTTTAACATCGCGAGTGCATCATCTGGAGCCGATACGGTTTACCCCGGATACTATTATTGGAACGGACAACGATGGACACGGTTAATAGACAACCCTTATCAGGGAATCATATTCGGCCATATTGCAACCGACACCAACAGAATAGACACTATTCCGGCTACAGGAACAAGTGAACCCCGCTGGACAGGAAGCTACATCGATTTGCCGCCAGGTATTTGGGTTATAAATGCAACCATACTCATACCGGCTTTATCATCCCATCCGGTACAAAATGGAGACGGTTTATGGGTACGGGCCACATTTTGCGAATCTCCCGGCACCTATGCCGTATCCGGCGATATCATATCCAGCACACTTATTAGTGGCAGTTTATCCGGTCCTTCCTTGTTTGGATTGGCAAACGGCTCTATAGCTATCAATAATACCTCGGGAACCACCAAACGATATTATTTCTGGATAAGCATAAGCGAACAATACGGAAGCAGAACACAAGATTATTACCTCAATAGTTTTGGTTGTGGCAATTGGGGAGAAAATCAAATATTTGCCATACCGGTACGCTAAAAAACCAATTCTTTCAGGTCTTGATGCAATAATTATGCTCAATAAAACGCATTTGAAAAAAAAATCTTATTAAATTCGTTGCGAATAAAAAATCATTGTTTTATGAACTTACATGAATACCAAGGCAAATCCATTTTAAGACAATTCGGAGTATCGGTGCCCGAAGGCGGAGTAGCCTATTCACCGGAAGAAGCCGTACAAATTGCAAAGCAAATCAAAGAAAAAACAGGTGTGGATACTTGGGCGGTAAAAGCTCAAATACATGCCGGAGGACGCGGTAAAGGCACTATAAAAGAAACCGGTGCACACGGAGTGATTATAGCCAAAAGTTTTGAAGAAGTGGAACAAGCCGCCAAAAACATTCTGGGCGGAACACTGGTAACCGTACAAACGGGAGAAACCGGCAAAAAAGTAAGTAAAGTTTTGATAGAACAAGGAATATACTATCCCGGACCTTCCGAAATAAAAGAATTCTACATCAGTGTATTACTCAATCGCCAAACAGGACGAAACATTATCATGTATTCTACAGAAGGCGGAATGGAAATTGAAAAAGTAGCTGAAGAAACACCCCATCTTATCTTCAAAGAAGAAATAGATCCCAAAGTAGG
>CAYMVE010000087.1:0-364 GCA_964393715.1 uncultured Bacteroidales bacterium | reverse complement strand
TACCTTTCCAAGCAAGAAAGGTAGCCTTCAATCTCGGGCTTTCCGGAAAAGCATTTAAAGAAATGACAAAATTCGTTACAGTACTTTACAACGCCTACGAAAAAAGCGATGCATCATTGTTTGAAATTAATCCGGTTATTAAAACTTCGGACGACTTGATTTTTGCAGCCGACTCAAAAGTGAAAATTGACGACAATGCACTGTTCCGTCATCCCGATTATGCCGAAATGAGAGATATTACCGAAGAAGATCCGGCAGAAGTGGAAGCCAGCCAATACAACCTCAATTTCGTTAAGCTGGACGGAAATGTGGGCTGTATGGTAAATGGAGCCGGATTGGCAATGGCTACCATGGATATTATTAA
>CAYMVE010000086.1:0-8595 GCA_964393715.1 uncultured Bacteroidales bacterium | reverse complement strand
ATTCATTAATTACAATATTCCCAAAAGATATTTGCCTTCTTTCATCATTATGTGGAGGGAAATACAATCTATCCTTGGTGCATGAAGCCGAAAAGATTGCTATAATGCCTGACACAAAAATAAACTTGAAAAAATTATAATTCATAATGAAATAATAAATAAAACTACAAACAAAATTACTCTCTCAAAACCGTTGTATCTAAAAAATGAACATTAAATTTTTGTTAAATTTATTTATTCAAATACATTACCGTCCAATAAAAATAGGGAATAATAGATTTTAATTTTTAAGATGTTGATAATCAGGGTATATTTTTTTTCTAAAAAAACTATTTTTCAAAAGCAACCTCCCTAAAACAAAGAAGGGCTCATTAAAGTTTTTTGCCAATCTTTCTCAGGATTTTCTAAAAATTGTATCAAATGGATGTAATTGAACAGATGTATTTAACAAAAACTGGTAGATTCAACCATCAAATGCAACATTACCATTTATAAAAAGTATTCAGATTTTTGTCTCCCGCTATATTAAAAAGTGAACCTGTACACAATCTTGGCAACTGCTGCGGTTACGGAAGGTTTCATGTATTCTATTTGATGGACGGGCTCATTGTATCCGATGTTGTAAACCAAATAAAAATCGGATCCGATTTTAGGAATCCAGTGCAATCTGAAATTGTATAACATCATGTCTTCCAGACTGTTATATTGCGCAAATAACGATAAATTCAACTTTGTATTGAATGCCAAATTCAAGTAGGATGCGACTTCGTGTGTGATAACGGTACCTTGTGGTAACACCACATGATTATAGGTATACTCCTCCGATAAGTTTAAATGCTTGTTCAGATTTATCCCTACACTGGATTCCAAAGTGTTTTTTGTGCCACCGTAAAAGTCTCCGAAATTATATAACAGTTCTACCCATACCGGACGGGCTTTGTAGGTTTCGAACTGCAATTCGTAAGAAAACATTTTGTAGGCGCCGGCAGGCACGGAAACATCATCTGTTAAATCAAATGCTTCCGTGGTTTTGTCGTAGTTTTGAATAAAATTGATTTCAAACCGCTCTCCGCTTTTGAATACGGCTCCCAAAGGTCTGGTTTCGTTGTAAAGAGATTCCAATTCGCCGGTTGTCCGGTTGTAATATATCAGAAAGCCCCATGGTTTTAGCAGCAACCGTTTTATTCCGTATTTTTGCCATACCCGCGGCATTATCCTGAAAAACCATGCGTACGAATTATAATCGGTACGCCTGATAAATCCCAACTCCGGCATAAAATTTTTTTGCATGCTCCCTATGGCCATGTAGTTGTCTATCAGGTCGTTCGGGTAGTCTGCATAAAAATAATACGAAAGAGCATTTTTTTGCGTTTTGAAGTCTTTGGTTACGGTGGTTATCTTTCCCGATATTACAAGATTTTTGTTTTTTAGAAACGAGGAGGTTATGTATGCAGCATCAACACCTATGGTTTGGGAAGATTGATTTTGAGCATATTTGTTAGTGAAAATACCGCCTACATAAGACTGTTTGCCAACTTCGTGTTTATACCGGAATATGGTATTGTTTGACGATGGCAATGTATCGTATGGCATTTCTTGAATATTCAAAAAGCCAATATTTTCTTTTCCTACTTTACCAAATAATCTAACACCTCCTAATATGGGTACTTGTGTGTTGCCTTCTATTCCTATCTGGCGGGTATAAAAAGCCATATTCCTGTCGCCCAGATAATAGGAAAAATAATTTTCGCCTTCGAGAAAAAATTGTCTTTTTTCCGGATAATACACATTGAAACGCGAAAGATTGACCGGGATTCTGTCCACTTCTACTTGTGCAAAGTCCGTAAAACTGGTCAAATTGAGTTTTAATGTAGGCGTCAGGTTGATGTTCAAGTCACCTCCCATTCTGTAAACGGGCTCTTTGGCTCCTTCTTCGTATTGCAACCCTCCTAACAAATAAGGTTTGAACTCAAATTTGTATGCATACGATATCCCTTTGAGCCCGGTTAATTTGCCGGCATTTACTACGGAAAATATCGAATTGTCCCTGGACCATCCTTGCCATAATGCTTGTTCGTGCTTGGCCATAATGTCCCTTTCGAAATTTACCGCCCAAGTCATGTTTTCGCTTTTCTTGAATTGAAGCGTGTTGAACGGAATAAAAACTTCGGCAAACCAACCTTTATCGGTTATGGTTGCTTTGGCATCCCATACCCCGTTCCAATCTCGGTTGGCGTCTTCGCCCCCGTAAACTTGCAGGTCTGCTCTCGCACCGTTAGGATTTATGATAAACAAATAGCCTGTTTTGTTATCGTTGAAAGGACTTATGAGTATTTGAAAATTATCGTCCGACCAAAAGTCAAAATCCACATTCAGGTTCTTGGCAACTATCTGGCTTGGGTCTTTCTGATAACACCATATTCCGAAGTATAGTCCTTTGTCATTGTAAAGAACCGCAACCTCGGTTTTTTCGCTTACCGGTTGCCCGTAATTGAGTTCCCTTTGCGTAAAATTGGATATGTGCATGGCCCGGCTCCACACCGCTTCGGAAGGCATGCCGTCGAATGTAATTTTGTTTTGTATCGGGTATGCTTTTATGGTTGACGGCTCGGAATGTTGGGCAAAAAGGGGACGGGTTGTTAATATGATTATGGTGATAAGCGCAATCCGTTTCATTTATTTAGTTTTTTTTGCAAAATTAGATTTTTATGTTTAATCGGCTTCCCGGCAGACTATTTTTCTGAAAAGTTTATAAAAGTTCGCATGCTTTCTACTAAGAAAGTGAAATTTTCATAGCAATTTGTAAAAAGAAAAGTATTATCTTTGCCGCTCGAACTTAAGTGTGATGGATAACGAGGCAATAGCCTCAAAGAGTAACACTTAAAAAAACAATTTGGTTATGGAAAGATTAAAAATTAAAGGCGAATTGAGAAATCCGGGCAGAAAAGAAGCTGCCAGAATCAGAAAAGAAATGATGGTTCCGTGTGAATTGTACGGAACAAATTTGGAGGGAAACATTCACTTCAAAGTAAAGGAAGTGGATCTAAACAAATTGGTTTATACGCATAAGGCTTACATTGTTGAGTTGGATATTGACGGAAAGACTTACGAAGCCATCCTGCAAGATATTAGTTTCCACCCTGTTAGCGACAGGATATTGCATTGTGACTTCTTGCATGTAGATGCTTCCAAACCGGTTAGAATGAAAGTTCCCGTAGAATTGGTAGGTGTAGCCGAAGGTGTAAAGGCCGGTGGTAAATTGATGAATCCGACGAGATATCTTAAAGTAAAAGCCATGTTGGATCAACTTCCGGATGCAGTGGAAGTGAATGTGGAAAAATTGCATATCGGCCAAACCATCAAAGTAGCCGACTTGAATCCGGAAACCTATACGATATTGAATGCTCCAAATACCGTAGTGGCTTCTGTAAAGGCTACCAGAGCAAGTATTGCAGCAGCTGCGGCAGCAGAAAAAGAAGCGCAACAACAAGAATCATAAGGTCGAAACCATTTTCGATAACAGAGCCGCCTTTCCAAAGAGGCGGCTTTTTTATTTTTTGAATATTCTCGAAAAACTTCTTTGTTCAAGCAGGAAAGATGCAGATTTTTTTCGAAAAAAGTATAATGTTTGTGCTGAGTATCCCTTTCATGACTCAACTTTTTGAGGGAGCGAGCTGTATTGTTTTTTTGCGGTGCGGACCTCTTATTTTTGTTTGATTTGCAAATACATTGTATCTTTGTAAGTTCCTAATCCGTACTGCTGATGAAATTTTTATCCGTAAGGACCAACATAATTCTGTGGTTGTCTTTATTGCCGCTTGTTGCATTTTCTCAATTTTACAACGGGCACCAGATGCAGTTTGGCAAAAACCGTCTCCAATTCAATGATTTTGTATGGCAATATTACCGTTATCGCAAGTTTGATGTTTATTTTTATCAGAATGGTAAAGAATTGGCCGATTTTACTGCAAAGATTGCAAATGATCAGATTTATAAACTGGAATATTTTTTCCAGTACGAAATGAAAAAAAAGGTACAGATACTGGTATATAACAAACTTACCGATTTCAGACAATCCAATATCGGACTGAATTCTTCGTCGGATTCCTATAATATAGGAGGAACCACACAAGTGGTTGACAACAAGATGTTTGTCTATTATCCGGGAGATAAGAAATCATTTGAAAAACAAATAAGAGAAGAGGTGTCCAAAGTCTTTTTGAACGAAGTGTTGTTCGGAGCATCGTTTAAGTCAAGGATGGCCAATACTACTTTAATGTCCTTCCCCGATTGGTTCATAAACGGTCTGGCTTCGTACTTGGCGGAAGAATGGAATGTGGAACTGGATAATTATGTAAAAGACGGTATTTTATCGGGCAGGTATGCCTATTTCAATTCGCTGACCGGAGAAGATGCCAAAACGGCCGGTCATTCAATTTGGTATTTTATTGCCCAAAAGTATGGAAAAAACACCATTCCGAATATTATTTACATAACCAAATTGAGCAAAAACAGCGAGTCGGGATTTTATTTTGTGCTGGGGATGTCTATGAAGTATTTGAGCATGGAATGGCTGAATTTTTTTGATGAACGGTATTATCAAGAAGATGCGAAAAGAACAAAAATAAATGATACCAGTGTTTTAAAAAAAGTAAAAAAGACCAAAAAATACACGCAATTTGTGATAAATCCTGCGGATTCTTTCCAAGTGGCTTATGTAACCAACGAACTTGGAAGAGTAAAGATATGGATTGAGAACATCAAGACGCACAAAAGAAAAAAGGTGTTGAGACGCGGACATAAGTTGCCACAAATAACCGATTACACCAATCCGGTAATTGCATGGCATCCGAGCGGGAAAATTTTGGCATACACCGAAGAATATCAGGGACAAGTCATGTTCCGGTTATACGATGTGGAAACAGGGCAAACCGATTCGAGAACTTTGGTGGATATAGAGAAAGTGCTTAGCATGCATTATGCCCCCAAAGGCTTCAGTATTGTTATGTCTGTGGTCAGAAACGGACAAACGGATGTGGTGGTTTATAATGTGGTGGGCAATACTTTTGTGATGATTACCGATGATAAAGCGGATGATTTGAACCCGCACTTTGTGGACGGAGGTACTCATATCATTTTCGAGTCGAACAGAAAAAAAGCCCTAAATCCTGCAAATGCCGATTCTTTGTTGCAACCGAATTACGATCTGTATTTAGCCGATTTCAAAGGTAAGCCGGTTTCAAAACCGTCGAATCTTACGGCCATTACCGCCACTCCTTATGTAAACGAAACCAATGCATGGCAAGTGGGGAACAATAAGTATTTGCATCTGAGTGATAGTTTGGGAATCAAAGATTTGGCCCTTTCCCAATATGACAGTACCATCAGTTTTATCGATACGGTTATCCATTACAGATATTTTACTCAAACTTATCCGGTATCGAATTTTGAAAGAAATGTGGAAAAATTGAGTTATGACGGTAAAAGAAATTTGCCGGTAGTGTTTTTTAAAAACGGAAAAAATGTTTTGCCTTTGTTGAATGCCAACAACTATATCAATGCGGCACCTGTTACCGGAGACCTTACCGCTTTTAAAAAGGAATTGCTGAAAAAGGCCGAAAAAAAGAAAAAAGAGGAACAAATAAAAAAAGTGCAGGATACCCTCTCTTTTATACAGAATCAATATCCTCCGGTAGATACCAACAATATTGACATAAACCATTATGTGTTTACCATAACATCTGAAAGAATTAATGCCGCCGTATTATCTTCGTCAAACAATCCCGATTCGACGAAAAAAGGACTGAGAAAACAACAAAAACCGTCATTGTATTTCACTTCGTTTTACAATAACTATGTGGTAAATCAAATAGATTTCGGTTTTTTGAACACTTCCTACCAAGCCTTTACGGGAGGTGCCGTTTATTTCAATCCCGGATTGAATGTGCTGTTCAAAATAGGAGCATTGGACTTGTTTGAAAACTACCGGATAACGGCAGGGTTTCGTTTTTCCGGTAATTTGGAAAGCAATGAATATTTGCTAAGTTTTGAAAATTTGAAATCGCGAACCGATAAGCAATGGGTGTTTCACAGGCAGTCGTATTTGAATGTAAATGGTTACAACTTGATTCGGACCCATTCGCACAATTTGATGTACATCACCAAATACCCGTTTAGTCAGGTGAGTGCCGTAAGACTTACCGTAAACGGCCGTTACGATCGCAATGTTACCTTATCCACCGACATTCAATCGTTAAACGAAAAAACATCTTTCAGCTATTGGGAAGGATTGAAAGCCGAATACATCTTTGACAACACTTTCAAGCTGGCCCTTAACCTGTATTCCGGAACCAGAGCCAAAATATTTGCGGAATTTTACAATCAGCTTATTGAAAAAAAGACGGATTTGTATGTAGTGGGTTTTGATTTCAGGCATTATACTAAAATTCACAAGAATTTGATTCTTGCCAATCGGGTAGCCGGCAGTAAATCGTTCGGACACAAATTACTTATTTACTATCTGGGAGGAGTGGACAACTGGATAAACTTGTCTAACAAAACACCTATGTTTGATGTAGAGACTCCCATAGACTATTCACAGCCGTATGTATTTCAGGCATTAGCTACCAATATGCGGGGCTTTATTCAGAATGCCCGTAACGGTACTACCTTTTTGGTTTCCAACAATGAAGTTCGTTGGCCGTTTGTCAGTTATTTTTCCAGAAGGCCTGTAAATTCCGATTTTTTTAGAAACTTACAATTGGTGCTTTTTTGTGATGTGGGAAGTGCTTGGAGTGGCCCTTCTCCTACTTCGGACGAAAACAAATACAATAGCGAGGTTGTGCGAAATGGTCCGGTAACCGTTATTATAGATAAAGAGCGTTCTCCGGTGCTTTTAGGATATGGTTGGGGACTGCGTTCCAGATTGCTTGGATATTTTATTAGAGCCGACTGGGCATGGGGAATAGACGGAGATGTACTATTGCCCAAAGTTTTTTATCTGAGTTTGAGTCTGGATTTTTAACTTGGGGAATTAGGAAATTACCTTTATATTTGCAGCCGTAAAGTTTGTTAGCATTATGAAAATTAAAGTCATAGCAGCCATCACACTGATAATTTTGTTTTTTGCCTCTTGTGCTCCTACCCGAATTGTCAAACCGATACCGCAAGGTGAACGACAAGTGGGAGCTTCTTTTGGCGGTCCGCTTATTCATTTTGCCGGTGCCGTAATTCCCATACCCTATACTTCGGTGTGGGGTGCCTACGGTTTGGACTCTTTAACTACGGCTTGGGTGAGTCTTCATACCACTTCTTTGGCATTTGCCGATTTGCAAACCGATTTCGGATTTACTCGTAACCTGTATGCTTCGAAAAATAAGTATGTTCCTTCCATTTCTATTTCTCCGGTTATCAATTTTATGCATGCTTTTAGAGATGCCCAAAGCCGTATTTATCCGGAGTTGGACCTTAATTTTTATTGGGAAACACCTAAAAAATTATATTATGTAACTTCTGCCAACTGGTTTGTTATCAATTCGTTTAGAGCACATAACGAACCGCAGCCGCAGCATTGGATACCCACCGTCAATGCCGGAATATTTCTGAATAAAAACGGTAAATTTAATTACCAAATTGAATTGAGGTATTTGGCACCATTTAACAAAAATAATAGCGTGGTGGAATATTTCTCGCCGGCATCTACCGGTGCACTGGGAATTTATTTCGGTATAACTTGTAAACTTAAATAGCCCGTATTATGAAAAAGATTAGCATAATCATCACCATAACAGTCCTGTTAGGAATGGTATCGTGTCTTAATCTCGATACGCAATTGTACAATAGCCGGAAAACGGATGCTTACCTGTTGGATAACGGAGAAAATGAAATTGATATACCACAGACTTACCGGATAGCCGATAGCAATATCACAAGACTTACATTTGTTTCGGACGACAATGGAAATACCGCAAAAATTTACGGGGTCTATATCGGAAACATTCAGCATATAGCTACCGACACCGTCATTTTGTATTGTCACGGCAACAAGTATGATTTGGATTATTATTGGACGCGTGCGGAACTTTTGGCCAACATTGGCGGTAAAAACCGTTTTGGTGTACTGATTTTTGATTATAGAGGTTACGGAATGTCGGAAGGAGAATCTACCGAAAGTACCCTGTATGCCGACACCAAAGCCGTAGTGCAATGGTTGAAATCTCACGGGCTTACTTCCGACAGGCTGGTGGTGTATGGGTATAGTTTGGGAACCGCACCCGCAACCGATTTGGCAGCTATGAGTGATGATTATCCGTTAAAGCCCTCTTGGCTGATTCTGGAAGCCCCCTTTGCCTCTTCCGATGTAATGGTACAAGATGCCGCTCTGTTGGATATGCCGCATTCCCTGTTTACCAACCTGAAAATTGACAATGCGGAAAAAATCAAACTGGTAAAAGCTCCTTTTATGTGGATTCACGGGCAGGATGACGATTTTCTGAACATCAACACACACGGCGAAGTAATGTATAAAAACTACGGAGGAGACTATAAAGAAGCCCATAGAATACCCGGAGCGCTTCATAATAATGTTCCGGTAGT
>CAYMVE010000085.1:0-8678 GCA_964393715.1 uncultured Bacteroidales bacterium | reverse complement strand
GTGGGAGTGGGTTGAGGTTCGGGAGTAGGAGGTTCTTTTTTACAAGCATTCGTAATCACAAATCCTGTTGCAACCAGTCCAAGCAATAGGACCTTTACCATGTTTAATTTTTTGTTTTTCATTTTTGGTTGTTTTTTTAATTTGTACACGACAAAGAAAAAAATATTAACAACGAGAAATGTTAAACGAAGGTTAAATAAAAGTTAAGTAATTGTTAAATCATAAATTGTTGAATTACAATTTGTTGCAATATGTTTCCGTGCGAAACGAAAAGTCAAAATAAATGCCTTGCACAATTTGTTGTACCTATACGGGTTGCGTTTCCTATCGGAGTATAATAAGAGTCGTATTCTTGTTCGTATGGAAAGTCCGGATTGTTTTTTTTGAAAAAAATACCACCGAATATACAATATCCGAAAAATATATTTCGTTTGCTGCTTTGGTACATTTATTGTCAAAACCGATAATAACATAAAAACAACAGCATTATGGAAGGACAAGAAAATTTGTCAGTAAACATGACAGGACAGATTGACATAAAGGCACTCAATGAAAAGATTCAAAAAGAAAGTGCCTTTATCGACCTTATCAACATGGAAATGAACAAGGTGATTGTAGGACAAAAACACCTGGTGGAAAGTTTGCTTATAGGATTGCTTACCAACGGTCACATTCTATTGGAAGGTGTGCCGGGACTTGCCAAAACCTTATCAATAAAGACATTGGCGGATACCATAGATGCCAAATTCAACAGGATACAATTTACACCGGACTTGCTTCCCGCCGACCTTATAGGTACACTGGTTTACAGTCAAAAGAACGAAGAATTTATCGTAAAGAAAGGACCTATCTTTGCCAATTTTATTCTGGCGGACGAAATAAACCGTTCTCCGGCCAAAGTGCAGTCGGCACTGCTCGAAGCCATGCAAGAACGACAAGTAACGATAGGGGACAATACTTATAAATTGGAAGATCCTTTCTTGGTATTGGCCACCCAAAATCCGATAGAACAAGAAGGAACCTATCCGCTGCCGGAAGCACAAGTGGACCGCTTTATGCTCAAAGTGGTAATAGGTTATCCTTCCCAAAGTGAAGAACAAATTATTATACGCCAAAACCTTAAAAAAGAATTTCCGAAGGCCAACAAGGTGGTGACTCCCCAAGATATTATCAAAGCAAGGGAAGTGGTGAAAGAAGTTTACATGGACGAAAAAATAGAAAAATACATACTCGATATCGTTTTTGCTACCCGCTATCCCGGAGAATACGGATTGGACAAATTTACCAATATGATTGCTTACGGAGGTTCTCCGCGTGCCAGCATCAATCTTGCATTGGCTTCCAAGGCGTATGCTTTTATCAAGCGTCGCGGCTATGTGATTCCGGAAGATGTAAGAGCCGTATGCCACGATGTGATGAGGCACAGAATAGGACTTACTTACGAAGCCGAAGCTGAAAACATAGATTCGGCCGACATCATCAACGAAATATTAAATACAGTGGAAGTACCGTAAAAAACACCGGAAAGTGGATGCAAACGAAATTATAAGAAAAATACGAAGAATTGAAATAAAGACCCGCGGGCTGACCAATCAAATCTTTGCCGGCGAATACCACAGTGCTTTCAAAGGCAAAGGGATGTCATTCAGCGAAGTTCGTGAATATCAATACGGAGACGATATTCGCAATATCGATTGGAATGTTACGGCCCGCTTCAATCATCCTTATGTAAAGGTTTTTGAAGAAGAACGCGAGCTTACTGTCATATTGGCAATAGATGTCAGCCGGTCGGGCGATTTTGGTACCCACCGCCAAACCAAAAAGGAACTTATTACGGAAGTGGCCGCTGTCATATCGTTTTCGGCCATTCAAAATAATGACAAAGTAGGCGTAATATTTTTCAGTGATAAAGTGGAAAAATTTATACCGCCCAAAAAAGGGAAAAAGCATATATTGAGAATCATTCGCGAACTTATTGATTACAAACCCCAAGGAACGGGAACCAATATCACCGAGGCATTGCGTTTTATTACCAATTCTATCAAAAAACGAAGCATTGCTTTCGTCCTATCCGATTTTATCGATAATGATGATTTTGAAAAAGCGGTGCGAATCACCAACAACAAACACGACTTGATAGCATTACAGATAGCGGACAAACGCGAAAAAGAAATGCCGGACATCGGTCTGGCAAAATTCTACGACCCCGAACAGGACAAAGAAATTTGGATAAACACATCGGATAGCAAGATCCGGAATGCATACAAAAACTTTTTTGAACAACACGATAGACGGTTGCAAGAAATTTTTGCACGGGCAAAAGTAGATGCCGTAAAATTATATACCGGAGAAGACTATGTAAGACCTTTGATGAATCTGTTCAAAATGAGGAGCAAACTTGTAAGATAAATTGAATCCGTATGAAAAAAATAAAACATATAGGGGTACTCGTAACATGGGCATTATTGGGAGTTTTTACAACCAATGCACAGGTGGCCACGGTAAGTGCCGCCCTTAACAAAGATACCATAACCATTGGCGACACACTTACCTTGACTTTGAAGCTGAAAAACTTTATGCCCGGCAAACTGACTGCCGGCTTTCCGGTATTCAACGATACCATAACTTCGAGCATACACATACTGCACGAAGATAGTATTCCCGACACTTTATCGGTGGGCAAGGACTATGTTTTGCTGAAAAAATCGTACACCATTAGTGCTTACGATAGCGGCCGTGTAGTTATACCGCCCATTCCTTTCGTATTCCAACTGGATACCGTGGAAGATACCATATTTACGACCTCGCAATTTTTATTTGTAAAACTGGTGCCGGTAGATACTACCCAAGTGCCCCTGAAAGACATTAAAAAACCGATAAATACTCCGCTTACTTTTAAGGAATTTATAGACAGATTCGGTATTTACATGCTTGCAGGCCTATTACTATTGCTTATTGTTTTCATCCTGTTCAGATATTTCAGACGCAAAAAAGAAGGTAAGGCATTCATAGAATTCAAAAAACCGGAAGATCCGGCACATGTAGTAGCATTAAGGAATTTGGAAAAATTACGAGAAAAGAAACTCTGGCAACAAGACAAGGTAAAACAATATTACATAGAACTCACCGACATTTTACGCGAATACATGGAAAAACAATTGGGTATTTCGGCCATGGAAAGTACCAGTAGCGAAATTATAGAAGCACTGAAAGAACTTGAAAACATGGATGCCCAACTCATAAATAACATGCAAAAGGTGTTTGAAATAGCCGACTTGGCAAAATTTGCCAAATTCAAACCGTTGCCCGATGAAAACGATTTTGCATGGAAAAAAGCGTATGAATTTGTAACGGAAACCATGCCCAAAGAAGAACCGGAACACAACGGCAACGAAGACAATAGTAAAATTCAAAAACCGGAAGAAAATGATAGCACTGATGATTAAAATAGATACATTCGCAAATCCACAATATTTGTGGCTGCTATTGTTGCTGGTGCCGCTAATAGTGTGGTATGTGCTAAAACAAAAGAATTACAACCCGTCATTGAGATTATCCACAACAAAGCCGTTTGAAGGACTTAAACCTTCCGTGAAGGTATGGTCCAGACATATTTTGTTTGTATTCAGGATAGTGGCACTGGCATTGCTCATTTTTATTCTGGCACGCCCGCAAAGCAAAGATGTTTGGAAAGATGTCAGCGTCAAAGGTATCGATATTATGCTGGATTTGGATGTTTCCGGTAGTATGTTGGCCAGAGACTTTAAGCCCGACCGCTTGGAAGCCGCCAAAGAAGTGGCCACACAATTTATCAATGATCGTCCCAACGACCGTATAGGGCTGGTTATTTTTGCTGGCGAAGCCTTTACCCAATGTCCGCTTACCGCTGATCATGCCGCTTTAATCAATCTATTGAAGGATGTAAAAACCGGACTGCTGGAAGACGGAACAGCTATTGGCGAAGGATTGGCAACCGCGGTAAACAGATTGAAAGATTCCCAAGCCAAAAGCAAAACTATCATACTCCTTACCGACGGAGTAAATAATTCGGGGTCGGTAGATCCGCTTACCGCTGCCGAAATAGCCAAGACTTACGGGATACGGGTTTATACCATCGGAGTAGGCACCTATGGAGAAGCTCCCTATCCGGTTCAAACCCCGTTCGGCATTCAATATCAACCTATGAAAGTGGAAATAGACGAGCCTTTGCTCAAACAAATAGCACAAACTACCGGTGGCGAATATTTTAGGGCCACCAACAAGAAGAAACTGGAAGAGATTTACCGGAAAATAGACAAACTGGAAAAAACCAAAATAAAAGTAAAGGAAATGAGCAAAAAAACAGACCAATATATTTGGTTTGGTATAACGGCGTTAGTGTTGCTTTTGGTAGAATTTGTGCTAAGACATACGATTTATCGCAATATTCCGTAAAACAAAAAGGAGTAAAACCATGTTTAAATTTGCATACATATATCTGATTTACGCATTACCGGTTATATTGATATTGGCAGGGGCCGTTTATGCCTATGCCCGTAAGAAACACAATCGGGCATTGGCCGAGTTCGGAGAAACCTCATTGGTAAAACAATTGATGCCCGGATTTTCATTGTCAAAGATAAGGTGGAAATTCTGGCTGACATTTTTTGCCCTGTTTTTCTTGACCATAGGATTGGCCGGGCCGCAGCTCGGTTCCAAATTGGTAACCGTCAAACGCAAAGGTATTGAGGTGATAATTGCCTTGGATGTTTCCAATAGTATGTTGGCGGAAGACATTAAACCCAACCGGCTGACCGCAGCTAAACGGGCCATAGAAAAGCTGGTGGACAAGTTGGACAACGATAGAATAGGATTGATTGTTTTTGCCGGTAAGGCTTATGTGCAGGTTCCCGTAACATCCGACTATGTTTCGGCCAAGATGTTTTTGAACACCATTAATACACATAGCATTCCCGTACAAGGCACCAACCTGTCGGAAGCCTTATCATTGGCAGCACAATCATTTACAAGCGACGAAGATGTGTCCAAAGCAATCATCCTTATCACCGACGGAGAAAACCACGATGAACAAGCCATAGAAACCGCCAAAGAAATTGCCGCCAAAGGCATTAGAATATACACCATCGGTATAGGAAGTCCGCAAGGGGTGCCTATACCAATGTATGACAGATTCGGGCGAAAAGTATTCAAAACCGACAAGGAAGGCAATGTAGTGGTAACCAAGCTCAATGAAAAAACATTGCAAGAAATAGCTTTAATCGGAAAAGGAACCTATGTACGGGCTACCAATTCCGGACTCGGTCTCGATATTGTTTTTGACAATCTGAACAAACTCAATAAAAAGGAAATGGAATCGAAAATTTATTCCGAATACGAAAATTACTATCAGCCGTTCATTGCTTTGGCAATTCTTCTGTTGATGATAGAAGTGTTTATCCCGCTGAAAAAAAGCAAATGGGCTGACAAATACAACTTGTTCAAAATAAAAATCTGAATATTATGAAATCGTTGATTTTTAACATATTATTCTGTTTGCTTGCCCTATTGAGTTATCGGGCAAATTCCCAAGAAGAAAGACATTTTATCCGTGAAGGGAATCAATTGTACGAGAAGAAAAAATACAATGAAGCCGAGATAAAATACAGAAAAGCTATCGAAAAAAACAACCGGTCTTTTGAAGCCAAATTCAACATGGGCGATGCCCTGTACAAGCAGGGAAATTATAAAGAAGCATTGAAAGTATGGCAAGAATTGTTACAATCTACAACAGACAAAGACAAGTTGGAAAAATTGCATTACAATATCGGAAACATCTATCTCAAAACCAATAAATTGAAAGAAAGCATCAACAGCTATATCAACGCGTTGAAATTAAATCCAGATGATAAGGAGGCCAAATACAATTTATCGGTAGCTTTGCAAAAACTTAAAAAGCAACAACAACAGCAAAAACAAAACCAGCAAAACAAAAAGCAAAATCAAAACAAACAGAACAAAAACAATAAAAAGAAAAACGATAAAAAGAAAGAAAATAAAAACAAACAAAACCAACAAAATAAAAACAAGGATAAAAAAGATAAACAGCAGCAGAAGAAACAACAACAACAGCCGCAAAATCAACAAAAGAAAAAACAGCAACAACAAAAACAAGGAATGAATAAAAAAGATGCCCAACGCATATTGAATGCTTTGCAACAAAACGAAAACAAATTGCAAAAAAAGATAAAAGCCAAACAATTGCAACAACAAAAAGCAAACAGAATAAAAATTGAAAAAGATTGGTAAAATGATAAAGAAAACATTTGAAATACTAACATTGACATTCATACTGGCAACATCGCCCCTTTGGACACATGCCCAATCGTTCAGAGCAAGTGCACCATCGGTAGTGGCAGTGGGTGAACCTTTCGAAATAAGATTCACGGTAAATGCCCGGGGCAAAAATCCTCATTTCCCCGACTTCAACAACTTTGAAGTATTGGGAGGCCCCAGTATGTCTAGCAGTAGTAGTATAAGCATTATCAACGGAAGGGTATCGCGTGAAGAAAAATATACTTACAGTTTTTATCTGCAAGCCAACAAAAAAGGGAAGTTTACCATACCTTCCGCTACAATAACCGTAAAAGGCAAAACTTTGAAGTCGAACCCTTTGACAATAGAAGTGGTGGACGAAGGTGGTACACAGTCGGCTACAAAATCAAGCGGAACAAGCTCCAATCCGGAACAAGAAATTTCCGTACCTTCTAACAATAAAGACCTATTCGTAAAAATCCTTGTAAACAAAACAAAAGTATATCAAGGCGAACAGCTCACTGCAACCATAAAGATATATAGCAGAGTAGATTTAATGGGATTTGACGACATCAAATTGCCCAATTTCAAAGGTTTTTGGGCCGACGAAATTCCTACACCCGACCAAATTTCTTTGCACCGCGAAAATGTGAACGGAAGAATTTACAATGTCGGAGTTATCAAAAAGACCATCCTTACCCCCCAAAGATCCGGCACCTTAAAAATTGACCCGGTAGAAATCACCTGTGTAGTCAGACAACGGGTAAGAGGAGGTTATGACGACTTCTTTTCCGCATTTTGGGGAGGTGGCTACAAAAAAGTAAAACGAAAAATCAAAAGTGCTCCGGTAACCATCCATGTAAAACCGCTTCCGGAAACCGACGATGAAAACTTTTACGGAGGCGTGGGCAGTTTTACCCTGGATGTATCCATAGACAAAACAAAAGCCAAAGTAAACGATGCCATCACCCTGAAAGTAAAAATATCGGGCAAGGGGAACCTCCGGCTTTTTGATATGCCACACATAAACCTGCCCCCCGATTTTGAAACCTACGACCCGAAAGAATCCCAAAAAATCCGCAATACGGCATCCGGTACCATAGGAAGTCGCACCTTCGAATATGTTTTTATTCCGCGACACGCCGGAACTTTTGAAATACCGCCGGTAAAATTTACTTACTTTGATTTGGCAAGTAAAAAATATAAAACCTTAACCTCCGAAAAAATCACGCTAAACATAGAAAAGGGCAGCGAAGAAGAACAGGGAACGGTAACTACCGCATTCAGAAAAGAAGACATTAAATATCTGGGTAAAGATATTCGTTTTATCAAACAAAAAGTCAAAAAATTTCGTACATCCCACACCTATTATATTACCTCCGCCAAATTCTTTTTGTGGTACCTTATCGTTATACTTATTGCCGTACTCATCATAATTTTGCGTAGAAAACAAATCAAAGAAAACGCCGATTTGGCCAAAGTAAGAAACCGAAAAGCATTAAGGTTCGCTAAAAAACGGCTCAAAACCGCCGAAAAAGCCATGAACCGCCAAGACGAAAAAGCCTTTTACGAAGAAATAGCCAAAGCCATGTGGCAACTGTTGGCAGATAAACTCAATATACCGGTAGCCGAATTGACCAAAGAAAATGCCCAACAAAAACTGGAAACCCTCAATGTAGATAAAGAACTTGTAACCAAATATTTGGATTTAATAGAAAGTGCGGATTTTCAACGCTTTGCTCCGGAATCACAAAAAATAGACATGAAAGACTTTTACAAACAAGCATCCGAACTCATTGTAAAACTAAACCAAAAAATCAACTGATTATGAGACGAATACTGACAATATGGATATTCATAATTGCTGCGGTACAAGCCTATTCCGCAGATAATACACATATAGCACAAGCTTTGCTCGACAGTGCCAATAATGCTTATACAAAAAAACAATACGACATTGCCGCCCAATTCTACAAAAAGATTATAGAGCTCGGCTACGAAGCACCGGAAGTATATTACAACCTCGGTAACGCTTATTTCAAGCAAAACAAAATAACCGATGCCATCTATTATTATGAAAAAGCCTTAAAACTTGCTCCCAACGACAAAGACATCCAGTATAACTTGGAGTTTGCCAATCATTATATTACCGACAAAATCAAACCGGTTCCCCAATTTTTCCTGACCAAGCTCATACACCGGACAGCCGATATATTTGCTTCCAACCAGTGGGCGCTTATTTCTCTGTTTGCATTCGTGGCGGCTATTCTTCTGCTGCTATTGTTTTTATTTACCAAATCGATAAACATCAAAAAAATAACATTCTATTCCGGTCTCGTTATCTTCTTTTTATCCGTTACCGCTTTGTATTTTGCCCGTCTGCAATA
>CAYMVE010000084.1:0-8754 GCA_964393715.1 uncultured Bacteroidales bacterium | reverse complement strand
TCAAGTTTCACGGCTATTTCCAATGTTACCGAAGCACCGGATACTTGGCAACAATTTACCTATGATTTGAGTGCTTACGATAATCAAGAAATATATGTAGCAATCCATCATGTTTCTGTAGATATGTTTATGTTGTGGATAGACGATTTGGAAATCAATTCCACGATAAACTGTATTACACCTACTATTACTACACATCCGAATAATCAAACGGTTTGTGAGGGTGATAATGTTACTTTATCGATAGTGGCAAATGCTACGGCACCTGCTTACCAATGGCAACTGAACGGAAATGATATAGTGGGAGCTACTTCCGATACTTATACCATATCTGGTGCGACATTGGGAGATGCCGGAGATTATACTTGTGTTGTGACGGATTCTTGTGGCAATACCATTACTTCCAATCCGGCAACCGTAACGGTAAATTCGGGTGTTCATATTACAACACAACCGCAAGGAGGTGATGTATGTACCGGAGAATCATTTATTTTGTCAGTGGTTGCTGACGGTAGTAATTTGACTTACCAATGGCAATTGAATGGTTCTGACATTTATGGCGCTACCAATGATTCGTTGGTACTTTCCAATATTTCTTTGTCTGATGCCGGAGACTATACGGTAATTGTCAGCGGAGATTGCGGTAGCATAACCAGCAATATTGCTACGCTGAATGTTACGGAGGGCATTGCCATAACGACACAACCACAAGGAGGTGATGTGTGTGAAGGAGGTTCCTTTACTTTTGATGTGGCTGTTACGGGAGATAATCCAACCTACCAATGGCAACACGATGGAACGGATATTGCCGGAGCAACTTCCGCTACATATACCGTTGCCAATGCTACTGCAGCAGATGCCGGTAATTATACTTGTGTTATCACTAATTCTTGTGGTTCCGTTACTACGCAACCGGCAACATTGATTATTAGCGAAATGCCGGCTATTACTGCTCAGCCTCAGGGAGGTACCCTTTGTGAAGGTTCCGGATTCTCCTTGTCGGTAACAGCTACGGGGAATGCTTTGAATTATCAATGGAAACTGAACGGGAATGATATTCCGGGGGCTACCAGTAATACTTATGTAATCAATAATGTATCTCCTTCGGATGCCGGAGATTATACTTGTGTTGTTTCCAACTCTTGCGGAACGATAGAATCCAATATAGCAACTTTGGTTGTAAATCCATTACCTGAAATTGTTACACAACCACAAGGCGGAGATTTATGTATAGGTGATAACTTGACGCTTTCTGTGGGGGCTTCCGGAAACGGTTTGACCTACCAATGGCAACATGATGGAAATGACATTCCGGGGGCAACTTCCAACGCTTATAGTATTTCCAGTGCTACGGTAAATGATGAAGGCTCTTACAATTGCCTGATTACTAATGATTGTGGCACAGTGTCATCTGATGTAGTAACCGTAAATGTAAATGAAGCACCGTCAATAACGACACAACCGGTAGATGTTCAAGTGAATGAAGGCGACAATTTTACGCTTTCTGTGGCAGCAACCGGCACCAACCTTACTTACCAATGGTATAAGGATAACAATGCTTTGAGTGACGGAGGCAACATTTCCGGTGCTACGACGGCAACATTGAGTGTTACTTCGGCTACGGTGAATGAGGAAGGTTGGTATAACTGTGAAGTTTCCAATTCGTGTGGTACCGAAATGAGTGATAGTGCACAAGTGGTAATTCTTGTGAGCATCAGTGGTGCAGATAGCAAGTCGTTAACTATAACTCCTAATCCTACGGATGGTCAGTTGAAGATAATCGGCAATAAGATAGTTGATAACATTACGGTTATTGCGGTTGATGGTAAAGTTGTGAAGTCTGTTAAGGATGTTAATGGTAAAACATATCTTCTGGACATAACTCACATGCCTAAGGGTGTGTATGTAGTGAAAGTTATGTTTGGCGATAATACGGAGGCTGAGGCAAAAGTCATCAAAAAGTAGGTTTTCTGTAAAACGATTGAATTTGAAAAAAAGGGCGTCACTTGCTGGACGCCCTTTTTTGTTGTGTAATTCCAAGTATAAGTATCTTTGGGGAGGTATTTAATAATACTTGTCTTTTCAGATAGGAAAAACAGAGCAAAAAGTAAGAAAGAGAAGACAAAAAATATGCTAAAAAAGAATGTGTAGCGACACAGATTGTCGCATTAAAATTTTATCTTTGTAAATAGCCATAAAAAACACTGCTGCCATGTCAAAAGTAGAAAGCATTTACCGTTATTTTTTTATCATTCAGCGAGTAAGAAAAGGAGGCGCCAATTCGCAAGAAATCATAGACTATCTGGATAGACAAGGTGAACATTTGGATTATAACTTCAAAATTACCGAACGCACTTTGCAACGGGACATCAATGACATTCGTAATATCTTTTCCATTTTTATCGTCTATGACAGGAAGGAACAAAAGTATAAAATAGAGTATGACGATGCAAACAATTCCAATTTCAAAATCATGGAAACACTGGAATGGCTGTCGCTTATGAAAATGCACAAAAATATACACAGCTATATCTCATTTGAACGCAAAGACAAAAACGGTTTGGAGCAGTTAGCCACGCTTTTGGATGCCATAAGAAAACATAAAGTTACCAACTTCTGGTATGTAAAAAGCTTTGATGTAATACATACCGGGCTCCGGACCACGCATCCCTTGGGACTCAAAGAGTTCAAATCACACTGGTATCTGATAGCCAAAGACACCAAAGACGGATATATCAAAACATTCGGGCTGGACCGTATTCACAAAATAGAACCGACTTCCGCCACATTTACTCCTCCGCAAGATTTCAACTTATCCACTTTTTTCAAACATTGTTTTGGCATTATACGTCCTCATACCGGTCATCCTCAGGAAGTCGTACTGACATTTTTCCGGCAACAAAGCAAATACATCAAATATCACCGCCTGCACCATTCGCAAGAAATAATTGAAGACTCAGACACACACACCACCGTAAAACTCTATTTATACATTACCTACGACTTTGTAATGGAGCTGCTTTCGTTCGGCAATAATGTAAAAGTAATAGCTTCGCAATCGTTAGCCGACGAGATGCGGGAAACACATTTGCAGGCATTGGAACAATACTCAAAAAATAATTGATTATGCTACCTTATGAAATAGAAGAAGAAATAAACAAAATTCTGGGTTACCGGACCTACCGTTCCTTCTTGGACGATTTTGATCACCATTTTGGCAAAACGGAACCGGAAGAAAAAATACATCGGCTGGCACAACTCGTATTCAAAAACTATTTTGACTTAATGGTAGAAGAATATCTCAGTTCTTATTCCGGGGTGCAATTGGAAATTATGACCAATGCCCTTAGAGATACACTTACAGGCTATATAGGACTTATCAGGTTAGGCAGTTATGTAAAAACCAACCCGGCACTGTTCTGGTTGTGGGAGAAAAATGCGGAAGAAATCATTCAGCTATTCAAGGCGGATATTGAAAACATATATTTCCCGCAACTTCTGGCATATTTTGACGAAAGCCTACACCAATCCCATCCGGAAGAAGCTAAAAAACAATTGGAATCA
The DNA here is from genome assembly GCA_964393715.1 of uncultured Bacteroidales bacterium. Taxonomy (GTDB): domain Bacteria; phylum Bacteroidota; class Bacteroidia; order Bacteroidales; family JALTDM01; genus JALTDM01. Next base: position 5,190 of record CAYMVE010000084.1, on the reverse strand, counting down.
TTAGCACGAATTACCAAGCAAGGTTATTTGTCTCTGCTTATCAAAACATTTCTCAGTAGATACGAAGGTGTTGTATTAGATGTGTTTACCGGTGCCGTAAGAGAGGTTTTAATTAATTTTTCAGGACTTATCCGATTAGGGGAATATGGTAAAAAGGATGCAAAATTGAAAAACATTTTACAGAATTACAGCCTCTACGGCATAATCGATGTTTTCAAAGACGATGTATTGACAATTTATTGGCCGCAAAAAGAAAAGTAATGGGTTGTGAAAAAACAATTTTGTATTTGATGGTTGGAATCTACCTAAGTAAAATGAAAAAATAAAGTGATTACTATTCGCAAAAAAAGTTTTAACTTTGTGCCCCAAATTAAAAAACCTCGAGCCTTGAAAATCAAAAAAATCTTGGTATCCCAACCTCAAACAACCAACAGCAAGGACAAATACGAATCGTTAGCACAAAAGTACGGAGTGGAAATTGTTTACCGGCCGTTTATACAAGTAGAACGGGTTTCTACCAAAGAGTTTCGTAAACAAAAAATCAATTTTTCCGATTTTGACGCTGTCATACTAACCAGTCGTACCGCAGCCGACCATTTTTTCGGTATGGCCGAGGCTACACGCACTTCCATATCTCCGGATATGCGTTACTATTGTTTGTCCGAAAGCATTGCTTATTACTTGACCAAATACATAACTTACCGCAAACGAAAAATATTTTATGCCAATGGTAAAATTCAGGAGCTCCTACCTTATTTTAAAAAGCATAACAACAAAAGGGTTTTGGTTCCGGTATCGACCATACATAAAAAAGAAATACCGAACTTTCTAAAAAAGAACAATATCCCGTTTGAAAAAGTAGTGTTGTACAAAACGGTTGCTTCCGACTTATCGGATTTGCCCATCAATGAGTTTGACATTATTTTGTTTTTCAGCCCTTCCGGTATCAAATCTTTACAAAAGAATTTCCCCGACTATAAACAGGGGGATACTTATATCGGCGGATTCGGTCCTACGGTAAAAAAAGCTATAAAAAATGCCGGGTTCAGGCTAGATATTGCTGCACCTTCACAACAGGCCAAATCAATGGTAGAAGCTTTGGACCAGTTCTTAAAAAGCAAGATGAAGGAAGCCAAAGCATAGCATACGGCTACCCAATGAAACGATACGGCCTCTCAAAGTACGAACGGATAAAACTTCGCAGCGAAGTCAAAGAGCTTTTCGAAAGTAACGAAAAGGAAATATTAAATTTGTATCCGCTGAAAGTGCTTTGGGTGTTAAAAACGGCAACTTCCAACAAACATAGCGGCGTGAAAATATTGGTTTCCGTTCCGCACAAAAAAATCAAAAGAGCGGTAAAACGCAATCTGATAAAAAGACGCATCAGAGAAGCCTACAGACTCAATAAACTGCAGCTTGTTGCTAAAGCTAAGGCAAAAAGAAAAAGCATTTTAATAGCTTTTGTCTATGTATCTTCCTCCGTGAAGAAGTATGCAGAAATAGAATCTGCTGTCAAAGCAGCGGTTCAAGAAATGATCAACCGCGTTTGAACAAAGCTTTTACAATATCTCCTGCAATTTTCGGATTTTCTTTAAGTCTTCTGGTAGAATAGCCAAACCAATCTTCTCCGAAAGGCACATATACCCGCATCTTGTGCCCTTTTGCAACAATCGACTTGCGGAGGTCGGGTGTTACTCCGTAAAGCATCTGGAACTCATACATGTCTTTGTCCACCTTGTATTTTTCTATGAGTTTATACGCCTCATCCACCAGATATTTATCGTGCGTAGCAATTCCTACATATTCTCCGTGAGAAAGCAAAAATTCCAAATCTTCCAAGTAATGTTTCCTTATTTCTTCCTTGTCTTTATAAGCAATTTCTGCCGGTTCTACATAAATACCTTTACACAAGCGATAATTATTATGTGCTCCGTCTTTGTGAAACCGTTCATACAACATTTTCAAATCGTCCAAAGTGCGTTTGAGATAAGCCTGAAAAACCAGTCCGACATTTTCGGGAAATTCCGTTTTCAAACGGGAATATAGTTCTATTTCCATATCGGTACATTGCGAATCTTCCATATCGATTCGCACAAAATTATTGTACTCGGCTGCTTTTTTTACAATTTCCCGGATATTTTCATAAGCCTTCTCTTTATCCAACAACAAACCGAACATGGTAGGTTTCACAGAGTAATTTCCCTTTATTTTTTCTTGTGTGGTACGTTCTATTATTTCGAGATAAGCCTTTGTATTCTCGTCCGCTTGGTTCAAATCTTCAATGAATTCTCCCAACAAATCAATAGTTACCAGCATTCCTTGGTCATTGAGTGCTTTGGATACCCTTATGGCATCATCCAGGGTACTTCCCGCGATATATCGTTTTGAAAAAATCCACACCAACTTTTTGGGCATCAGCGGTACTATGTTTGCAATAATCTTATTTAACATCATTTGTTTTTTTTGTTTTCCGTCCAAAATTAGTCAAAGTTTTTATTTTTAAGGTTGTCTTAAAGCGAATTATTTTCACAAAAATTTCGGGAAATTTTCATCAAAAAATATTTTGCGGGCAATTTTGTCATATTACTGACATTTTGATAATAGGCACAATATTTGCGAGCCAGCCGTCCAAAAACAAGTTATGGAAATGGGAGTAGTACACATCAAGTCTCATAATGAATTGGTAGAGCATCTGGGGAAAAAAGAAGATGTGTATTTGTTGTTGTACAAAGAAGGTAGTGAATTGAGCAAATGTGCCTACAATAATATCCTGAAAGCCGATGAAAAGGTAAAAGACAAAAACTATGTACTGCTTGCCGCCGATGTAAAAGAAGTAAGGGACATACATCCGAATTACGGCATAAAGACCGTCCCAATGTTATTGCACTTTCAAAACGGAGCGTTTAAGAAAACCGTAGCAGGATGCAACAATCCCGAATACTATGGAAACTTGTTCAATAATATTACCTTGGATACTACACAACAAGGGGATGGTAAAAAGGTTGCAAGAGTTGTTGTGTACACCACGCCGTCGTGTCCATGGTGCAACAAACTGAAACAATATCTGAGGGAAAACGGCATTCCTTTCCGGGATATTGATGTCTCGAAAGATATGAATGCTGCCAAAGAAATGATGAAAAACACCGGACAGCAGGGAGTGCCTCAAGCACAAATAAACGGTCAATGGGTAGTGGGATTTGATAAACCGAAAATAGATAAATTATTAGGTATAACCGTAAAATAAAAGGAGGGTAAAACTATGAAAGAAATATTGCCTGTAAACCAAAATGTTTTGATAGCAATTGATGAAGAAAAAGAAAAGAAAACCGAAAGCGGAATCATTATTCCGGACACAGCATCCACCGAAAAGCCTACTATGGGAAAAGTAGTTGCTATGGCCAATATTGAGAATCCGGAATTTGCTGTAGGAGACACAGTGATTTATAAAAAATATTCAGGTACCGAAATTGAATTGGACAACCAAAAGTATTTGGTGATTCAATATTCTGACATTTTGGCAAAAGTTAATGAGACGGAAGAAATTTAAGCAAGATGCTTTTACACATAAAAAGCCACTCATATTAGGATGAGTGGCTTTTTTATTATATATCTGCTGGGGCGTATTCTTTATTGAACTAGGTGCCAAAAATTATTTTTCCGATTTTTTAGAATTTCATGAGTTTCTCATAAAATAATTTTCGGGGAGTGGATATTCTTAACAAATATATGCCGGCTGGCAACTGATGTATATCTATGGTTATTTTTCGGAGAGGCATGGTTTGGTTTAATATTACTTGTCCGGTTTCATCGAACAGTTCGATATTCATATTTTTTCCCTCAGTAGGCACGACAATGCTAACAAAATCGGTTGCCGGATTGGGGAAAATTTTCACTTTACTTTCACCTTTGTACACATCGGCTATACTGTTGATTGATTCGAAATTGGCAACTAAATACCGGCTAGAGTCGATTACAAAACGATATACGGCGGAGTCGGAAATCTCGATTCCGTTTTCCGTCCAGTTTACAAAGGTATATCCTTCTGCCGGAACTGCTGTCAAGGTTACTGTATCTGCGGGAAAGAAATTTCCCGTACCGGTGACAGAGCCGCCTCCTTCCGGACTAATATAGGCCACTACTTTGTATTTTAGTTGAAAAAGTCCGAACCCGTATATGCCCCATTCATAAGTATCTGACATAGCTCTCCATTTGTACCAATGAATATTATTGTCCCATGTGTCGTAAATGCCGTAAGTGGTATCCGCCTCGTCATAACCGATTCCCGTCACAAAGTGGTCGGACTGGCCGTCACCGTCGCTATCCACCAGTATTACAACAGGTCTTTGGTGGTCGATTTCGTTGGTGTACATTTCCCATTTTTCAGGAGCAAACAACTGATAAGTTACTTCGGTATGATAGGTGCTATCTTGTTGATTAACATACAGATTGAAGGCTGTCATCACATCCCATGCCCAACTCCATCCGTACCGGTTGTTCGCTGCACTCCAAGAAGTACGCATGTAATCGGCAATACAGTTGGAAGTGTGGGCGCCTCCCAATTCGGATTTGTCTTGATAAAGGTACGGATAATAATCGATAGGTTCGGAATAATCGTTGTAATGTTCTTGATTGGCTATGGCATTGTTTACCGCCTCTGTTTGGGAAGAGGCATCGCCGGGGAACAAGTTGGGAAATCCATTGATGTCGTAATACCCTAACAGCATTCCCAAAGCCGTAGGTCCGCAACCATGATGCCAGATGTAGGAAGGCACACCGTTTATTACAACTTGAGTTTTGCTTTTTTTGTGGGTAATACCTTTGGAAACACCTTGCGGTCTTTGCGAATAGGATTTGCTTTGCTGAGCTGTCAAGTAAGGTAAAAATCCTACCAGTAAGCCGAGTGTCAAGAGTACTTTTTTCATCATTTTTTTTTTATATTTCTACAAAAATAAATCATTTTGTATAAGCAGACAAATTATGTTTTCGGGTAAAAAACAAACTGGACATTTGACTGGGAAATTTGGTGACTACCCGTACTATTTTGCAATTAGAGAGGAATTTGTTCGAAGTTTATAAATTCGGATACTACCATAACGGCCAATCCGGTTTCCGATAAACGGAGATAGAGCTTTTAATGACTCTTCGGGCATATCGGTATAGAGATACCGGGCACCTTTTTTTATCATATTT
>CAYMVE010000083.1:0-8818 GCA_964393715.1 uncultured Bacteroidales bacterium | reverse complement strand
TCCGATGCCCCGGGAGGAAATAGCATATTTATCGGATGTTCCAGTTTGTACGATCTTGCATTTACTACTTATAGTGATGAAAAAAACGAGGCCTTTGCTAAAATAGTTTTTTACGATTGGGGTAAATTTGGATACTGTCCCCCAAAGTATGTAAGGTTGTTTTTTGCGAGTATTTCGCGGAGAAGTGGTTATTACTCTTTCTGTTGAGAGGATTTTATTCGTTTCAGCCGGTCGGTCATTTTCTTTTCTTGGTTGTTGGCGGCAGGCTCATAAAATTGTTCGGATACTTGGTCGGGTAAGTATTTTTGTATGACATAATGGTTAGGATAATCGTGCGGGTATTGGTAGCCTTCCGAGTATCCCAATTCTTTCATTAGCCGGGTAGGAGCATTTCTAAGATGCATAGGCACCGGAGCGTCCGGATGGCTTTTGACATAATTCATGGCTTTGTTTATGGCTTTGTAGGCCGAGTTGCTTTTGGGGCTGGTGGCTAAGTATATTGTTGTTTCGGATAGGATTATACGGGCTTCGGGCATTCCTATTTTACTTACGGCATCAAAACAGGCATTGGCCAGTAGCAAAGCGTTGGGGTTGGCCAGACCGATGTCTTCTGCCGCCAATATAATAAGTCGCCGGGCTATAAATTTGATGTCTTCGCCGGCATGAAGCATTCTTGCCAGCCAATATACGGCAGCATCCGGGTCGCTTCCTCTTACGGATTTTATAAATGCGGAAATAATGTCGTAATGTAAATCGGAATTTTTATCGTAATAGGATACGTGGTGCCGGTAGATTTTTCGCACTGTTTCATTGTCAATAATGATTTCTTTTTCGTTTTTCAAGTAATTTACGGTAATTTCCAAGGCGTTCAATAATTTTCGTGCGTCACCACCGGAGATGAAGAGCAGTGCTTCCGCTTCTTTTATGGTGATTTTCAGTTTTTTTAGCATTTCATCTTTCCGGATGGCTCTATACAGAATTTTCAAAAGTGCCTCTTTATCAAGTTCCTTCAATTGATAGACCTGGCATCTGGACAATAGCGGATTGATAACTTCAAATGACGGATTTTCGGTAGTAGCTGCTATCAGTATCACTTTTCCCTCTTCCACCATTTTTAGCAAGGCATCTTGTTGTGATTTGCTGAAACGGTGAATTTCGTCTATAAACAGGATGGGCGGGCTGGTAACAAACACGGAAGCAGCGACTTCCTGCGCGATTTCTTTTATTTGTTTTACGCCGGATTCCGTTGCGTTTACCTGATAGAGTTTCCGTTGGGTGAGTGTGGCTATCATGCGTGCGAGGGTGGTTTTGCCGCTTCCGGGAGGTCCCCACAATATCATCGAGGTGACGGTATTATTTTCTATAAGGCGTCGCAATGGGGCGTTGGGTCCCAGGATATGCTCCTGTCCGAAAAACTCATCGGGATTTTGCGGTCGCATTCTTTCTGCCAATGGTTTCATGGTAACAAAAAATTTTTTATGGGGTTCGGTTTCTGTTCGACAAAAATATGTTCGGGATAATCCACTCCTGTAAAAAACAGGCCTTGTGGCGGAGCGGAACTTGCTGCTTGGCTTCTGTTTTTGGATTCCAAGACTTCCAAAATATGGTGGGGCGGCAGATTGTTTTTGCTTATATGAATCAGTGTACCTACTATGGCCCGTACCATATTTCTCAAAAATCGGTCAGCCGTTATTTTTATATAAAATCCAAATGTTGTTTTTGCCACCAGTGTATCGGTTATTGTACAAATAGAAGTTTTGGCACTTTTGTCTTTTTTCGAAAAGGCTTCAAAGTCATGACGCCCTTCCAACATTTTCAATGTCGTTTGCAATAATTGTAAATCAGGAATATAAGGCAATTGCCATACATATTCGTGTAAGAAAGGAGACGGTGCCGTAGCAAAAAAATAATGGTAGGTACGGCTTTGTGCGTCAAATCGGGCATGTGCATCCGGCTTGACCGGAACTATATCAAAGATTTTGATGTCGTGGGGAAGAAAAGAATTGATAGAACGAATCAGTGTTTGCCGGTTCGATAGAGGTGTGGTGCTGTCGAAATGTGCCATGTAAAAGCTGGCATGTACGCCGGTATCGGTTCTGCCTGCTCCGGTAAGTTTTATCGGTTGGCGAAGTTTGAGCGATAACCTTTCTTCCAGCACTTGCTGTACGGAAAGGGCATTGGGTTGTGTTTGCCAGCCATGGTATGCCGTTCCTTTGTATGCAAGGGTTACAAAATAGCGAATCATAACGAATTTTCTTTAAGGATGCCGGGTTTCAGATTTTTGAACTCGTCGAATATGAATCGATTGGAAATGATAACAGTGAAAATTACCGTAAGCATAGAGGATACAAAAATGGTAATCATGATAAGTATCTGGTATTTGATAGCGGTTGCCGGGCTGGTACCGCTGAGTATCTGACCGGTCATCATGCCCGGTAGCGAGATAAGCCCCATTATCGACATGGTGGCAATAGACGGATTGAAGGCTTTTTTTACGGCTTGGCGGTAGAACGGAATCAAAGCTTCTTTGTGAGTGGCACCGTTGGCTACGGCATAACGGTACTGCTGCCGTTCTTTTACCAACCGGGAAAAATATTCGTTGAGTGCAATAATGTTGGTCCGTAAGGCATTGCCAAGCAGCATGCCCGTAATTGGAATAAAATATCGTGCTTCGAAAAAATAATCGAGCTTCAATACCACTTTAAAGAAATAAAGGTCTATCAGGAATATGGCGGTAAGCAAGGCCAGTGTAGCCGGTACAAAAAACCTTTTTTGGGACAGGTCGCTGCGTTTGACGGTGGTGTACGAAGCTATCAGAATCATGATGATGCCCCACAACATATTGAGCCACAGGTTGTTTTTTCTAAATAAAAACTCCAAATATACACCTACTGCCAACAGTTGTACGGTCATACGCATGGCAGCTATTACGGTATCTTTGACCAACCCCGTTTTCAAATAATAGAATACGGCTACCGGAATCAGTAGGAGCGAATAAGCGATGAATAAATCTACCCAATTGATGTCAATTATTGCTTGCATAATTCTCGATATTGATTATTTGTCCGGATTTTGAAGTCCAATAGGGATTATGGGATGTTGCTATTACGGTTATATCTTTGTTATTCAGTATGTAATCGGCTACTTTTTTTATGTTTTTTTCATCGAGTGCCGAGGTCGGTTCGTCCAGAAAAATGATGTCTTTTTTTAGTAAAAGGACCGATGCCAAAGCGATTCTTTGTTTTTGGCCACCGGATATTTCTTGTATCTTTTTTTTCAGAATATCGCTTGTTAATCCGAACTTATGCAATATGTTTTCGGTTTGGGTGCGAGTGGGTCTAAGGTGTTTATTGGCTTTAAATGTGAAAGGAAAGTAAAACAGTTCTTCTGCGGTGTCCATTGCCCCTGTTATTTCTTGGGGGAGCCATGCTATGTGTTTTCTTATTTCAAAAATGTTTTCTTTGCTCAATGGCATACCGGCTATGGTGATTTCGCCTTTGAAATGGGTGTTGAATCCGCAAAGTGTATTCAAAAGGGTGGTTTTTCCCGAACCGGATTCTCCTGTTACGGCTACTTTGTCACCACGGTTCATTGTAAAATTGAGCCCTGAAAATATAGGTTGTTTGCCGAATTGTACCGAAAGGTTTTTGACCGATAAAATGGGCTGCATATCAGATTTTTTTGAAAAACAGATAAACGGCCAGCCAGTATTCTTTGTATCCGTCCGATTTTGTGGATAAGGCTTTTATTCCGTGAGCTCCTTGTCCGGTTCCGGGTTTGAATAAGGTTATTTTTGATGAATCGGCTTTGCTGATAAGTTGTTCTATATAAGGGTATTCCATTTGGCTGCATGCTACAAAAGTTTTTTTGTGATATCCGGCCAGTTGGTCTTCCACTTTAAGGGTGGGTAAGAAATATTCTCCCGGACTGAATGCTATTACGGCTTTTATACTGTCGTTGCCTTTTGCCGTGAGCATGGCCAATGAAGCGGAAAAACCCGTACCAAACAGGATGACAGGCTGCTGACTTTTTTTAAAAGCAAAGGTTATGGCTGCCTCTATGTCCTTTTGGGCATCTATCGGTTGTGGGTCCGGATGGGTTTTCTTGTATTCGGCCGATGTTTCATTGTTGCCGGTACGCATGTCTATGGCCAGGCAATTGTAGCCGAGTTTGGCAATTTTATAAGCAATATCCTTGTATTCCATTTTACTGCCCGATTCACTATGCAATAAAATTACATAAGGAAGTGAATCACTGATATGATAGTCGTAGGCATATAAGGTTACTTCGTCTTTTGTCTTGAAGTTCACTACTTTTTGAGAAAAAACCGCTTGTAAGGCCAATAGCAAACCGATTGTTAGATAAAATCTTTTGACCATAGTTCCCGTCGTTTAATTATTGGGTAAAATTACATATTTTTTCTGTTCTCTTACCAATTTTTCTTATATTTGCGATGTAAAATTCCTTTTTTATGAAAATCAATTGCATAATTGTTGAAGACGATCCGCTGGCAATGCATTTGTTGGAAGATTTGATTGGCAAGGTAAGTTTTTTAAATTTGGTGGCTAAGTATAATTCTGCCAAAGAGGCTTACATGGATATGGAGAATGTGAGAAAAGCCGATTTGATTTTTTTGGATATCCAGATGCCTGATATGACAGGGATGGAATTTTTGGAAAATTTGAAAGAAAAGCCGGAAGTTGTTATTATTACCGGTAATGCGGAATATGCGGTGGATGCTTTTGGTTTTCAAGTGACCGATTATATCCTTAAGCCGGTGTCCTTGCCTCGCTTGCTCAAGGCGGTAAACAAAGTGAAAGAAAATCTGGAATTGAAGAAAAGGGATAAACAGGATCTGTTGCAAGGAAGTAACAATATATTTCTAAAAACCGATAAAGGAATAAAAAACTTTAACATTGACGACATTTTGTATATAGAAGCCATGGAAAACTATGTAAAGCTTCAGACTTACGAAGATACTTTCATTTCGCACAATACCATGAAAAAGATGAAAGAAATGCTTCCGGCTCAATTTTTCCAAGTGCATCGTTCTTACATCGTGAATGTAGATCATATTGCTCTTATTCAGTCAAATATAATTATCATTAAAACAAAGCACGAAAGCAAAGCGATTCCCATAGGAAAGAAATTTCGGGAAAGATTGTTTAATCATTTGAATATCAATTGATATATGATTTCTCTCAAAAGGTTTTTCCTTGAGAATGTAGCGCAAACTTCTCCAGCTCCTTTGATGCTTGAAATTAAAAAAGCCAAGGGGATTTATCTATACGGCACAGACGGAAAAAAATATATAGACCTCATTGCCGGAGTATCGGTTTCCAATGTCGGACACCGCAACGAACGAGTGATAAATGCCATAAGAAAACAACTGGCTAAATTTACCCATACGCATGTTTATGGAGAATTGGTGTTGTATCCGCAAGTGCGATATGCTCGGTATTTGGATAGTTTGTTGCCTTATGAGAAAACCGCCGTTTATTTTGTAAATTCCGGGGCCGAAGCCATAGAAGGAGCATTAAAACTGGCCAAAAAATATACAGGACGAACGGAACTGTTGAGTTTTAAAAATGCTTATCATGGCAGTACCCATGGGGCATTAAGTATCCAAGGTGCAGAAACTTACAAAACGGCATTCAGACCATTGTTGCCGGATACTGGATTGTTGGAGTTTAACAACTTTGACGATTTGGATCGAATCACCGAAAAAACGGCATGTGTGGTGGTGGAACCGATTCAAGGAGAGGCCGGAATGATACTGCCGGAAAAAGGTTTTCTGAAAGCTTTGCGAAAACGATGCGACGAAACCGGTGCTTTGCTGGTGTTTGACGAAATACAAACCGGATTGGGACGCACCGGAAAAATGTTTGCTTTTGAGCATTATGGGGTCGTTCCGGACATATTGACACTGGCCAAGGCTTTTGGCGGTGGAATGCCTTTGGGGGCTTTTATCGCTCCGAAAGAAATAATGGATTCGCTTAAAGAAAATCCCGTACTGGGGCATATCACAACCTTTGGCGGTCATCCGGTGTCGTGTGCGGCAGGTTACGAGGCTCTAAAAATTATTGAAGAGAAAGAGTTGCATCTGAAATCGCTTGCCAAAGGAGATTTGTTTAAACGCTTACTGATACATCCTGCTATTCGGGAGGTGAGAGGAATAGGATTGTTTATTGCGGTAGATTTGGGCGAAAGTGCCAAATTGTTCAAGTTTATGGATGCCGCATTGAAACAAGGTGTTTTAACCGATTGGTTTTTGTTTAACGACCGTTCGTTCAGAATAAGCCCGCCTTTAACTATTACCGAAGAAGAAATAAAACTTACCGTAAAAAAAATCAACAAAGCGCTGGACGAAATATGAAAAAAATTGTATTTTTCTTTTCGACTCTTTTAATAGCAGTAGGTGTTCTGGCTAAGTTTTTGCTTCCCGACAGTTTGGATTTTCACGGGCGAAAAGTCATTTTGTTGTTGCATCCCACTTTGTACAACTTGCGGTCTTTTGTTTATTTGATAGAGGATAGCATTATTAATGTAAAGAATATTTATATTTTGGGAGTGGTAAGCGGAGGAGAAGCGCATCGTTACAATAAGGAATCGGAATTTGCGGATTCGGTGGCGTTTATTGATTTGGTAAACATACCAGATACTATTTTTGACGACGAAATTTTTAGAGAAAATGCTTGTACGCCGTATTTTAAAAAATTGTTTACAATATCAGCCGGTGTAATTTTTACGGGAGGGGACGATTTGCCCCCGTATGTGTACGGACAGGAAACATCCTTGCTAACTTCCAACGATGACCCGTATCGGCATTTTTTTGAATTATCGTTTTTGCATCATTTGCTGGGAACATGGCCGGAACATAAGGCTTTCCCCTTGTTAAAGGATAACAAGAACTATTTGGTGTGGGCTATTTGTTTGGGGATGCAGACTTTGAATGTAGCAATGGGAGGCACTCTGGTTCAAGACATTCCTTCGGAACTATATGCATGTAAGACTGTGGAAGAGGTTTTGGGGTTGCAAGCAGGTAACATTCATAAAAACTACATGCGGAAACTACATCCGGAAATCAACCAGCTCGGTGGCACCTTCCACGGCTTGAAATTCCAAGAGGATTCTTTCGTGAAAAAATTATTTATGCAATTGCATGAACATGATTCGGTAGCGGTGTATAGTTATCATCACCAATGTGTGGGAAAGGTGGGAAAACACCTAAGAGCCGTAGCATTTTCTCCTGACGGAAAAGTCCCCGAGGTGATTGTAAGTGATAAATTTCCGAATGTGGCGGGATTTCAATTTCATTTTGAATACAAAGCATTGTACGATAAAGAATCCGAACATATTACTTACATAGGCAACAAGAAAATAGAGGTATCCGAATTTTTGCGGACTTCCCACAGTTTGGCCTTTTACAAAAGTCTTTGGGGGTATTTCTCAAAAATCATCAACAGTTAAATGCTATTTACTTATATAAGATGAAAAAAATTCATTGGATTATTAACTGACAATTGTTTGAATAAAAGATTTTTGTAACTTTGCAAAATGCCATATTAAAATAGTTGATTATGAGATTGTCTAAAACATCAGAGTATGCGCTTCGTATTTTCAGTTTTATGATAAACGATAATAAACAGGTGTATAGTGCCAAATATTTGGTGGAAAACCTTGAAATTCCTGAGAAATACCTTAGGAATTTACTTACCAAACTCACCAAGGTTCATTTGATTAAAAGCATCAAAGGGCGAGATGGAGGGTTTGTTTTTGCCAAAAATGCCGATAAAATCACTCTGTCCGAAATAGTAGATGCGGTGGAAGGTATGAAAAAATACGAAAAATGTATTTTGGGTTTTGACCATTGTGATGAAAAAAATCCGTGTGCTTTGCATAGTAGGTGGAAACCGATAAAAGACCGTATATTAGACTTCCTCAACAATACTACCGTAGCGGATTTGAAAAAAGACAAAGAGGAGAATATCCGGTATTAGAAATTTCTGAGAACAGGCGATCGGCTTCCAATGTTTTTTAATGGAAACAACCTGTTGCTTTCCAATCAACTTGTTTTCCTTCCTTTTATCTACGCTAAAGCAAGGCTCATTCCTTACCTTGTCTGTTTTTAACAAAAAATGGGGGACGGTTTTCCCTGTTTGTCAAAATGATTTTGAACAGGAACTTTTCCTATTTGTTGCTTCGAATGCTTTTTTGCTTTATTTTTGCAATAAAAAAGAAAGAGTGAAAAAAAACTTTTTCATATTATTTTTTCTTACCGTTTTTTATGCGTTAAGGGCACAAACTTTTACGGATTCCACTGATGTGTCATTTGTCAATCGTAGTGAAAATTCTTTTGCCATCTTATTGAACAGTAACGGCTACGGATTCAATTATCACCACGGTAAAAGGCTTGACGGATTTAGAAGAGCTTTGTTTTCGGTAGATTTTGCCGAAGTAAAGCATCCTAAAGAGGTAAAAGTGGTCAATCCGTATTTTAACAATAGTTCCAAAAAATTTGTATTTGGCAAATTGAACGAAGTGTATTTGTTACGCTTGTCTTACGGTAAGTTCAAAACATTGTTTGATAAGTTCGGTAAAGGGGGAATATCGGTGAATAGGTTTTGGCAAGTTGGTTTATCCACGGCTTTTGTCAAACCGGTTTATTATCTGGTGTTGTATCCTACCAGTGATCCGAATTTGAAAGTATTGCGTGAAGAAAAGTTCAATTATAACATGCACCGGGTGACGGATATTTATTCCAAAGCCAATTTTTTGGACCATATAGGAGAAACCAAAGTATTGCCGGAGCTATTTT
>CAYMVE010000082.1:0-9003 GCA_964393715.1 uncultured Bacteroidales bacterium | reverse complement strand
CAAAATGGTTGTCCAAAGTTACATATTTTTTTCCAAAATTTATTTTTTTATACAATAAACACAGAAAATAAAATATTTTTGCAACTTATTAGTTATAGAAAAATCATATAAACTGCCGGATGAATTCAAGAACGAAGATAAAACTACTTACGACAATAGTCATTACGACGGTTGTAGTCATAGGTTGTTCGACCAAGAAGAACACGGTCTTAACGCGTGCTTATCACAATCTTACCGCACATTACAATGCTTATTTCAACGGACGAGACAAGTTTAAAACGGCTGTAAAAAATTTTGAAAAAAATTACAAAGACGATTTTACAAAAATTCTTCCTGTATTTAAATATCCGGATAAAACGCAGGGACAGGCTTTATCATCAAAAATGGATGAAGTAATAGAAAAAGCCACCAAGGTCATCAAATTCCATTCGATAACCACTTCCCCATCAAGAAAAAACTATAAGCGCTCTAAAAAGAAAAAAGATTTTTACAATAAAAAGGAGTATAACAAATGGGTAGATGACGCTTATTTATTAATAGGTAAGGCAAAATTTTACAAATACGATTTAATGGGAGCCTTGCAAGCTTTTGAATATGTGCAGTCAGAATATAGTTATGACCCGATAAAATTCGATGCCATATTGTGGAAAGGGAAAACACAGATACAACAAGGTAAATACGAGGATGCAGCCAACACTTTAAGCATATTGGAAGGAGAAAAATCTTTACGCAAAAAAAAGAAATTCAGAGCAGACTTATATGCAACAATAGCACAAAATTACATAAAACAAGAAGACTACAAACAGGCAATAAGATACTTGCTTAAAGCATTGGAACTGGAAAAGAAAAAACAAAAAAAGATAAGATATAAATTTATACTTGCCCAACTCTATGAACAATTAAATAATTATCAAAGTGCCTCAAACCTATATGCTTATGTAGCCAAAAGTAATGCACCTTACGAAATGCAATTTGCTGCCGCCATACACCAAGCCACCTCTTATGTTTCACGCAAAGGAAACTTCAAAAGTACGATTAAACTATTGCATAAAATGCTGAAAGATGAAAAGAACAAAGAATACAAAGACCAAATATATTACGCTATAGCCAATGTTTATCTTAAAGAAAAAGATACGACCAACGCTTTGGATGCCCTTAAACTATCGTCCTCTTACAATAGCAACAACAATTATCAGAAAGCCCAGACATTATTACTTATTGCTACCATATATTATGACAAGCGGGATTATAAAAACGCAAAAATATACTACGACAGTACGGTCACTTATCTGAATAACGACTACCCCGGATACGACAACATTTTAACCCGAAAAGACAATTTGAGCGATTTAATAAAAAACATAGAAACTATCCAACGGGAAGACAGTTTGCAACGAATAGCCCAAATGACCGAAAAAGAACGAAAGAAATTTATAAACAAAATAATAAAAGAAGTAAGACGCAAAAAAGAAGAGAAACGGAAAGAGGAAGCAGAACAACAACAATATCACTTATATCAGCAAATGCAAAGCACCACCACCCCAAACAATGCAAATAATACGGGAAAATGGTATTTTTACAATCCGGCAACAGTATCGTTGGGCAAAGCAGAATTCAAACGAATATGGGGAAACAGGCCGCTAGAAGATAATTGGAGAAGAAAAAACAAGGCTATGGGAGATATGACAAATCAAGAAGAAGCAACAGCCTTTAACCCTTCGGATTCGCTCGTAAACGGTGTTCCGCTGGACGAAACTATAGAATATTACATGCAAAATTTACCGCTATCGGATTCCGCCATGCAAGCATCCAATAAAAAAATAGAAGACGCTTTGTACGAAACCGGCATCATATACCGGGAACGATTTCATGAATACAATTTGGCCATACAATACTTTGAGCAACTTGTAAAAAGATTCCCCAAAAGCAATTATAAACTAAACACTTATTATAACTTGTACCAATTGTATGCTTTGAAAAAAAACAAGGAGAAAAGCAACTATTACAAATCACTTATAGCCAAAGAATTCCCGAATAGCGAAATAAACAAAATCTTGTCCGACCCCAATTATCTTGCCAATCAAGAAGCCCAAAAAGATTCCATAAAAGACCTTTATGTAAGAACTTACGAATTTTTTACAACAAACCGCTTAAATACCACATTAAAAGCCATAAAAAAATACCGGAAGTTTAACAGCAATTATCTGGAACCCAAATTTTTATTGATAGAATCTTTTACTTATGCCAAAAAGTCGGAATTTGACAAAATGAAAAGTACCTTGGAATTGCTAAAACAAAAATACAGCGGCACCAAAGAAGATTCCATCGCAACCTATTACCTTACATTTATACAAAATAACGACTCATTGTTGCAAATACTACAACAACAATCGTTATTGGCCCAAAACACACAAAACGAACAACCCCAAGCACAAACACAGCAAACCCAAACCACACAACCCCAAACATCCGATGTGGGAAAAAACGAAACGGAAGAAGACGAAGCATTACCCGAAAAATACAAATTAGAACCGCAAACAGAACATTCTTATGTGGTAATAGTAGATGACGATCCGGAAATAGTAAACCGAATAAAATTCAATATAATAAACTTCAATGTGGATAATTTCCCAATGTTTGACTTCAATGTAAAAACCATTCTATTCGGCACCAAAAAGAAACTTATTTCGGTAAACGGACTGAAAGATGCAGAACAAGCGTTAAAATATTTCAAAGCACTTCTGTACTACAAAGTATTTGAAGGAATAGACTCCACTATGTATGACCATTTCATTATTTCAACCACCAACTTCCCCGTATTTTTTAAAGACAAAGATATTGACGGATACAATAAATTTTTCACCAACCGATACTTGTTAAATCCCATAAAAAAAGAAGAAGAAAATGATGACAAACAGTAAACCGAAAATACTTTGGATAGATGACGAAATAGAAATGCTAAAATCTCAAATAATATTTTTGGAAAAACATTATGAGGTGGTTACTTCCACCAATGCTACCGATGCATTGGAACTATTAAAAGATGAAGTTATAGACTTGGTGCTTTTAGACGAAAATATGCCCGGACTAAGAGGACTTGACGCTCTGATAGAAATCAAAAAAGTGCGCTCCGATGTACCTATTATAATGGTAACAAAAAGCGAAGAAGAGTCAATAATGGAAGAAGCCATAGGGAAAAACATATCGGATTACCTGGTAAAACCTGTCAAACCATCACAACTTTTGTCTACTATCAAAAAGAACCTAAACAAATCGGAACTGATTAAAAACCAAACAACACAAGACTATACAAAAGAATTCCAAAAATTAATGAACAACATCAACTACGCCAATTCATACGAAGAATGGATTGAGGTATATAAAGATATTGTATATTGGGAAATGTTAGCGGATCAAATGCCGGAAGGATTGAAAGAAAGCCTTGAAAATCAAAAAAAAGACGCCAACATCAACTTCGCCAATTTTATTAAATCACATTACTACAATTGGATAACCGACAGTGAATCAAGGCCACTAATGTCTCAAACCATTCTGGCAAAAAAACTTCTCCCACAACTGGACAACGGGAAACCCAACGTATTAATCCTTATAGATAATTTCCGGTACGACCACTGGAAAGCCATATTGCCCATTATTTCAAACTATTTCAAGGTAAAAGAAGAAACCTTGTTTTTCTCAATACTCCCCACCACCACACAATATTCCCGCAACGCTATTTTCAGTGGCCTGATGCCACTCGATATCAAAAACAAATACCCGAACTACTGGTTTGACGACGAAGAAGACGAACACAAGAACTTGTTTGAAGCGGAACTCTTAAAAGAAAACTTGCGAAGAAACGGCATCAAAACCGACTTTTATTTCAGAAAGATTTTCAACAACGATTTTGCCAAAAAAGTAAATTCGGAAATCAACAGTATTGTAAAACATAACCTCTCTGTTATCATTTACAATTTCATAGACATATTATCCCACAAACAAACAAAAGATACAACCCTTAAAGAATTGGCCAGCAACGAATCTTCCTATCGTTCGCTAACCGTTTCGTGGTTCAAAAGTTCTCCTATCAATACCCTATTCAAGGAATTAGCCGACAGAGGAGCCAATGTGTTTCTCACAACCGACCATGGCAGTATAATGATTCAAAATCCGGTAAAAATAATAGGATACAAAGAAACCTCTACCAACCTCCGCTACAAACAAGGGAAAGCCCTAACATACGACAGCAGGGCGGTATATGAAATAAGCAACCCGAAACAATACCATTTACCGGCACCGCACCCCTCAACAAGATACATATTTGCAACCGGCAACGATTTTTTCGTTTATCAGAACAACTACAACCAATATGTCAACTTATACAGAAATTCCTTCCAACACGGCGGCATTTCACTCGAAGAAATGATAATTCCGTTCATAAGCCTATTACCCAAATAAACCGTTTGACATGAAAACATTCAAAATAAAAGAGATAAGAGAATTAGATAAAATTGTCGAACACCTAATAAACGAATATTCGACCAAACTATACCTTTTCCGTGGAAACTTAGGAAGCGGAAAAACCACCCTAATAAAAAAAATGGTAAAACTACTGGGGGGAATAGATGAAGCCATAAGCCCCACATTCTCCATACTAAACATTTACAAAACCCAAAACCATTCGGATATTTATCATTTTGATTTATACCGAATTAAAAATACGGAAGAACTGATGGAAATCGGTTTTGAAGATTATGTATCATCGGGAAACTATTGTTTTATCGAATGGCCGGAAATCGTAAAAGAATATCTGGAAAACTATGTAATGGTTTCCATAGAGCCGGAAGATACATTCAGAATCATCAAAATTGAACAAAAATGAAAATACTGGCTATTGATTCGGGAAACAGCAAGATAAAATCCGGAGTTTATAACGATGAAGAACTCATATACCATTCTTCCGTAGAATTATCCGACTACGAACCCGAAATAAAAAAAATACTGGATACTTATCCCATAGACAAAGCAGGTATCTGCGATGTCTCACAAAACTACGGGACTATCAAACACAACATCAACCGTTTGACCGACTACAAGTTACCCGTGCTTATGATAAACTATAAACTTAGCATCCCGTTCAAATCAGAATATACACCGTTATATCTTTTGGGCAACGACAGATTGGCTGCCATTACCGCCGCATACTACCTTTATCCGGAAACAAATGTACTAATCATCGATTATGGTACGGCAATAACCTACGACTTGCTAACGGCAAATGGTATTCACAAAGGCGGTAATATCTCTCCGGGCCTCAACATGCGCTATATGGCATTGGACATGTTTACAAGCGGGCTGCCTTTTGTAGAATTTAACGAAGCAACAACATTGCTGGGCTCCCATACAACAGAAGCCATAAACAATGGAGTCGTCAAAGGAATCATCTACGAAACGGAAGGTTATATAAAAGCATTATCCCGACAATATCCCGGACTGGTAACAATTCTCACAGGCGGTATAGCGGAATATTTGCATAATTCAATAAAATATACCACTTTTGCAAACCAAAATTTAGTATTGTATGGCATTAAAAAACTTATTGAAACCAATTCTATTTAGCATTTTACTGCTCCGGATATTTCCGTCCTTTGCACAAATAGCCACTACTCCGTATTCCATGTACGGACCGGGTACCGAGGCATTCCAAGGCAACGTATATTCTTCGGGACTAGGATATAGCGGCATCGCTTTACAAGACTCTTTGTATATCAATACGATAAATCCCGCCTCATTCAAAAGAGACTCTTTGGACTTTACCTTCGAATTCGCTTTTATCGGAAAGTACAATCGGTTAAAAGCTTCCAATACCTCCGTATCCGACTTTACCTCCAATATGAATTATATGACAGCCGCATTTAGAATATTCAACTGGTGGAGTACATCCATAGGACTACTCCCCTATTCCTCTTCCGAATACTCCATAAAATACACCGAAAACAATCCCGAAATAGGAGAAATTACCCATTATCTGAGAGGGAACGGAGGTATCAATAGAATATATTGGGCTAACTCTTTAAAAATCAAAAACCTTACAATAGGAGCCAACATAAATTATGTATTCGGTTATCTGTCTCATTACGCCTCTGTCGTATTACCGGGCGGTAATTACTATTTCAATACATCTACCAAAAAACAAAGAAACATCAAAGATTTTTCGTATGATTTCGGCTTGCAATACCATTTCCGAATCAAAAACCATAAAATAACAATAGGAGCAATTTATACCCCTAAGCAAAGTCTGAAATCAGCGGAACAAATCCTGGAATCTAAAGCCATTTATTTGGAATACAACCGATTAGACACAATATATTACAGCGAAACAAATGCAATAAGCACCGATTTTCCGGAAAAATACGGATTCGGTGTGTCCGTATCAAATACCCAATGGCTGCTTACCGCTGAATTTTTGACAGAAAATTGGACCAACACACAGTGGGCAACCAGTCAAAACATGACAAATTCAGTAAAAATTCATGCCGGAGCGGAATACACTCCCAAACACAATGTCTTATCCGAATATTTTAAAAAAATGTCATACCGAACCGGATTCTATCACGAAAAAACCGGTTTATACATCAATAATACTTATCTAACCAAAACCGGCATAACATTAGGCGCCAAAATGCCGTTAAGAAAGAAAAAACAATCTGTAAATTTTTCACTTGATTTCGGTAAATACGGAACTTTGGCAAACAACTTGATAGAAGAACTATACATTCAATTCAGAATAGGAATCAATTTACACGAAACATGGTTTATCAAACCAAAAATTAACTAAAAAGATAGTGTTATGAAAGCAATGAAAAGTATTGTACTGATTTTCGCCTTGTTGGTATCGGGCCATATCTTGGGACAAAACCAACAAAAGACAGATGACAAATGGGGAAGCAACCCGGAACAATGCAAGATGAATTTGTCCGTGTACAGAGAATTTGTGAAACAAAAAAATTATGTAGATGCACTTCCGGCATGGAGAAAAACCATACAACTATGTCCGAAATCTACCAAAAACCTGTATATAGACGGCGCTAAAATCTACAAGTTCCTAATCAAACAGAACAAAGACAACAAAGAACTCAAAAGCAAATATGTGGACAGCCTTATGTGGGTATATGACATGAGGATAAAATATTTCGGACACGAAGCGGAAAATTTGGGAAAAAAAGGTGTTGACCTCTACTCCTATGACAAAAGCAGGTACAACGAAGCATACGAATACTGCAAAAAGTCGTATGAAGCTCTTGGAAAAAACACGCTTACCCCTACTATGTTCACTATGTTCAGAATAGCCGTAAAAAAATACAAAAAGAAAGAACTGGACAAAACACAAGTACTGGACGACTTTACGGCTGCTATGGATGTGTATGAATATACCATAAACAATGCTCCGGCAAAAAAAGACAGTCTTCAAAAACTGGCGGATGCAACCACCGACCCGCGACAAAAAAACAAACTGCTCAGAAAAATCAAAAGAATAGACAAGGAAGTAAAACTTGCCAAAGACCTGAGAAGCAAAACGGAATTGCTGTTTACCAAAAGCGGTGTTGCCGATTGCCAAACTTTGGAATCCATCTATCAGCCCAAATTCGAATCACACAAAGAAGATACGGTATTCCTGAAACAATCGCTCAAAATATTATACAAAGTCGGATGTACCGAAAGCGATTTGTTTATAAAAATAGCCGAAGCACAATACAAAATAAAACCAACCGAAACTTCTGCATACAGCATTGCCAAACTGCTGTCAAAAAAAGGGGAATATTCCAAAGCCGTAAATTATTACAAAAAAGCCATAGAATTAGCCAACGACAGCTCGGAAGACAAGCCCAAATATTATCTGGAACTGGCTACCATACTGGGTACCAAACTCAACAACAAAGCAGAAGCCAGAAACTATGCTTACAAAGCCCTTGAACTAAAACCCAAATGGGGAAAGCCCTACCTGCTGATTGGTAGCTTGTACGCCTCCAGCTCCAAATCTTGCGGCAAAGACAAGTTTGAACAACAAGCCGTATTTTGGTCGGCAGTAGATATGTTTATCAAGGCCAAATCCGTAGATCCGGAAGTAGCCGGAGAAGCCAACAAACTGATAGGAAAGTACAGCCAATATTTTCCGGACAAAGAAGACGCCTTCTTCCACGGCGTAAAAGAAGGAGATACCTATCAGGTAGGATGCTGGATAAATGTAAAAACCAAAGCACGATTCAAATAAAAAAACAAAGGGGCTGCCAAAGCCCCTTTTTATTATCCCCTATGACCCTGCCCAAATCACATACTACACTGCTACTAACCGGATTTATGCTCTTGATGTTTTCCTGTAAAAACAAACTGGAGGATGTCAAAAAACTTACAGTACATCACGATTATCCCGAATTTACAGCCCGGAACATTACCATATTCCGAAGCGATTCCGCCAAAGTAATTTTTCGCCTGAAAACAAAAAAAATGATTAAGTTCAACACCAAAGAAAAAAACTATGTACTGTTTCCCGAAGGAATTTATGCCATACATTATTTTCCCGATTATCCACAAGTAGAATCTTACATCAAAGCGGATTACGCCAAATTCTTACCCGAAAAACAATTATGGGTAGCCAAAGGAAATGTAGAAGCACAAAATCGCAAAGGCGAAAAATTATTTGCAGAGGAAATATATTGGAACCAAAAAGAAGAAAAAATCTATTCGGACAAAAACATCAAAATACAAACCAATGAAGAAATTATCTATGGAACCGGATTTGAAGCCGACCAATACTTTGAACACTACAAAATCAAACAAATAAAAGGCACGGTTTATATTAAAGACGATAGCCTATCAACCCCGTAAAACTTTGAAACATGATTAACAAATTTGCCAAAATACTGGAATACATCTGGTTATTTACCGCCTTAGCCGGTATGGTGATAACCGTACACAGTGCCATCACCGTATCCGCATCAGCTT
>CAYMVE010000081.1:0-9237 GCA_964393715.1 uncultured Bacteroidales bacterium | reverse complement strand
TTTTCGAGACCGCCCCGTTCAACCGCTCCGGCATCCCACCAAGAGTGAGTGCAAAAATAATTCTTTTTTTGTTTTCTTAGGCAGTTTTTTACAACGATTTGTAATATTCCACCCAATTGGAATCTTGCATATTAATAAGCAATTTGAATAAATTTCTGCCGTAAATGAAATCGGTAATATACCGTATGCCGTAATTTTTTCTAAGGTATTCCATTTGTTGTTCCGAAGGGGCGAATTTTCTTTTAGCCCATCCGGTTTCGTTGTCGTCGTATTTTTTTCGGTAGGGGTATTCGGCATAACGCAATTTCCACATTTCGTCCAATGTTTGCCAATAGATTCGGTATTCTTTCATGTAGTTTATGTGATTAGGATTTGCTTTGGAGTCTTGCTGACCGGTGATTTGCAGCAAAAAATCGGTTTTGGTCATGTAGATTGGGTACCATTTTCCGTTGTGTTGTTTTTTGATAACGGCAAAGTGCATCAAATCGCCTCTGACTGTTTGTATCAGGGAAACGGCAAAGTACCAGTCCGTTTGTGTGGTATCTATAAAAAGAGAGTCCAACTCTTCGTAGGTTTGAGAGTTGGACTTTGTAAGGGCAAAGAGTAATATTACAATGGCAAATACTATTTTTCTCATTTGCAGCTTATTTCATGAGTTCTTCTGCTGCAAGTATAATGTTTTCTGTATTTATTCCGTATTTTGTTAGAAGTGCTTCGGGTTGTCCGCTTTCTCCGAATTGGTCGTTTACGGCAACTATTTTCATGGGTACCGGCAATTGTTCTATTAATAACTGGGCAATGGAATCGCCTAAGCCGCCGTTTTTCATGTGTTCTTCTGCCGTAACTACTTTTTTTGTTTTTGAAACCGAGTCGAGAATCAATTCATTGTCAAGCGGTTTTATGGTATGTATGTTGATTACTTCGGCGTCTATTCCTTTTTTGGCCAATTTGTCGGCAGCTTCCAGCGCTTTCCACAAGAGGTGGCCGGTGGCTATTATGGTTACATCTTTTCCTTCGCGAAAAATTATTCCTTTGCCGATTTCCAGCTTTTGATTCTCAGGGGTAAAATTAGGCACTTTGGGTCTTCCGAAACGCAGATAAACCGGTCCTACATGTTGTGCAGCTGCTATTGTTGCCGCCTTGGTTTGGTTAAAGTCTGCCGGATTGATTACCGTCATGTTGGGTAGCATTTTCATCATGCCGATGTCTTCTAAAATTTGGTGTGTGGCACCGTCTTCGCCCAATGTGAGTCCTGCATGGGAGGCGGCTATTTTTACATTTTTGTTGGAATAGGCTATGAGTTGGCGAATTTGGTCGTAAACCCTTCCGGTGGCAAAATTGGCAAATGTGCCGGCAAAAGGTATTTTCCCGCCTATTGTCATACCTGCGGCAATTCCCATCATGTTGGCTTCCGCTATTCCCGTTTGGTAGAATCTGTCGGGAAATTCGGCGGCAAATTTGTCCATTTTCAATGATCCGGTCAGGTCGGCACACAGGGCTACTACATTTTCGTTTTGTAATCCTAGTTCGTATAGGGCTTCTCCGAATCCGGAACGGGTGTCTTTATTTCCTGTATTTTCGTATTTCATAACAACATTTATTTTGCGTAATTTACTGCTCTTTTTTCTCTGATTACGGTTACTTTGATTTGACCGGGATAGGTCATTTCTTCTTGTATTCTTTTGGCGATATCGTTTGCCAAGAAGTCCGTTTGTTCGTCGCTTACCGATTCGCTTCCCACGATTACTCGCAATTCTCTTCCGGCTTGTATTGCATAAGTTTTGACTACTCCCGGGTAGGATAATGCGAGTTCTTCCAAGTCTTGCAGCCGTTTAATGTATGCTTCGGTAACTTCCCGTCTGGCTCCGGGTCTTGCTCCCGAGATGGCATCACATACTTGTACTATTGGTGCTATTAGGGAGGTCATTTCTATTTCGTCGTGGTGTGATCCTACGGCATTTATTACTTGTGGATTTTCGTTGTATTTTTCCAAGATTTTCATACCTGCCAAAGCATGGGGGAGGTCTGTGTATTCTTCGGCAACTTTGCCGATGTCGTGCAGCAGACCGGCTCGTTTGGCTATTTTGGCGTTTAAGCCTAATTCAGAGGCCATTATGCTACATAAGTTTGCGGTTTCGCGTGAGTGTTGTAGCAGGTTTTGTCCGTATGAGGAACGATATTTCATTTTGCCGATAAGTCTTAATATATCGGGATGTAAGCCGTGTATCCCCAAGTCGATGGCGGTTCGTTTGCCGGTTTCCAGTATTTCTTCTTCTATTTCTTGTTTGACTTTGGTTACTACTTCTTCTATTCTGGCCGGATGTATTCTACCGTCGGATACCAGCCTGTGCAGTGCCATTCGGGCTATTTCCCTTCTTACCGGATCGAATGCCGAAAGGACTATGGCTTCCGGGGTGTCGTCCACGATAAGTTCTACGCCGGTAAGTGCTTCTATGGTTCTGATGTTGCGTCCTTCACGACCGATGATGCGTCCTTTCATTTCGTCACTTTCGATGTGGAATACCGAAACGGAGTTTTCTATGGCGGTTTCGGTGGCTACTCTTTGGATGGTTTGGATAACGATTTTTTTGGCTTCTTTGTTGGCGGATAGTTTGGCTTCTTCCATGATTTCGTTGATATAAGAGGCTGCTTCCGATTTGGCTTCTGCTTTGATGGATTCGATAAGTTCTTTTTTGGCTTCTTCGGCCGACATGGATGCTATGGTTTCCAATTCTTCTATTTTCTTTTTGGTGAGTTTTTCGAGGTTTTCGAGTTTTTTATCGACCAAGTCGAGTTGTGCATCCAGGTTTTGCCTTAAAATGTCCAGCTCTTTGTTTTTTTTGTTTACTTCTTCGTTTTTTAGTGCCAGTTGAGCTTCTCTTTGTTTCAGTTTGGTTTCGTAAGCTTGCAGTTTGGCGTTTTTTTCGTTTACGGCGGCTTCGTGTTCGCTTTTCAGTTGCAAAAACTTTTCTTTTGCTTGGAGGATTTTTTCTTTTTTGATGACTTCGCCTTCGTTTTTAGCTTCGTCTATTATTTTTTCGGCTTTCTTTTTCAATGCTTTATCCCATACAAAATATGATATTACGCCGCCGAGAATAAAAGCTGCTACAATTAAAAATATTTCCATAATCCTTTGTTTTTATGTTGTTTATAAAAAATGTTAATTACAAAAAAGCCCGTATTGTTCTTAGGTTGGGCGGTGAAAACCCCCGCAAATACATGAGTAGGGCTACCGTTACGGGTCTGTCTTCCGCTGTCGCCTGAGGCGAACCACAGAGGGTTGCGGCCTGACATTGCCGAAACGAGGTCACCCTAATTTGTTTAGTGTTAGAGTTTCCCCCCAGAGCTAAGAATCAATACGGGCTTACTTTCCAATTTATTTAAAGAACTTTTAATCCAACTCAAATTTTTTTTCCAGCTCAAAATTTATTTCTTGCAAAATATCTATGCATTCTTGAGCCTGTTTTTCCAATTTTCGTTTTTGAGATACCAAATCTACCATTGTTTCGATTACTGCAATTCGTTTAAGGTCTTCTCCTTTGTATCCTCTGGTTTTACCGGCTTCAGTTGCTGTGTTAAGCATGTTTTCTATTTCCTTCAATATGCTTTCCACCGTTTCGTCACCCCTTACTTCGTATTCCTCTCCGAATATTTTTATCGAGATTTGTTTCGTCATTATTATTTTTTGCTAACGATTTTTTTTGAAATTTCGTTTATAGCCCGTATTAATTCGTCAATTTCTTGTAAAAATTCCTGTTTTTTGTCAGAACTAATATTTTTTAATCCTCCGAATGAACTTAAAAATTCATTTTCTTGCAATTGTTCAATAATTTTTTTTTGGTCTTCTTCTGTTTTTTTGAGCCTTTCCACTTCTCGGGTCAATTGGCTTATTTTCTTGTCTTTTTCTTCAAGAAGACCTAAAATTTTATTGATACTTTGTTTAATTTGCCCTGAAAACCGATAAATTTGTTCATCCATTTCAAATGCAAAGTTAGTTTATTTTTTTAAGAAATATTGATACGGGATATGAAAAAATTTTTTGTGTTGTTACTCTGGTGGTTTACGATGGCGGGTGGATATGGTCAGCGGTTTTGTAACCCCTTGGATACTCCGATGGTATTGTCGGCTACTTTTGGAGAGTTGAGACCCAATCATTTTCATTCGGGCATAGATATTAAGACGGATGAGGTAACCGGTAAGCCGGTGAGGGCCATTGAAGATGGTTACATATACCGGATAAAGATGAGTCCGTATGGGTTTGGCAAGGCTTTGTATGTAATGCATTATAACGGGAAAACAAGTGTTTACGGGCATTTGTGTTGTTTTGCTCCGGCAATAGACAGTGTGGTGATAGCCGAAATGTACCGGAAGCATAAAAATTCCATAGAATTTTTTCCCAAGAAAATAAAGATAAAGGTAAAAAAGGGGGAGATAATCGGCTATTCGGGTAATAGTGGCAGTTCGCAGGGGCCGCATTTGCACTTTGAGGTGAGGGATACGAAGACGGAACACCCACTGAATCCGTTGCGATTCGGATTTAATGTGAAGGATACGGTAAAGCCGCAAATGTATGATTTGCTGGTGTATGATTTGGGTAATAAGTTTTACCAGAATGGAGCATATTGCGGTGCATACCGGATAAAAAAAGAGGGGCATATCAATGCTAAGGTGGTGAAATATGTGCTGGATGTCGATACGGTGAAAGTGCCTGAAAAGGCGGGGTTTGTGCTTCATGTGGCCGATTTTGTGAATCGTTCGTCCAGTGTGTGCGGTGTGTATGGCATAGTGCTTAAAATGGACGGTCAGAAGATGTTTGAAGTTCGGTTTGACGAATTTTCTTTTTATGAGACGCGTTATATCAACAGTTTTATGGATTATCCTCAGTACAAGTTGGAGAAGAAAAAGCGTTACAGACTTTTCAAACAACCGGGCAATCGACTTTCGTTTTTGGATAAATCGGGAAGCGGTATGGTGGAAATACATGACGGCAATGTCCATTCTATTGAAATAACGGTGTATGATGTGTATGAAAACTTTTCCGTGCTCACCTTTGCCGTTAAAAGAGATACGAGCCTCAAATGCACTGTGGATACGGCAGGAAAGATTCTGTTGAGCCGGAAAAAGAGTATCAATGTTCTTAAAGGGAAATATTTTGAATTTGATATTTTGGGAAAATCGTTGTATGATGATGCTTATATTGGTTTTACAGTGGATAGCGATAGCCGGTTTTTATCTCCCGTAATTAGGTTTGGCTCCAATCGTACTATTCCGTTGCACAAGCGTAATATGTTGAAAATAAAGCCTTATGATGCGATTCCCGACTATCTGCAACCGAAGGTTACCATAGTGAAAGTAAATGGAAGAAAGATGTATGATGCCGGCGGGCATTATGCCAAAAACGGGTATGTTGTCACCAAAGTGAGGGATTTTGCCGATTATGCCGTTACTGTGGATACGATTAATCCGGTTATAACGCCTTTGAATATTTATGCTTCTAAAAACATGAAATCGGAATCCAATATTGTGTTTAAGGTAACCGACAATTTGACCGGTATTGGCGGCTACCAATGCTATATTGACGGCAAGTGGACCAGAGTGGATTACGATATAAAAGAGCATAAAATGTATTGCATGTTTAGAGAAGTTTTGAAACAAAAAAGCGGAATAGCCCATCGTATCATTTTTACGGTGGTTGACGAAAAAGGAAATTCGAATGTTTACCAGACAAAATTTATGTATTAAGAAACCTTTTTGGGAAAAAGATTGTCAAATAACCAAGTAAAGGTGGAGGAGTTTTGAAGAAAAAGTTTTTGACAAATCTGGCATTGTTGATTTTTGTAAATCTGTTGGTTAAGCCGTTTTGGATTTTCGGAATAGACCGTACCGTGCAGAATGTGGTTGGAGCGGAGGCTTACGGCTTATATTTTTCATTGTTTAATTTTTCCTTGATTCTTAATATTTTGCTTGATGTAGGCATTACCAATTACAACAACCGTAATATTTCACAGTACGATTATTTGGTTACCAAGCATTTTTCCAATGTGGTAGTGTTGAAATTTTTGTTGGGCTTGGTGTATTTTGCCGTAAGCCTTACGGTTGCCGCGATTATCGGATACGATAAGATTCAAATTAAATTGTTGGTATTACTACTTTTTAATCAGTTTTTGCTGTCGCTGATTTTGTATATGCGTTCCAATATCAGTGCTTTACAGTATTTTACTACCGATAGTCTTATTTCCGTGTTGGACAGGTTGTTGATGATTATTATTGTTGGTATTTTGCTTTGGGGACATGTTACCGATACACCTTTTCAAATAGAATGGTTTATTTATTCACAAACGGCGGCTTATCTGATAACGGCTGTTGTTACATTTCTTATTCTGAATTCGAAAATTGAGAAGATTACTTTGAATTTTGATTTTTCTTTTTTTATCATATTTCTTAAAAAATCGTATCCTTATGCACTATTGATACTATTGATGACATTTTATTATCGAATCGATTCGGTGATGATAGAGCGTTTGTTGCCCGACGGCAAGGAACAGGCGGGTATTTATGCTCAATCGTTTAGGATTTTGGATGCTATAAGCATGTTTGCATTTCTGTTTTCCACTTTGCTTTTGCCTATGTTTTCGCGGATGATAAAGGTGAAAGAAAACATTTCGGGACTGGTAGATTTGTCATTTGATTTGTTGATAGTGCCGGCAATTGTTTTTGCCATAACCTCTTATAGGTTTGCACATCCGATAATGGCTTTGTTGTACCAATCTTCGGTAGAAGAGTCGGCAGCCATCTTTTCCGTTCTTATGTTTGCTTTTGTGTTCATTGCTATTACCTACATATACGGCACTTTGCTTACGGCAAACGGTAGTATAAAAGAACTTAACCTCATTGCGACGGGGGGAGTGGTACTGAATTTTCTATTGAATTTGTGGCTAATCCGGTATTATAAAGCGTACGGTGCAGCCGCTGCAAGCCTTATAACTCAGGCTGTTACCGCCATGTTGCAAGTGCTGGTGGCTTATAAGATATTTGACTTCAAATTTGAATGGAGAAGTTGGATTCAGTACCTGCTCTATGTTTTTTTAGTATTAGGTCTTGTTTTTATATCGGATAACCTTTTTACGAATTGGATGGTTGCGTATTTTACCATTATATTTGTAGCGTTATTATTGGCTGTTGTGTTGAAATTGTGGGATGTGAAAAGTATATACGGCATAATAACCGGAAAGGAACAATAGGGTATGAAAGAATATTTTTTCAATATATTGTCATTTGATTCTTACAAGCTTATTTTAAGTTTCGTTACGGCTTCTTTGATTGCTTATTTGACTTTTCCGCCATTGTTGTATATTGCAGAGAAATTTGAATTGTATGATACCCCGAACAGCAGGAAACTTCATAAAAAGAAAGTGCCGATTTTAGGTGGTGTCGGAATTTTTTTTGCGTGGGTGATAACGGTATTGGTGTATGTCGATTTTCATAAATTTGCCGGGTTTCAGTATTTTTTGATGGCGTCTATAATCATTGTCTCATTAGGGGTTAAAGATGATTTGAGTGGCTTGAAGCCGTCCAAGAAATTTTTAGGGCAAATCATTGCGGCACTTGTCGTGGCGGTTTTAGGCGATTATCGGATTTCGAGTTTTTATGGTATTTTCGGGATAAATGGGTTACCTTATTGGTTTAGTGTTGCTTTTACGGTATTTGTTTTTCTGATAATTATTAACGGATTTAACTTGATAGATGGAATAGACGGACTTGCTGTTTCCATAGGTATTATTGCTTCGTTATTTTTCGGTATGTGGTTTTTCAATATCAATGAGCCAAATCAATATTATATTATTGCTATGGCATTGGCCGGAGCTTCGGTTTCGTTCCTTAAAATAAATATTTCTCCGGCAAGAATGTTTATGGGAGATACGGGTTCTATGTTTTTAGGCTATATAGCGGCTTTTTTGGCAGTGGTCTTTATTGAAGAACATAACGAGGTTTGTCCGTTTTTCAAGATACAGTCATCGCCTATTTTGGCTATGGCAATTATTTTTCTGCCTATTTACGATACTACCAGAAGTTTTTTTGTGAGAATTGTAAAAGGCAAAAGTCCGTTTCGACCAGACAAAAATCATGTGCACCATTTGCTTATTCGATATGGTTTTTCTCATTTACAAGCAACAATGATTCTGGTTGCTTATTCTTTGAGCGTAATATTTTTGACTTTGTGGTTAACCAAAATAAAAACCGGGTATTTACTTACTTTCGGAATCATTTTGATTTATACGATTATATTGAATACCGTGTTGTTTTTCTTTGTGAAGCGAAAAGAATCCAATGAAAATTAGATTTTTTTTTATTTTTATATGTGTAATAAACAGCCTGTTTTCGCAGGTTTCTTATGTAAACAATTACGACGATTGGCAGTTAATCCATTCGGATGTTAATTATCATCTCAGGACTCATGGTGTATTTCCTTATTTGTTTACAGATACGGTCTTTAATGAGTACTACATGGAAATTTTTCCGGCTAAAAATGCGGAACGCAAGTTTATAGAGAATAAGTTGTTTTACGAGGATTTTTATTTTCTTCAAACCAAGGATTTGGAATTGAGGATAGACCCTTTGTTTGAATTTACCAAGGGGGATGACAATTTTACGGACGATTACAAGCCTTATCAGAATACCAGAGGTATTTTGGTCAGAGGGATGCTGGGAGACCGGCTGTATTTTGTTTCGTATGCTTTGGAAAGCCAACGGTCGGTGCCGCAATATATACGCAACTATATTTTTAACCGTCGTGTGGTCATACCCGGATTGGCCAGATTCAGATATTACAGGACTGATACGCTTGATTGTTCTTCTGCCGGAGGAGCATTGTTTTATAAGGTGTCGAATCATGTTGAAGTTTCTTTGGGACGAGGGAAAAATATGATTGGGTATGGTTACCGAACTCATATTTTGTCGTATAATCCGCCTCCTATGACTTATTTGAAAGCCTATTATTCGGCTTTCGACGGTCGTTTGGCTTATTACAGTCTTTTTGCTTTGAACGATGATATTCAAGTGGACGGTAATGGTCAAAAAGATATATTTTACAAAGGATATTTAAATGTAAATTATTTGTCTGTTTATTTTACGAAGTGGTTGGAAGCCGGCATGTTTGAGTCGAGAAGTTTTTTGAATACTCTGACGGCCGGTTATTTTGTGCCGGTAGCGGGATGGAACACCTTGTTTTATCCAGAG
>CAYMVE010000080.1:0-9475 GCA_964393715.1 uncultured Bacteroidales bacterium | reverse complement strand
TTGTTCTCCACGGTAGAAAGCAAACCGCATTTGTAACCGCTATTCTCAAACAAATCGTACAACAATGTGGCAATGGTAGTTTTTCCATTTGTTCCGGTTACGCCTACCACTCTCAAATGAGCAGACGGATTTCCATAAAAGTTCGCTGCTATTTTCCCCAAAGCTTCGGCCGAATGTTCCACCAAAACTACGGTTACCGATTCCGGCAATAGGAAAGGATTACGCTCACACACAACAATTGTTGCTCCTCCTTCCACAGCCTTGGCTATATAATTATGACCATCGGTTACGGAACCTTTTACGGCAACAAACATATCACCGTCTTGAACTTCCAACGAGTTGAACTTAACGGCATTCACTTTTTTGTCCACACTGCCGCGTATTTCTTTTACCTTTATATCTTCAAGCAGATTTTTTAACAACATCTCACATCAATTTTAGAATTACTTCCTGACCTTTTTTAATTTTCATACTGGGATTTACAGATTGATACACAACCGTTCCTTCGCCTATTACCTCCACTTTTAGTCCCAAACGGTTGAGAATAAAAAGTGCATCACGCAAGCCCATACCTTTGACATTGGGCATGAGATTATTTACAATAAACCTGTTTTTCAAATCAATAAAACTATCTCGGGGGAAAGTCACAGCCCATTCTCCTTTCAAATCTTTATCGTTGTATTTTATTTTCAAAGCATGAAGCGTATTTTTTATATCCTCTGCATTCCCGTATTTCACTATCGGTAAACTTCCGGCCACCAAAACGGTATCGGTAAGATTAATAGGACGATGCATCTTAAACTGAGTCGCATAAATCTTGTCGGCAATTTCTTTAAATACCGGCGCTGCAACTTGACTACCGTAATATTTCCCTTTGGGCTTATGAACCACCACAATAATGGAATACATCGGATGGTCTGCCGGAAAATATCCCACAAAAGAAGCCACATAAGCATCTTTATAACCTTCGTTCTTGTTAGCAACCCTTGCCGTTCCTGTCTTACCGGCTATTTTGTAAAACGGATTTTTTATATTATGTGCCGTACCGAATTGTACCACAGCCTCCAATAGTTTGCGTGCTTTTTTCACCGTTTGTTCCGAACAAATTTGCGGTTCTATCACTTGTGGCTCAAACTCCTGCACCACCTTTCCATGATGGAGAACAGCCTTTACAAAACGCGGCTTAACCATTTTTCCGCCGTTTGCTATGGCATTGTAAAAAGTAAGCAAGTGCAAAGGTGTTACCTTTACTTCGTAACCTATTGAGATTTGCGGCAAAGATATACCGGACCAATATTTATCACCCGGATAATGTATCACCGGCCTTTTTTCTCCTTTGATTCCCGTATTCAGCACATCGTTAAAGTGCATTCCGTACAATCTGTCGATAAAGTCTTCCGGATGCGTCTTGTAATTATTGTTGATAATTTGCGATATTCCCACATTAGACGAATAGGCAAATGCTTCCAACACCGATATTTTCCCCAATCCGGCATGAGCATCACGCATGACATGGTTGTAATACTTTATGGTGCCGTTAAAAGTGTTCACACTATCATTCAAATCAACCACTCCTTGATCAAGCGCCACAATCATCGAGGCAAGCTTAAAAGTGGAGCCCGGCTCGTAAAGTTCTCCTATAGCATAATTATATTTCTCGGCATACACTCCGTCTTTCACTTTCCCTAGGTTGGAAATCGCTTTGATATCGCCCGTTTTCACCTCCATTACAACGGCTACGCCATGGTCGGCATCGGTTTCTTTGAGCATTTTAAGAAGACTATTGTGTGTAATGTCTTCTATTTCAACATTTAGCGTAGTACGAATATCATAACCGTTTTGCGGCTCTATATTTTCCGCATCCTTTACCTCGCGATAATAATCGGCAGTAATCTTCTGAACAAGTTTCTGACCGTCACGCCCCCTCAAATACTTATCAAAAGCATCTTCCAAACCGATTCCTGTTCCGTCGGCCTTTTTGTATCCTAATGTTCTGGCCGAATAATCAAACAGCAATTCCCGTGTTTCCTTAGTCTTTACAATAAGACCGCCTTTGTATTGCCCCCATCGGAATACAGGACATTTTTTCACCTTTTCAAGGTCGGAATATTTTACCTTGCTAGCAATAAGCATATAACGGTTTCCGGTAGCTCTTGCCCTTATCAGTTTTTTGTAAAAATAAGAAGCCGGTTTGTGAAATATTTTCCCCAAACATACAGCTAATGAATCTACATTGTTGTTAAACTTTTCGTCGGTAAGATATGCTACCCGAGAATCCCACCTCACTTCATAATAAGGAACCGAAGTAACCAATGTATAATTGTTTTCAGACAATATGTTACCACGCGCCGCTTTCACAACTTCCGTTTTGAAAACAAATTTTTGTTGTAGGTGGCTCCATTTATCGTATTCTACCACTTTATAAATCCACACTTTCACCACTACAATTATTGCCAACACCAATATGCCCAAAAATATGAGCAGTAATTTTACGAGTTCCGGTCTAACATTGCTACCTCTACTCTTCATCTTTCCTTACTTTTATCACATAGGGTGGCTTTACGGGTGCTTTCAGGTTCATGCCATAAGATTCCAGCAAGGTCTCTACCTCCGATTGTTGACCGGCTTTGATTAGTTCAAATGTGAGCGTTATTTGTTTTGACCGCAACATTCTGTTTTCTTTCTTCAATTTTATTTCTTCTTTGGCCAAACCATCGGCCCAATACTTTAAGCTTATGTAAACAAATCCGAGAAAAACGAGAAACAAAAAAAACGGAAACTCTATAATATCATCTCTAAAAAAATCACCGCTTATAAACTTCCGGACACCTTTGGCCATAGAGGCACCGGTTTTTTCAATTTCTTTTTCTTCATATTTTCTTGATTCGTTTCCGCTCATATTCTTTCCGCTATTCGTAATTTGGCACTTCTGGAACGACGATTTTTTTCTACTTCTTCTTTCGATGCTTTTATTACCTTTTTGTTAACAAGCCTGAAAAAATCCGATTTTGTCGTATTCCCGTATTCCGGCTTGTCAAATGTACCGTACTTCATAAAATATTTTACTATCTTATCTTCCAACGAGTGATAGGCAATGACTGCCAAGCGTCCCCCTTTTTTAAGGGCAAACGGAGTTTTGGAAAGCATTTCTTTCAATGCTTCCATTTCATCGTTTACCTCTATTCTGATAGCTTGAAACAATTGAGACAAAAACCCCGGTGTAGCTCTTCCACTCACAGCCTTGTTCACGATTTCCACCAATTCACCGGTTGTTTTCACAGGTTTGCGCTTACGGTATTCCACTATCGCAGCACTTATGACATAAGCCGGCCGGTAAATTTCACCATATCGGTTTAGTACAGCCTTCAATTCGTCTAACGAATAACCGTTTATCACATCATAAGCCGAAAAATCGGCTTCTTTGTTCATACGCATATCCAAAGGAGCATCCTCCCGGTAAGTAAACCCTTTGTCAGCCTGGTCAAACTGGTAAGACGAAACCCCCAAATCGGCAAGTATCCCGTCCACCGGAAGCAAGCCTTCGTACCGCAAAAAATTGATAAAGTAACGGAAATTAGCCTTTATCGGCACAATTCTTTTATCATTCGGCAAATTGACAAAAGCATCGTTATCGGTATCAAATACCACCAGCTTCCCATTGTCCCCCAAAAACTTCAATATAGCTGCAGAATGCCCCCCGCCACCAAAAGTCAGATCGACATAAATTCCATCCGGCTTTATGGCAAGCCCCTCCAAAGTTTCTTTCAGCAATACCGGTATATGATACTCATTATTCATCATCAGCCGTCAAATCTTTAAAAATATCTTCTGCCAAACCTTTAAATTCTTCTTGCGAAATATCCACCTTTTCAAGTTCATCCGGAGCCCACATCTCTATTTTATCAACCTCTCCTATAAACACAACCTCTTTTCCAATACCTGCACTCTCCAATAATGACTTAGGAATCAACATCCTGTTAAGTGCATCAAGTTCCACTTCAACCGCTTCTTTGAAGAACTTACGCAAAAACATATTGTGAGCCCTGTTGTACGGATTCAATTTCTTCTTAATCAATGCAACTTGCCTGTCCCATTCCCTCTCGGGATACAACACAAGGCAATTATCGTATATGTCTTTTTTTACCACAAACTTCTCGCTACCCTCAGCCGAAAGTTTCTTTTTGAATGCCGAAGGAAGCACCACCCTACCCTTGGAATCTACCTTGCCTCGTATGTCTCCTACAAATCCGCTCACTAAAAAAATTTTTGTAAAAATATACAATTTCTTCCAAATAAATACATTTTTTTCCACTTTTTTACACTTAACCCCACAACAAAACTATAATTCATTAAAAATCAACAAATAATGCGCCTATCAAAAAGCAAGAAAACAATGAAAAAGGGTTAGACTATAAAAAATTTCCTATCCATTTTGTTCATAATAATTTTTTAAACCACTACAAACTGATTACCAACAAATTAAAACAATTAACTTTCTATCAAAATATCCAAAAACAACGAATGCACCTTTATTGAGGAACCTGCCGGATAAAAAAGAAAAACCATTATCATGAAAATTTTAGTAAATTTGTTATTTGTAAATAGAGTTTGCACCACTAAAAATAGAATTTCGACTATGAAAAATTTTCTCACTATATTGATTATCAATATTTTATTTTACACACTCGGCTTTTCTCAAGTTCGATTGGGGACCCCGGCATACAAAACATTTTATCCGTTAGATTACGAATTACATCCGCAAGTTTGGTGCATCACACAATTAAACAACGGTTACATTTTTTTGGGTACTTATCAAGGGAGTACCCTTTATGACGGCCAAAGTTTTATAACCATCATGCCCAGAGAAGTCTCTACAAGGGCTGTAATGGAAGATACTTCCGACAACCGCATATATGTAGGTGGAGATGTGGCATTCGGCTACTTGGGAAAAAAAGAAAACGGTTGGTATAAGTTTGTCAAACTCTCAGATTCATTACCGGATAATCTGAAAGATTTTGTAGTAGTATTGGGCATCGAAAAACAGAACGGGAAAATATACTTTTTCGGGTTAAATCGTATTTATGTGTACCGGAACGACACTTTAATAAAAACAATAGCAGCCAACAACTCTTTTAGGTATTCATTCAAAGCCGGAAACCGAATTTTTACTTATGATATGGGATACGGATTGGTAGAATTGATGGACGACACAGTAAATCTATTATTAGGAACCGAGAAATTTGCCTCCGGAAGAATCAATGGCATAACCCAACTAAACGACACCACATTACTTTTTACGGCAACCCGTCCCGTAGGCATCTACAAGTACAATACCCGTACCTTGAAAATAGAAAAGATAAACACAAAAGCAGACGATTTTTTTCGCAAAAGCGGAATAAAAAACATTAAGCACCTACCCAATGGAAAGATTGTAGTAGGAACAAGCTTTGGGGGGATTGTCGTCTTCAATAAAGATTTGAAGTTGGAATTCATATTTAACACATCTAATGGCGCATCCGACGATGAAATATATGATTTCATAAGCGATTATCAGGGAAACATTTGGTTTACCACCAACAACGGGTTGTCGGTTCTATACACACAATCGGAACTCAATTATGTTTCGTTAAAAAAACTCGGTGTGAAGTATTTGCCCACAGGTTCCACTTTAATAGATAGTTCTTTCTATGTTGTAACACTTAACGGACTTTAC
Organism: uncultured Bacteroidales bacterium; assembly: GCA_964393715.1. Lineage (GTDB taxonomy): Bacteria > Bacteroidota > Bacteroidia > Bacteroidales > JALTDM01 > JALTDM01. The sequence goes on along the minus strand of CAYMVE010000080.1, from coordinate 3,762 downwards.
AAACTAATATTGGAAACACCATCACCACAGAACAAATTTCTAGGAATCCGCCCTGCAAATAATTTTGAGCTGGTCTCCGGACAAACCTTGGACATACTTAACACGCCGGATAATACCATTTTGACCACAGCCACCCAAGGTTTGATAGCCATAAAAAACGATAAGGTTAAAATTATCTCGGATAAAATTATGGGTTTTGTCTTAGAAAAATCGTTTGCAAATAAAGACATTGTATATACAACTCACTCTTTGGGGTTTGCCGTATTAAAGTTTTTAAATAACGAATGGAGAATTATCAATAATATACAATTGCCGGTTCAACCTCGCTATGTATATGAATATGATCAAAAAAACATCATCATTAGTGCCTTAAACGGCGCCATTTACCATTTTAGATTTTCAGATACAACCTTTCAAAATTTTACCTATAAAGAAATTGATTTGGCACCATACCACAACAGGAATATCCCTGTACTTTTCAAATATCAAGATACCCTATTCTCTTTTATTTATGAAGGGAAAGATACTTCCAAAACATATTATCTCGATATCGATAAAGATACCCTTATCTTTTGGCACTACCGCGTACAGTTTATGAATCATACAAAAACAGATGCTTTACCTGGTTATGATGTTAATTATGTACTAAAAAGCGACACGGTAAACATCCTCAGAAGTAATTTTTCTCCGGTGGAACTAAAAATTTCAAACAACATTATATACATTGACGACTATAAATTCAGGACATTATTATCTTCCGGACTAACTTCAAAATATTATGATGCAAAGCACCAACTTTATTGGTGTACAACTCCCGAATTTATTTTCAATTTCCCCAACCACATCAACATACAGAGAACCCAAAAATTCCAAGCTTTAATAAACGAAGTGGTATTATCTAAAAACGACTCCTCCATTTCTTTTTTCAATGCCCGTCCCCACCTTGTTTTACCTTATGAATTCAATGCTTTGGTATTTTACTATTCTGCTCCGTTTTTCCAAAAAAACAAACCCTTACAATACTCCTACAAACTAGAAGGTTTTGACAAAAAATGGTCAAAATACACATTATCTACTTTTACCAAATACACCAACCTGCCTCCGGGAGACTATACTTTTATGGTAAAGGCAAAAAATGTATATGGAGACATCAGCCAACCTGCCACTATATCATTTACAGTACTTCCTCCGTGGTACATGACTTGGTGGGCCTACCTGATTTATGTTTTGCTGCTCGTACTGCTTATCATTATTTCGGTAAGGCTTTATGCCGCCAAACTAAAAGCCGACAACGAAAAATTAGAAGCCATTGTAAAAGCCAGAACCCAAGAACTGAGAGAAAAAAACAAACTGATTACCGACAGTATAGAATATGCCAAAAAAATACAAGACGCCATCATCCCCACCGAAAAACATTTGAAACGGATATTTCCTGATTCGTTCGTAATATTTCGCCCTCGCGATATTGTAAGTGGCGATTTTTTCTGGATTCACCAAATATCCACCGATAAAGTAATCGTAGCAGTTGCCGACTGTACGGGACACGGAGTACCCGGCGCTTTCATGAGCATGATTGGCAACACACTACTAAATGAAATCATAAAAGAACACAAAATATACCAGCCGGCACAAATTCTGGCAGAATTACACAAAGGAGTAATAGACTCGCTTAGAAACAATGAAGAATTAAGCCTTAGTTTCGACGGTATGGATATCGTAATAACCCTCATCGACACCGCACAAAAAAAAGTAACCTTATCATCTGCCAGCCAATACGCTTTTCTTTTTGCAGACAACACTTTACACACCTTCTTTGGCGACCTTTATTCCATTGGCGATCCGCTGGCACGAGGGGCACAACCGGAATTTGAAACCTATCACATCCAATATGAAACCAGCCTAACTCTATTCTTCTCATCCGACGGTTATTTCGACCAATTCGGAGGCAATCAGTACAAAAAATTCACCGTATCTGCCTTTATTGCCAAACTCAAAGAAATTTACAAACTCCCGGCAGATCAACAAAAAGCCATATTATGGGAAACCTTCAAACAATGGAAAGGCAATAAAAAACAAATCGACGATGTAATAGTAGTCGGAATAAATATCTAAATCAAAGCATAAAAAACGGATTTTACACTACCTTTGTAAGAAAATATCGCAAACATGAAAGTTTTAATAACCGGTGGAGCCGGATACATAGGAACAGAACTTACAATATCCCTGAACCAATGCCAAAGCATTGACGAAATCATAATATACGACAATCTGGCAAGGCGAAACTACAACTTATTCTTGCATTCCGGAATTAAACGCGGAAAAGTCAGATTTGTTGAAGGTGAATTATTAGACAGTCGTAAGTTGGACGGCATCATCAAAGAAGTGGATACCGTAGTGCATTTGGGAGCACGGGTAGAATCCCGCCTAATCAACGCCAGTCACCACCTGTACGAACAGATAAACAACTGGGGTACAGCCGAAACCGTATATGCCGCCGAAAAATCCGGCACCGTCAAAAAATTTATTTACGGTAGTTCTATTGCGGTATATGGTGATGCCCCCGGCCCCGTAAACAAGGAAACGGAACCTTACCCCAGAACTTACTACGGATCTTCCAAACTCAGAGGAGAACAACATGTCCGCCGCCTGTTCAACAAGATGCAAACCGCCATCGTACGCATAGGTAATGTTTACGGATTCGGTACTTCATTCCGCAAAGACCCCATCATCAATTTATTCATGTTCGAAGCCAGTTTCAAAGGAAGAATAAAAATAAACGGAACGGGATTGCAAAAACGGGGATTTATCAGTTTGGAAAAAACCGTGGATGTGCTCAAAAACATGATAATAAAAGAGTACGCTTCCGGTATATACGACTTGGTGGAACACAACTTTGCTGTAATGGAAGTAGCCGATTACATCCGAAATGATAAAATCTATCCGGACACCGAAATGATATTCGTAAACCAACACCTTAAATTACGAAACATCGAAGTAACACCCGACCCGGCCATTAAACCGTTCCTGACCGTAAAAAAAGATTTTTTAACCGAATTGAAAGAGTTCAAACGGAAATTGGAACATTCCGACAAAAACGCATAAACCGAACGAAAAACAACAATTATTTGTACATCAAATACTTTTTGCGAATCTTTTGAAACGATTCCAGCTCTTTTTGCCAAAGAGTCCTTATTTGATAGGCACTCTTACCGGCTACAAGAGCTTTTTTGACATACCCCACCCCCGCCAATTTGTTAAACGATGGCCTGAAAAACTTTTTCCGCTCCCATGCCGGAGTCAATCGATATGCCTTCACCAGCCAATCAAGACATAATTGCTTGCGTTCCAATACTGTATCGGCATAATCCGAAACATCATATCCGTAGCAGACCTTCCCCTCAAATTTGGGATGTACCGCCCCTTCCCTACTCACGGGTTTGAATGTATAAGGCAAAGTATCCGGGAAAAAAGGCGCCCCGAAAATACGGAACGGAACCTCTGTTCCCCTCCCCACACTAACGGAAGTACCTTCCAAAAAACACAACGAAGGATAAAGATAAACTGCTTTCATATCTTTCAGATTAGGAGAAGGGGGCACAGGCAATTGATACAAAGAATCATGCGCATAATTGCGGCATTTTATCACGGCAAGTTGTAAAACACTGTCGGTGTGTAGCCATCCCTCGCCCTTCAACATGGTAATATACTCGCCAATAGTCATACCGTACACTACCGGAACAGGTTGCATCCCCACAAAAGAAC
>CAYMVE010000079.1:0-9494 GCA_964393715.1 uncultured Bacteroidales bacterium | reverse complement strand
AAACAAAAGACAACATGACCAAGCGGGCAGAAGCATCGTTTTGGAGCGTTTTCTTAGTCGCAGTAAAGAGAAAGTCTATTGCTGAACCAAATTTTTATCCGCTTTTTTCCACCATAAGAAAAGTAGCCTGTTTACTTTTTTATATACCTTTGCACCAAGCAGAAAAAATCGTGGCAAATGAATAAATATCTGAATATTGAAGGCAAAAAAATACATTACACACTGGAAGGCACCGGTACGGAAAATGTGCTACTGGTACACGGATTTCCCGAATCCATAAAGAATTGGAAAGGCTTTGACCAGCTGTTTTCGGAAAAATATCGAACGCTGGCCATTGACCTTCCCGGATTTGGAGAAAGTGAACCGATAGCCGAAGTACACACTATGACACTTTTTGCCGATGTTATCAAAGAGGTAGTAGAAGCGGAAAAAATCAGCCGTTTTTTACTGATAGGTCATTCCATGGGGGGGTACATCGGACTGGAATATGCCCGGAAATATCCCGGCGACCTTAAAGGATTGGTACTCCTGAACTCTCATGCATTGGCCGACTCCGAAGAAAAAAAAGAAGGACGCTTGCGACAAGTGGAAATACTGAAATCCGGTAAAAAAGCAGCTTTGATGAAAGATATCATCCCGCTAATGTTTGCCAAAAACAACGAAGAAGCTTACAAAGATATTATCGACGAGTTCATACGAATAGCCATTGAGACTCCAACGGAAGCCATAATAGCCGCTTTGCTGGGCATGCGCATCCGCAACAATAACCTCGATTTTGCCCGGAATCTTTCCCTTCCTTTACTGGTACTCGGCGGAGACAAAGACCGTTTGATTCCCGTTGATGTAACTTTAATGCACCGGAACCCGGACAATCCGAATGTACAAGTAGAAATTCTAAAAAATGTAGGACATGCTTCTTTTATAGAAGCACCGGCAACAGCCTTTGAAATTATTGAAACAAACATGTTAAAATAACAGCATTATGAAAAAAATAACCATTTGGTTTTTATCAACAGTAGTAGGCCTTGCATCGTTTGCCCAAAAACAAATTACATTGGAAGACATCTGGGCATATTACACCTTTTTCCCGAAATATTTGGACAACATGGTTTCGTCCAAAGACGGCCAAACTTACACCGTTTTAAAATTCGGCAAAGTAGTAAGATATTCGTACAAATCAGGCAAAGAAAAGGAAACGGTTTTGTCTGCCTCCCTGTTGAAAGACCTTGATGGAGCGGATAAAATAGGAACAATAGACAGCTATGTGTTTTCTCCGGACGAATCGCAAATACTGTTTGCCACTCACACCGAACACATATACAGGTGGTCGCGGAAAGCATTCTGGTATGTTTACCGGTTTTCCTCCAAACAACTCATTCCCCTGAATGACACAGCCAAGCAGCAAGAACCGTCTTTTTCTCCGGACGGAAAAAAAGTAGCATTTGTCGTAGAAAACAATATTTACATAAAAGACCTTGAAACCGGCAAAACGGAACAAATAACAACCGACGGAAAAACGAACCGTATCATAAATGGTATTCCCGATTGGGTATATGAAGAAGAATTTTCGTTTTCAAAAGCCTACGAATGGTCTCCGGACGGAAAAAATCTGGCCTATCTGAAATTCGACGAATCACAAGTAAAAGAATATTGTTTTCCGGTTTACGACGGCCTCTACCCTTCCGAATACCGATACAAATATCCCAAGGCAGGAGAAACTAATTCTACCGTAACCCTGCATGTTTACAATTTGCCCTCTGGGAAAACAACCGATGTGGATGCCCGACTGTACGACGACCAGTACATCCCGCGTATCAAATGGACTAAAAATCCCTCGCTCCTATCGTTCATCGTCATGAATCGCTTGCAAAACGAACTCAATTTGATGCTGTACGACCTCAACGCCCACACTACGGCTCCGCTACTTAAAGAAAAGGATGATAAATATATCGAAATAAACGATGCCTTGACCTTTCTGGACAACGGAAAAGAATTTCTCTGGTTGAGCGAAAAAGACGGATACAACCATTTGTATCTGTACGATATGAACGGCAACGAAAAAAAACAATTGACCCAAGGACAATACGAAGTTTTGGAAGTAAAAGGAGTCGATCCGAAAACCGGCTATATTTATTACATAGCAGATGAGGAATCTCCATATACAAAAGATGTATTCAGAATCAAAACCGACGGTACCGGAAAAGAAAAATTAAGCAAAGAATCGGGCGTAAACAATATTTATCCAAATCGTACTTTTTCGTATTATATCTTGTCTCACAGCGATGTAAATACACCGGAAACTTATGTGCTATACAACGCCAAAGGCAAAAAAATAAGAACAGTAGAAGATAATGCTGCCTTGAAAGAAAAATTGAAGGAATATCAACTCCCTAAAAAAGAATTTTTCTCATTCACAACAGATTACGGTGTAAAACTATACGGATGGATGATCAAACCCTCTCATTTCGATTTCACGAAAAAGTATCCCGTATTCATGACGGTTTATGGAGGTCCCGGCCACCAAACCGTAATGAACCAATGGGAATATACGGCTTTGTGGCACTATTATTTGGCAGAACAAGGCTACATAGTGGTATCGGTTGATAACAGAGGCACCAACGGACGCGGCAAGGAATTTCGTCAAGCCACTTACGGACAAATGGGCAAACTGGAAACCGAAGATCAGATAGCCACGGTAAAATACCTGCAAAACCTTCCCTATGTAGAAAAGAACCGAATAGGCATACAAGGTTGGAGTTACGGCGGATTCATGGCACTATCCTGCCTTGAAAAAGGCAACCGGTATTTCAAAGCCGCCATATCGGTGGCACCGGTAACCAATTGGCGTTATTACGATTCCATATACACCGAACGATACATGGGATTACCGCAGGACAATGCCAAAGGATACGATGACAATTCACCGATAAATCATGTGAGTAAAATCAAAGGCAAATTCTTGTTGATACACGGCACGGCAGACGATAATGTTCATTTCCAAAACAGTGTGGAACTCATCAAAAAACTGGTGGAAAAAAATATTTATTTCGATTTGATGATTTATCCCAATAGCAACCACGGTATTTACACCGGACGCAATACCCGTTATCACCTGTTCAAAAAGATGACGGACTTTATTATGCAAAACATTTGATGTTCAATAATTAAGGCTGTCCGGCAGGGCGGCCTTTTTTAATTTTTCAAAAACGATGAAAAACAAAGCACGGATAATAATATGGTTTGTAATGATAATAGGCGGTGTCGCGTTATCGCTGTATTTTGACTTAAAATATTTTCGCAACCTGTTATTTTCTCCGGTTTTTCATGTACTGGGAGTCATTGCCGGCTTTCCTTTGTTCAAATTCGTAATCACTGTAAGCCGCAATACAGGACGCACTTTGGCAAAATACGGCAGAAAAGGCAATATCCCTCGCATGGAAACCAACCAACTGGTGGACCGGGGACCTTATGCCTACATGGCCCATCCCATGCATCTGGGACTGTTATTTCTCCCATTGTCCGTAGCCTTGCTGCTCGGACTCCCCACCTTTATATTTTTCATAGCACCCGCCGAAGCACTTTTCATGCTCCTAATGATTAAACTGGTAGAAATACCGGAAGCCAGAAAAAAATTCGGAAAAGCATACGAAAACTATGCTAAAAACAAACCTTGGTTTTGCTTAAAACCCAAATGCTTAAAAAGTTTACTGGATCCACAAGACAAACAAAATAAAACATAACTGCTAAAAAACGCCAAATTTTATGTAACTTTGGAAGTCCAAAAGAACGATAAATGACACTTCCTTTAATAGAAAAACACTTCTCCAAATGGTTGGTTTTCCTAATAGACCTTACGCTGGTAGCCATAGCCGTATTGTTGGCATTCTTGGTAAGGTTCAATTTTCACATTCCCGCCATTGAATTTGCCAAATTGTATATTTCGCTCACTACGATATTAGGGGTAAGATCCATTTTGTTTTTCGGCGGAAAGACTTATTCCTCTCTATTGAGGTACACAGGAAGCAAAGATGCCCAACACCTTTTTTTTAACCTACTGGCCGGATCGTTTATTTTTATTCTACTCAATCTGATTTCCCGCTTTGGTTTTGGTAGCTTCCATTTGGTCCCTTATTCCATTATCGTAATAGAATTTTTGGCCTCTCTTTTCTTTTTGCTTTCGTATCGGTTGATGGTTAGAAATGTTTTTACCCTGACCCAAAACGGCAAAAAAGAAAAAGACAAAATCATCATTGTAGGCAGCAACGAAAAAGCCCTGATAACCAAACGAACCGTTGAAAACGACAATGAAAATCCGGCCAAAGTAGTAGCCTTCATAGACCCCGACCCCAAAAAGAAAGGCCACAAACTTGATAACATTAAAATATTCCAACCGGACGAACTTTCCAAAATCACTTCAAAACATCACATATCGCAATTGATAATAACCACGGCCATACCTTTCGACGAAAAAGAAAAAATAGTAGAATATTGTTTGAGCAACGATATAGAAATCAAAACCGTACCCGATATAAGCGAATGGATAAATGGCGAACTCAGTATCAACCAAATCAAAAAATACCGCATCGAAGACTTGTTGGAAAGAGAAGAGATCAAACTGGAAACCAATCGCATCAAAAACGATATTCTGAATAAAGCCGTAATGGTAACCGGTGCCGCCGGATCTATCGGAAGTGAAATTGTCCGCCAACTGACCAAATTCTCTCCCAAGCTCATTATTCTTTACGACATTGCCGAAACCCCGTTGCACAACCTTGAAATAGAACTTAAAGAAAAGGTTAAATTTGATAACTTTAAAACTATAGTAGGCAACATCTTGGACAAAGAACGAATACAATACATAGTATCAAGATATAAGCCCTCTATCATCTACCATGCTGCCGCCCTCAAACATGTGCCGATGATGGAAACCAATCCCTACGAAGCGGTAAAAACAAATATTTTCGGCACCAAAAATCTTGTGGAAACCGCCATTCAACATGAAGTGGAAAAATTTGTATTCATTTCCACCGACAAAGCGGTAAACCCGACCAATGTGATGGGAGCCACCAAAAGAGTGGCCGAAATGCTCACCAAAGCCTACCACAAACACTATGATAAAACCCGGTTCATCATTACACGGTTTGGGAATGTACTCGGTTCAAACGGCAGCGTGATTCCCCGGTTTAGAGAACAAATCGAAAAAGGTGGCCCTTTGACCATTACCCATCCGGAAGTAACACGCTACTTTATGACCATACCCGAAGCATGCCAATTGGTACTCGAAGCCGCAAGCATGGGAAAAGGAGGCGAAGTATTCATGTTTGATATGGGTGAACGCATAAAAATTCTGGATTTGGCCAAAAAAATGATTCGACTTTCCGGACTGGAACTCGGAAAAGACATACAAATCGTTTATACAGGATTGAGACCCGGCGAAAAACTGTACGAAGAACTGTTTTACAAAAACGAAGATTATCTGGAAACACATCACGATAAAATCATGATTGCCAAAGTAAAAGATGTTTCGTTCGAAGATATAGAACAGCAGTTGCAACAACTCTACAAATTGCTATACACCTTTGACAACTATAAAATCGTAGGTAAACTCAAAGAAATAGTACCCGAATATATCAGCAACAATTCCCCTTATGAAGTACTCGACAAACAGCGTAAAAAAGATTAAGCTTGCGGCTGTAGCTGTCATAACTGCCATTATAAATGCTTGTACTTCCTACACGCCTCACGAAGGCGATTTGCTGTTTCAGGATTTGGATTGCGGTCCCTTGTGTAACGCCATAGAAAATGTAGAAAAAGGCTATAACAATACCCGGATTTCACATGTAGGCATAGTGGTAAAAGACAATGGAAAATGGTATGTGGCAGAAGCTTACCGGAAAGTACAAAAAACGCCTCTTCGCGAATTTCTACACAGAAGCACGGATGCCCACGGAAATCCTAAAATAATTGTAGGACGGATAAAAAAACAATATAGCACTTATGCCACCCTCTTCAAACAAATACTCGACACTCTCTATGGAAAACCTTATGATGACGAATTTTTGACAAACAACGGTAAATATTACTGTTGTGAACTCGTATATGAAATCTTCCAAGACAAAAACGGAAAACATTTGTTTGATTTACAACCGATGCAATTCTCCCAACAAAGCAACCGTATTGATTCGATATGGATTGTTTATTTTCATAAATTGAAGAAAAAAATACCGTTAAACCAACCCGGATGCAATCCGGCTCATTACAGTTTGTCTGACAAATTGGAAATTGTAGCCATTTTGGGTGATTTACACGGAAAGTAGTATCCCAAGAAAATTCTCATAAACGCTTTATCAAAACTTTATCCCCATCACAAGCACATCGTCCGTTTGTTCATAATCTTTTTTCCACTCGGAAAATTCTTGTAATAAAAGTTGCTTTTGTGTTTGTGTATCCCGTTCGCTAACGGTTATAAGTAGTTGCTGAAATCGTTTCATCGAATATTTCTTATTGGCTGGTCCTCCGAATTGGTCGGCAAATCCGTCTGAAAACAGGTAAATCATATCCCCCTTTTCTATCTTTATATGATGATTGGTGAAATCGTCTTCTCTGAAATAAAATCCTATCGGATTTTTTCCGGCCCTAAACTCCGTTAAAGTTCCATTTCGGACAAGCCACATCGGATTAAATGCTCCGGAATAAACGAGTTCGTGAGTATCGCTATCGAAAGTACATAAAGCAATGTCCATTCCATTATTATTTTCCGAACCGAACATTTTAAATGTATTTTTTATCTGCTCACGAAGCATATTTAAGATTTCTGCAGGATTGGTTATTCCCTTATCAATGATAATGTGATTCAAATGAGTAATTCCCAACATGGACAAAAAACCTCCGGATACACCATGACCAGTACAATCGGCAGCCGCAAATATGATTTTATTGCCAACTTTACTGAAATAATAAAAATCTCCGCTGACTATATCTTTGGGTAAGTACAAAATGAAATGATGCGGAAAGTATTTTTCAATAACATTCCGCTGGGGCAACATAGCTTGTTGGATAGTCCGGGCATAAGTTATATTATCGGTAAGTTGCTTATGTGCCTTTTCCACTTTTTCTTTAGCGGCTTTAATTTCATTTTCGTATTCTACAAATTTCGTAATATCCGTAACCACACCGATAATTCCGGCAACATTTCCTTGTGCATCCAGAAATGGAATTTTGGTTGTTGAAATCCATTGGATAGTACCGTCCGGTAACCGGTGCATGCGAACATAGTCTGCCAATATCTTTTTGGTGGCTATTACTTTTTTGTCCAAAGATTCGTATTCTTCTGCAATTTCCGGAGAAACCAACTCGTTATCGGTCTTTCCGATTATCTCTTCCCGCTCTTTTCCTAACAAAGCAGCATACTTATTGTTCACTTCAATGTACCGCAACAGAGCATCTTTGTAATAAATCGCCAAGTTGATATTGTTTATCAAAACCTCTTTTTGAAGAACCAATTCCTTTATTTTATCTTGATATTTGACATGATCGGTTACATCCCTTATAATTCCTTCTACTCCGGTAAAATGTCCCTGTTCATCAAAAAGCACACGGGCATTAATCGTTGCATATCCAATAGAACCCGATAAGGTTTTGTACTGAAACAAATAATCTTTCAAGTATTTGTCTCTCAACAATCTATATGTAAGCCTTTTCAATTTATCTTCGGTTATCACCCAAAATTCACTTAACGGTTTTCCGATGATGTCATCTGCCGATAGCAGACCTAAATAGTTTGCTATTGAAGGACTCACCTTCTTGTATCTGAAATAACGATCGGTCCTGAAATACACATCTTCCAAATTGTTTATGGTATCTTCAAACTGTCTGACAACTTCTTTGATTTCGGCTTGTTGTTTAGATATTTCTTTATTTTTTTGGAATAAAATTTCATTTTGAAGTTTCAATTCTTCTTCCGAAGCAATCAATCTATCATTAACTTTTTTTAATTCCTTATTGATCTCGCTGATAATTTTTTGCTGTTTTTCTATCTCGTGGGCTTTGACCTTAGCTTCTATATTTTGTTTCACAACCTTCATATACTGCTTTTTCAATTCGGCAGATTTTTCTTCCAATTTTTTATAAGTCTCGGACAAGGTTTTATTCAACTTCTTATTCTTTTTCAGAATAACAATCATGTAGGTTAAGAAAAACAACAAAAGGAATAAAGTAATTCCGAGCAAAATGGTTTGTCGTCTACTCCACTCTTCTTTGAGTTTTTGGTTTTTTATGATTTGATCTTTTAATTTTTGTTCTTTTTTTAGTTTATCTATTTGGAGTTGTGCTTTTTCCCGCTCATATTTCACTTTCATCTTTTCTATTACCTCAAACTTATCGCTATTAAACAGCTTGTGTTGCGTTTCCAAAGAAAGATTCGCAAAATATAAAGCATTTTTATAATCTCCTTTTTTTTCATAAATGGCTTTTAACAATTCTACTGCTGAAAAAATACTGTTCAAATTTTGTAACTTCTTGGAAAGATCATACGATCGCTCTGCATTTTCCAAAGCCAGTTGCAAATATTTCTGTTTTTGAGCTCTCAAAGAGTCTGCCAGAAGCAAATAAACCCTTCCTAACGAAGAATAAGCATTGGCCAATCCGGATAAATTCGATATTTCCTTACTTAACTGTATGGACTTTTCCAGATTTTTAATAGCTTCAAAATACTGGTGTTGCAGAACTTGTAATTCCGACCAATTTAGCAATAAATTGGACAACCCCAATTTATTGTCTATTTCCTTAGCAATTTTGAGCGATTTTTGAAAAAAATCATAAGCTTTATCATACTGTTTCAGATTCTTAAAAGTGTTCCCAATATTCATATAAATCTGCATCACATTGTATTTATCACCTTGTTTCAAATTGAAACGAAGAGCTTTTTCATAATACTTCAAAGCTTCTTTGTATTGTCCTTGATTTCTATAAATATTGGCAACATTATTGTATGCATTGGAAATAGCTTCAACATCATGAAGTTTTTCGCCCAAGGCCAATGATTGTAAATAATATTTAATAGCCACATCGTAGTTTCCAAGTGCTTTATTAACGACCCCTATAGCATTATAACACAAAAGAACAACATCGGGATAACCATACCGCTCGGCAATTCGTAATGCCTTGAAATAACTGTCCAAGGCCTTATTATAATCGTCCACATTATAATAAGCAATACCCAGTAAATAATATAAATTGGCTGCTCGGTACCAAATATTGTGTTCAACCGCTATGGCTATCGTTTTCCTCAATATTTTCGCAGCTTCCTTAAACTCACCGTTATAAATGGCAATAATGGCAAATTGTTTGTAAGCAGAAATAAGCCCTCTCGTATCATTATTACGAGTAGCAATATCCAATGCATGTGAAGCAAAAAAACGGGAAGAGTCCCTGTTAATATCTATATAAATCTCCGATAATTTGGAAAAAGCTTTTATCCTACTGGTATCCTCATC
>CAYMVE010000078.1:0-9598 GCA_964393715.1 uncultured Bacteroidales bacterium | reverse complement strand
TATTCAACTAACATAGGTCTTCGCTATACATTTGGAAAAAAGTCCGAATAAGGGGCAAAGTCTTTTTAGGTAGATTTGTGAGCATCTCCCAACAAAAAAGTTTTCCTGGCGGAAATTTTGTGGGTCGGGTCCTCCGAAAAACCGTGAGGCACAAACTCTATTCTTACTCACTTTCTACAACATGGTTTCTCATATCAAGAAATAGCCAGGAAAAATATTTGTATGTGAGTTATTAGGTAAATGAGAAAAAGTATTACCTTTGCACTTCCAAATTTTAGCGATATGAAAAGGACATTTCAACCGTCAAATAGGAAAAGAAAAAATAAGCACGGATTCAGATCCAGAATGGCAACTAAAAACGGAAGAAAAGTTTTGGCCAGAAGAAGAGCAAAAGGAAGGAAAAAACTTACGATATCCGACGAATATACGGTTAAAAGATAATCCTTCCTGAAAACCAGTTTGTTTATCCACTTTGTAGCTGTCTAATAAGTCTTATGTTCCTAAGGCTGTTAGGCAGTTTGTTTATTTTGTAGCCATGTTACCCGAAACCATAATTTTATTTGTCTTATTGGTGTGGGGGTGGGTTTTAAGCCGTTTTTTGTATAAACGCTCTCACAAGATAGGCTTAAGAAAACAGATAACCACTTTGCCTCGTTGGGGCTCTCAAACCAAGCCTGTTCTTGGCGGAGTGGCATTCTTTTTTGTTATGCTTACGGGTTGGCTGATTGCTAATGTGTGGTTGGATTCGTATGATTTTTTCAATCCTTTCAACGGAGTGTTGTTTTTTGCAGTTACTGCTGGTTTTATTATGGGGTTGGCCGATGATTTGTTAAATACAAGCCCTTATTTCAAATTTTTAGTGCAGTTTGCCATTTCTTTCGCTTTTATTGCATCAGGTTTTTACATCAGATTTTTCGATTCGGAGGAGCTGAATTACCTACTTACGATTTTTTGGGTGGTCGGTATCATGAATTCCGTTAATATGCTGGACAATATGGATGCCATAACCACTTCGGTATCGGTAGTCATTTTAGCGGCAATGGTTTTTGTTGCCATTGTTACCGGGCATTTTGCCGAGGCTCTGATTCCTTATGTAACATTACCGGCATTGCTTGCATTTTTGAATTTCAATTGGCATCCATCAAAAATGTATATGGGAGATAACGGGAGCCAATTTTTGGGGGCATTGATAGCCGGTACGGGTATAGTTTTTGTGTGGAATACCGGATTGGAAAACGGATTACCCAAGAGTGATATTATATTAGCCGTGGCTCTCATGTTTTTGGTGTTGTTGGTCGATACGACAACGGTAACGGTCAACAGGTTGCTAAAAGGTGTTTCTCCCTTCAAAGGGGATCGCAATCATACTACCCATAATTTGGTGAGGGCAGGGATGTCGGAACAAGGAGTGGCGCTCCTTTTTATTGCAATCACATCGGTGACATCTGTTTTGTCGGCAATGATTCTAACAGAGATACTCCAACTGAATCCTATACTCAGAATAATACTCTTTGTTTTTGCAATACTCGTTTTTTTTCTTCTTTACATCAATACAAAAATCAGAAGCCATGAAAATTAAAATGCTCAAGACCATTGAGTTTGTAATAAAATTTCTATTTTCATTCGTTTTGGTTTTATTGATAGGAATTGTTTGGAAATATTTGGTATTTGCCAAGTCGGATCTGGAAAAGAAAGATGAAACATACCAAAAAGAATTTAATGAAAATTATTCCATATATGCAGTACCACTTCCTTCAACACTGGAATTTGCAGGAGAAAAGGTGCCTCTTGAATATTATGATGTTTTTGAAAGTCTTGACCGGGAATTTTTGGTGAATACTTATTGGCAATCTCAAACGATGCTGTTTATTAAAAGGGCTGGCAAATATTTTCCGATAATAGAAAAAATTTTAAGGAAAAACGGTGTACCGGAAGACTTTAAGTATGTAGCTTTGGTTGAAAGCGGACTTACCAATGCGGTATCGCCGGCCGGAGCCAAAGGATATTGGCAATTTTTGGAATCCAGCGGAAAAAAGTACGGTCTTAGAATCAATAAATATGTAGATGAACGTTACCATCTGGAAAAATCTACCGAAGCGGCTTGTAGATATTTCAAAGATGCTTACAAAATTTTTGACAACTGGACACTGGCAGCCGCATCCTTTAATGTGGGGATGGGAAGATTGCAAAAAGCGATTGAAAAACAAGGTGAAAACTCATATTACGATTTACATCTTAATAAAGAAACCGCGCGCTATGTGTACAGGATATTGGCTATTAAATATATTTTGGAACATGCACAAAAATTCGGTTTTCATTTCCGGAAAAAAGATTTGTACCGGATGCCTCGATACAAAGTTGTCAAAGTGGATTCTACTATAAATGACTTGAACGCCTTTGCTCATTCGTACGGTATCAATTTGAAAATACTCAAAGATATGAATCCGTGGCTTATTTCCGACAAACTGGTGGTAACCGATTCTTTGGGTTATGAGATAAAAATACCGCAAGAAAGAAGCCTTTATGCAAAACTAACGGAAGGGAAAAACACAAATTATAGCAAAGATTCCTCCATAGCCGTAAGTTCAACTCCAGATACCGCCGTATCGGACAGAGGTATTATGATACAACAAGAGCAACAATAAATGCCGGACAAACAAACTTATATTAGTATAACCGGGGCAAGGGAGCACAATCTGAAAAATATCGATGTAAGCATACCGCATCATAAATTGGTCGTTATTACCGGCGTAAGCGGTAGCGGGAAGTCTTCATTGGCTTTCGATACTATCAATGCCGAAGGACAGCGTCGTTATATAGAGACATTCTCGGCTTATGCCCGAAACTTTTTAGGGTCGTACAAACGCCCCGATGTGGATGTAATAGAAGGATTGAGTCCGGTAATAGCCATTGAACAGAAAACCGTATCGAAGAATCCGCGTTCAACGGTAGGTACCGTTACGGAAATTTATGATTTTTTCCGCCTGCTGTATGCTCGTATAGGTAGAGCCTACTCTTATGTTACCGGTAAGGAAATGGTAAAATATACCGACGAGGATATTCTGAAATTGGTGATGCAAAAATATAACGGCCAAAAGATTTATATTCTAGCCCCTTATGTAAAAGGCCGGAAAGGACATTACAAGGAATTGTTCGCCAAGTTTTTGTCTAATGGCTATTTATATGCCCGTGTTGATGGCGAAATAAAAGAATTGGGACGAAATTTTCAGGTAGATCGCTATAAGACTCATTTCATTGAACTGGTAATTGATAAAATAAGAATAACTGAATCTCATGAAAAGCGTTTGAAGGAATCTATTAAAACAGCCTTGAAACAAGGTAAAGATACCTTAATGGTAGTGGTGGATGGTGAAAAAGATGCCGAGTATTTCAGCAAGAAGTATGTGTGTGCGGATAGCGGTATATCTTATGACGAACCGGCTCCGTATTCTTTCTCTTTCAATTCTCCGCAAGGCTCATGTCCCAAATGTCACGGGCTTGGCTATGTGATAGAAGCCGATTTGGACAAAATTATACCGGACAAAAACTTGTCGATACGCAAGGGCGCCATAAGACCTTTGGGAAAATACTCATCGTCTCTTATTTTTATGCAATTGGAAGCTATCGGCAAAAAATACGGATTTACCCTTGATACTCCGGTAAAGGATATTAGCGAAGAAGCTTTGGATGTGATATTGTACGGAAGTCCTGAAACCATAAAACTCACCAACACTCCTATCGGTATTTCTTCGTATTATTTAACATTTGACGGGGTAGTGTCTTATTTGGAAAACAACTTGAATAAAGTAACAGGGAGTACAAAGAAAAATTTTATAGAAGAATTTTTTGTAAAACGAACTTGTTCCGTATGTCAAGGTTCCCGCTTGAAAAAAGAAAGTATTCATTTCAAAATTGACGGGAAATCGATTGCCCAAATTGCGGAAATGGATTTGTATTCTCTTTACGATTGGGTGGAGAAATTGCCGGAACGGCTTTCTACACAAGAAAATACAATAGCACGGGATACATTAAAAGAAATCAAAAAGCGGATACGGTTTTTACTGGATGTCGGATTGGGTTATTTGTCATTGAACCGACCCTCTTATTCTTTGTCGGGGGGCGAGAGCCAACGCATAAGGTTGGCTACTCAAATAGGTTCACAACTGGTTAATGTACTTTATATTTTTGACGAACCGAGTATTGGGTTGCATCAAAGAGATAACGAGTTGCTGATTAAGTCTTTAAAAGAACTTCGCGATTTGAAGAATACGGTAATTGTAGTAGAACACGATGAGGAAATAATGCACAATGCCGATTTTATCATAGATATGGGTCCCGGGGCAGGAAAACACGGAGGAGAAATTTTGGCGGCATGTTCCCGGGAAGAATTTTTGAGTTCCGGTACTTTGACTGCTCAGTATCTGAGCGGAAAGAAAGCGATAGAAGTGCCGGCAAAACGAAGAAAAGGCAACGGTAAGTTTATAACCATAAAAGGTGCCAGAGGCCATAATCTTAAAAACATCCATGTGGAATTTCCGCTTGGCAAATTTATTGTAGTAACCGGTGTAAGTGGCAGTGGGAAATCTTCTTTGGTAAATGAAACGCTTTATCCGGCACTCCGAAAATATTTGTATGCCTCAAAAGCCTTTCCCTTGGAATATGACAGCATAGAAGGTTTGGAAAACATCAATAAAGTTATCCGTGTGGATCAGACGCCAATAGGTCATTCGCCCAGGTCGAATCCAGCTACTTACATAGGTGTATTTACCGATATACGGAATCTTTACGCTTCATTGCCCGAAGCCAAAATACGCGGATTCAAACCCAACCGTTTTTCTTTTAATGTGAAAGGCGGTAGGTGTGAGGAATGTAAGGGAACAGGCCTAAAGACGATAGAAATGAACTTTTTGCCCGATGTGTATGTTACTTGTCCGGTTTGTATGGGAAAAAGATACAATGACGAGACTTTGCAAGTGACCTACAAAGGCTATTCTATCAATGATGTATTGAATATGACAGTGAATAAAGCGGTGGAAGTGTTTGAAAACATTCCGTCTATTTACAGTAAGTTGAAGGTGCTCAAAGAAGTGGGGTTGGGGTATTTGCAATTGGGACAATCGTCTTTGACATTGTCGGGCGGTGAAGCACAAAGAGTGAAACTTGCCGCCGAACTGTCAAAAAAAGCTACGGGGAAAACATTATACTTATTAGATGAACCAACAACGGGATTGCATTTTCAGGATGTTCAAGTGTTGTTAAAAGTTATCAATTATATTGTGGATAAGGGGAATACGGTTGTTGTTATAGAACATAATTTGGATATCATAAAATCGGCAGATTGGGTAATAGATTTGGGACCGGAAGGCGGTAATGCCGGCGGTACCGTTGTTGCTGCAGGTACCCCGGAACAGGTGGCTGCCCATAAAATTTCAATAACAGGACGGTATTTGAAAAAGATACTCTCAAAAAGTTGAATACGAAAACTTCTTATTAGCCGGTAAAATGTGTAACTTTGCAAAAAACAATTGGCTACAATGAATTCTTCGTTTGATTTCGGAACGATTGCCGATGAATATGATGCTTGGTACCATACACCGGTAGGTCAAAAAATAGATGAAATAGAAAAAAAACTGTTTTTAAAATATTTGTCTCAAATCCATGCTCAACATGTAATTGAGATAGGAGCCGGCACAGGACATTGGACTCAATTTCTGGCCCAAAAAGGACATTGCGTAACGGCATGCGACATCTCGACAGAAATGTTAAAAGTGGCAAGTGCCAAAAACATCCCTAATGCAACATTCCTCACCAGTGACGCCACCTCACTACCTTTTCCGGACAATTCGGCAGATGCCGTAATAGCCGTCACTTCCATAGAGTTCGTAAAACCATGGGAAAAAGCATTTGAAGAAATAAAGAGGATATTGAAACCCGGAGGCTATTTTCTGATAGGAGCTTTGAATAGAAAAGGTTCGCTCGCATCCATAAGAAAAGATATACCTACTTTCAAAGATGCTCACTTTTTCACCTACAAAGAATTGGTAGCGGAACTTATGGTATTCGGATTTCCTGTGGTGGAAGGATGCCTGTTGATGCCCAACCCAATGGAAACTTCTCCGGAAGCCATAGAACAAGCAGAGCAAAAGGCAGATCCGCGGGAATTAAATGAAAAAGGAAATTTTTTAGTAGGATTAGTACAAAAAAATATTTGAAACAACCATGAGTGATATTATTATTTTAGGAACACCAATAAATCCTTATGAAGCATTTGCTTCCATACTGGGTATTATTGCCGTTTTTTTCCAAATAAAAGAAAAAATAGCATTTTGGCCTTTATGGTTAATTACATCATTTATTTATATTTTTATCTTTTTTGAGTCTAAACTCTATGCTTTGATGACGCTACAATTTTATTATGTAGGCAATAGCATTTACGGCTGGTACAAATGGCAAAAAGGAGTAAAAGAAGATAGCGGAAAAATAAAAACTCTTACTCCCAAACAATGGAGTTATGTGATATTAGCGGCAATGGTTATGACCGTAATATTCTACTTTGTATTAGACCGTTATACGGATTCTACGGTGCCGGTATTGGACGGACTGGTTACCGCATTGAGTTTCACGGCAAGTTGGTTGCTTGCCCAAAAATTTTTACAGCAATGGCTGTTCTGGATTGTGGCTGACAGTATATCGGTGTATGTTTATTTTACCCAAGGATTGTATCCAACTTGCCTATTTTTCACCGTTTTAACCATATTGGCAACCATAGGATATTTTCAATGGAAAAAAGTAGTAAAAACATATTGAGAATTGCCATAACAGGTCCAGAATCTACCGGGAAAACAACATTGGCAAAAAGTTTGGCACAACATTACCATACCGTATGGGTACCCGAATATGCCAGGGAATATCTTGAAAATTTAGGAAGAGAGTATGTGTTTTATGACTTGGAAGAAATAGCAAAAGGACAAATTGAGTTGGAAAAACAAATGCTTCACAATGCAAAAAATATCCTCTTTGCCGACACGGAACTTTTGGTAATAAAAATTTGGAGCATCTATAAATACGGCACTTACGATAGTTTTATTTTAGAAAATATATTACATAATCCTTACGATTTGTATTTACTTACTTATCCGGACTTAGAGTGGGAATATGATCCATTGCGGGAAGCACCTGCCGATGATTTACGCATGGAATTGTTCGAAATTTATCAAGAAGAGTTAAAACAATACCGATTTCCCTTTGAAATAATAAAAGGTGCCGGAGAAGAAAGATATGAGAATGCTTTGAAAGCGATAAAAAAGCATTTTCCAGAGCTTTGACTTCTAGTTGTTTTTTTTGATTGGTTGTTTAAGTTTTGGTCAAAGCCACGGTTATTGCCACTGATACCGCCACATTCAAGGATTCGGTTTTGTAGGGTTTATTAGAAAAATTGGGAATCGTTAGCTTTTTAGTTGCATATCTGTAAAGGTGTTTATTTATGCCTTTTGATTCATTTCCAAACAAGTAAAAAGCCTTTTTCGGTAAGTCCGTTTCGTAAATATTTTCTCCATCCATAGCCATTGCAAAAACAGGTATCCCGGAATATTTTGCAAAAAAAGATTCCAGTTCTTCATAATACACTCTGACTCTTGCGATTGCTCCCATGGAAGCCTGTACTACTTTGGATGAAAAAACATCAACGGAATTCGGACTGCAAACAATAGTCTCAATACCGAACCAATCGGCGGTTCTTATGATGGTGCCAAGGTTTCCAGGGTCTTGTATGGTGTCAAATACCAGAGCCGGATAAGTAATTTGGATAGGTTTGTTTACATATTCGGGCATGCGAAATATACCTAACCATCCTTGTGAGGTTTCAAGGTGAGTTATTTTCTTAAAATCTTTATCGGGGATTTTGTGAAACAAATTGCTTTTTTCGTACTGCGATTCCCATTGGTCTTCTCTTGTATATACGGCAACAGGTTGCACTTCTCCGGAAGCCAACAGTTCTTTTACAATCTTTTCGCCCTCCGCAATAAACAGTCTTTTTTCGTAACGGATTTTTTTCTTCAATAATTTAGAAATCAATTTTTTTCCTATATTTGTTTGCATATTTTTTCAAAAAAATGATGAAAAGCATATTGCTAATTTAAAAAACCGAATACATTTGGCAAAAGTAAAATAAAATTCAACATTATGGCACTTGTAACAAAAGAAGAAGCATTGGTATATCACTCAAAAGGCCGTCCGGGCAAAATTGAGGTTATACCGACAAAACCATGTGCAACACAAAAAGATTTATCTCTTGCCTATACTCCAGGTGTAGCAGAACCATGCTTGGCTATACAAAAAGATCCCCATGAGGCATTCAAATATACGGCTAAAGGTAACCTTGTGGCAGTAATATCAAACGGAACCGCCGTTTTAGGTTTGGGAAACATCGGAGCATTGGCCGGAAAACCTGTTATGGAAGGCAAGGGATTGTTGTTCAAAATATATGGAGGAGTCAATGTTTTCGATATCGAAATCAATACGGAAGATGTAGATAAATTCGTAGAAACCGTAAAGCTGATAGCTCCGACATTTGGCGGTATCAATCTGGAAGATATTAAGGCTCCGGAATGTTTCGAAATAGAAAGAAGACTAAAAGCGGAAACGGATATTCCCGTCATGCATGATGATCAACACGGTACCGCAATTATTTCTGCTGCCGGACTGATAAATGCTTGCGAAGTTACCGGCAAAAAACTTTCCGAAATAAAAATAGTGGTCAATGGAGCAGGGGCAGCCGCCATCGCTTGTAGTAAGCTGTATATCGAAATGGGAGCCAATCCGCAAAATATCATTATGGTGGACAGTCATGGCGTAATATCAAAAGACAGGGAGGATATTAACGAATATAAAAAAGAGTTTGCTATTGACGATACGAACATAAGGACGCTGGCAGATGCCGTAAAAGGTGCCGATGTCTTAATCGGATTGTCCGTAGAAGGTGCCTTTACGAAAGAAATGATAGCAAGTATGGCAGATAATCCTATCGTATTCGCCATGGCTAATCCGAACCCGGAAATTACTTATGAGGATGCTTTGTCGGTAAGAAAAGACATTATTTTTGCCACAGGCCGTTCTGATTATCCTAATCAAATTAACAATGTGTTAGGATTTCCGTTTATATTCCGCGGTGCTTTGGATGTGCGCTCCAAAGCCATAAATACCGAAATGCAAGTGGCTGCTGCCAGAGCGCTGGCGGAACTTGCCAAAGAACCGGTTCCGAACGAAGTAGCCCAAGCATACAATGTGGACAAATTGGAATTCGGTCGTGAATACTTGATTCCCAAACCGCTCGATCCGCGTTTGATTTACAAAGTGGCTCCTGCCGTAGCCAAAGCAGCAATAGACACGGGAGTAGCAAGAGAGTTTATTACGGATTGGGATGCGTACAATGAATATTTAAAAGATCTGATGTCAACCATAAAATGCCCAAAAGAATTGTAACAACATAAAAAACATAATCAAAAGGGGCTGGCAACTCAGCCCCTTTTTTTGTAAAAACAAACAAATATCAGCATTTATACATCAATCATTAAATATTTTTCATCAGACCAAAACATTT
>CAYMVE010000077.1:0-9673 GCA_964393715.1 uncultured Bacteroidales bacterium | reverse complement strand
AAAGAATTTTTTAACTTTGATTCTTTCTTCCCCCCGCCTGTTCAGAATATAAGTTTTCAGGCTGTCTGCAAAAACGATATAATCTTTTGTACCAATCTTAAAATGCTGAACTTTCGAAACAACTTTGGCATCGGTCTTCCCAAAAGTCCAACCCGGTACGACATTCCCTTCTTTGTCGTACAAATAAATGTGCCGGTCTTCTCCGGCTACAAAGATTCTGTATTCCTTGGTGTTTTCATAATCGTACACGGATATCCCGTTGGTTGCAGGTGAACGCAAAGTTACAGGATAATGCTCCACATAATTGCCGTTACGGTCTATCAAATACATCCGAATTCTCGTATTAAACAAATATTGTAGTTTATTGTTTTTGTAAAAATCTATTTGGTAAATTTTACTCTTTATTTTTTCCGGCAAATGCAGTTTCCACAAAATTCTACCTGCGGAATTTATCAGATACAAATTGTTTTTTTCATCCTGTACAACAATTTCTTTCTTATTGGTATTATGGTTAATAACAAGTTGAGGCTTAAAACTTATAGTTGTATCCAACAATGTTTCCCATACGGTATGCGGTTTTTCCCTTACTTCGGGATTATAATAAACAGACAATGAAGAATATAACAATTCATCGTCTCCCTGCAATTGAAAACCGACACCATAAATTCTTCTGTATTGGTCCTTGTTTTTCAAAAATCGGTCACTTAGACTTTCTTTTAGGTAAGTTTCTACGAAAGGATATGCCGGCGAAATTTTTGAAAAAATGTAGAAATTGCTTTTGCCGGACAAAGTTTCTTTGAAATCATTGTATTCCATATCCGTCTCCAAAGTACGACGGTGGATATTATCCAGTACAAAGCGTTTCAGCTCTTTGCGATTGTTCCCGAAAATCAGATAATTGTCCACAAAGGTAAAATAGGAAGTTTCTACTTTCCCGAAAATATCGCCAAAAAGCAATTTTCCAAAATAATGAATAGGGAAAGTGTAAACAGGTAGTTTCGTTTCCTCATCTATTACAAAATAACTTACATAATCTTCGGTTTTATTACCAAAATGATCCGCATGAGCTTTTATCAATTTCTGAAGTTCTTCTGTTGCCAATCGTTTACTCACGGTCTTTACCACCATAAAAGTACTCTGCTCGATGCCCGTGGTTTGAGGTGCCAACGCCACCAAAGCCACTTCATCATCTACCAACGAATAAAAAACATCTTGCACATTGACACCCAACAAACTATTATACTTATCCAACTCATTTTTATATTCTTTGTACCACAAATTTTGTTTCAAATAATCTTCATAAGCATTACGAAACTTCAACGGGTCGGATATCCCTATCAGAACAAACGAAATAACAGATGAAGGTATAATTTCTTCCATATCGTTATCAACCGGAGATTGTTGGCGGAACAAAGAAAAATATTTCGGCACGGAATCATCTGCAACGGTAAATCCGTTAAAGGTAATGAGCGACTCTTTGGAAGTAATATCAAATTCCGCCCAGTCGGCAATTTTCATTTTTTTTACTGCATACTTGTAATTTTTTACCAAAAACGAAGCAAATAAATTCTGCCCCTCTTTGTAATTAAAATACAAATTGGCCACTACATTTTTGCCTGCCGTAGCCACCACCTTGCGCAAATATTTGTCTTCTTTCAAAACAGAATATCCGGAACTGATTTCCCTTGCTATCTTCTCAACATACACTCCACTTTGCGTCAAAATAGCAATTCCTCCCGCAATCATTAAATAATACGGGTTTTTCGAATCTATTTTCAAAATATTGAATCCGTTATAAGACTTTTCGGAAACAGAATATGTCGAAGCCAACTTTGTTTTGACATAATTATAAGCTGCCACATCATTCCCAAACACATTACTTATCTTGAAATAAAATATGTAAGTCATCCCCGATTTACCGATTTTATTTATGGTTACCATAAAAGGAGTACTTAATACATTTTTTAATTTTTCGTCGGATTGCAGGAAAGAACGGATAAACTTGATCTTTTGGGAAAAATCTTTTACTGTACCGGTAAAAGCCAGTTCTTTCAAAATATTGCTTTTTTCAAAGTCACGATTCAACTCCTCAAGAGAAGACACATTCACAATCAATGCTGAATTGGCAGGTGCCAGATCAATCAATTCATTAACTATTTGGGAATGATTCGGAAATAATTTTTCATAGGCCCAATAAACCCCTCCGCCTATTCCTATTACAACAATGAAAACCAATATTTTTTTAAACATCTCACTTTAAATTTGTAAGTATGTGCAAATGTAGTTATTTTTTTAATTTTAATTTTATATATTTGCAAATCTAAAAAGGTTGAAAAATTCCGTTTTATATGCACATCAATTTTATCATATAATTGGTGTGGAAAAATTAAATATTTTATCAACATAAAAAGATGTTTTATCAAAAAAAACAGGCTTTATCTTTCAATAATGAGTATTAAGTAATAGGCATAAAATAAAACCGGTTATGAAAAAGAAATTCTTAATATTAACCATTGGTATATTAATTACACCCAACCTCTTACTTTCTCAGGGAGTAATAAATAATGGTGCGAAAATCGTACTTACAAGTGGCTCAACCATATACATAGACAATGGTGGTGGTTATGAAAACCAAGGCTCCGGAGAAATAAACAACGAGGGAACTATAAAACTAACCGGAGATTGGGCAAACAACGGGAGTACCAATGTTTTCTCCAACATAAACAGCACAGGTGATGTCCAATTTATTGGCAGCAGTTTGCAAGAAATAGGCGGCTCGGCCTTGACCGACTTCGAAAACCTTACGGTAAACAACAGTGGTGGCGGAGTATATATAACGCAGGACCAAAAAGTGGAATACAACCTGACTTTGAATGCCGGCGATTTCGACTTGCGAAACAACGATGTGGAATTGTCGGTAAACGGACAAGTAGTCAACGAAACCGAAAACCACAGACTAAAATCCACAGACGGATCTTCCGACGGTCAAGGGTCGGGCGAAATATATACATACAGAGATAATCCTTCGGGAAACATTGCCAATCTCGGACTTAATATCATCGATCAAATAAATGTAAGCAATCTCAGGATAGCACGTGGACACCATGTACAATCCGGTACGGGTTCTTTTAGTGGAAATGCCAGCGTGTTTAGATATTACAAGATAGAAAGTCCGGGGGCTTCCAATTATATAGGCAAAAACCTCAGGTGGGAAACAATATGGACTCCGGAATTAAATGGCCATAATTCCAATGAATTGATTATGTATCAATGGACACAAGAAATATCAAACGGCAATACGGGACCGGAATTTTGGAGCCCGCTACCGGACAACAACTCGGGTTCCAGCGTACCGATAACACAACCTTTGCGAAGCTCCGTACTGGACTATGTTTTTGTAACGCTCGGCAGCGAAACCACTCCGCTACCCGTAGAACTAACCGACTTTGACCCGTATTGTAACCAAAACAACATCAGAATACTGTGGCACACTGCTAGTGAAAATGCCGCCGATTACTACTCTCTGTACAGAAGTTACGATGCCGTAAATTACACCTTTGTTGCCAATATACCGGCTGCCGGGTATTCCAACCAAGAACTGGAATACGAATATTACGACACCCCTTCACACACACCGGTTTATTACAAACTCACTCAAACCGACTATGACGGTAAAACTACCGAATTATCCGTAAAAAGCATTTCTTGCGACCATTATTCTCAAACTTCTTTTGACTTTGAAATACTGGGCAACAACAATTCCAGTTTGAGCGTTAAACTGAAAGGAGAAGTAGGTAGCCAATATGCTTTGAAAATATTTGACGAAACAGGGAGATTGATTTTTGCCAAAGAATTGTACCAAACTGGTCCACAAGAAAGACAAATTATCAATGTAAGCCTAACCAGCTCCGTTTATTTGGTAAGTCTCACTAACTTAGCAAACGGAAAAGTTAAAACTAAAAAAATCATAATTGCCAAATAATGAATGGGAAAAAAGCATAAGCCGTACGGCTCTTACATACATATCCTTATTTTTCTGTTTGGAACGGTTCTAACGGCAAAGTCTCAGTTTTCCGACACATGGGTAAACTACAATCAAGAATACTACAAAATAAAAATCACTTCTGCAGGAATCTACCGTTTAACCAAGCAAGATTTGATAAGCGAAGGTGTCCCCATTGGAAGCATAAATCCCCAAAATATTCAAATCTTTCATAACGGCAAAGAAATCCCTATATACATCAAAGGAGAAAATGATTTGATTTTTAACGATGACGACTACATTGAATTCTATGCATTTACCGATAACGGCATTATAGACTCGGCATTGTATAATGAAACATGGCAACAAGCCAATCCGTACCACAGCCTAATAAACGATACGGCTATCTACTTTTTGACATGGGATAATTCACCGACACCCAAATTACGATACCTTATAACAAACGACACCACAAGCACACCGGAAATAAACCACCTGACCGCTACCATTTTGAACTCCTACACCCAAACCTATTATCTGGGAGAAGATGTGGCGGATTATACACAGGGAGAAGGCTGGTTTGACAACACAACTTTGTACAATAATCATCCGGTTACCAAATACATTTCCCTGCCTCATGCGGATTTAACACAACCGGCAAATGTGGAATATTGTGTGGCAGGTACACCGGCAGCCAATGTATTATCCAACATCTACCACGAATCCATAGTGGAAATAAACGGTCAACAAGTATCCGACACCGTATTTTCCGGGTACAACTTTATTAAAAATACCGTTGAAGTACCTGCCAACAACACCATGCAAATAAAATTTTCGGCCGTTTACAACTCATCTGCCATAGACAGGCAGGCCGTAGCATATATCAAAATTACCTATGCAATAACTAATGACTTCGCCAATGCCGACTCCGCAGAATTCTCGGTCGGACAAATACAACAACCCCGGACACTCAACCTATTAAATTTCGGCACACAAGGGATACCCGTCATATTGGACCCCGAAAACGGATACAAATACATCCCAACCAACACCGGAGGAAACAATTACCAAATAAACCTGCAACCCGGAAATCACAAAACATTGATAGCCTGTTATTCCGAAAATAAAATAAAGACTCCCGCCCAAATAGAAAAAGCCTTTTTTACCGATTATTTACAAAACAACAAAGCCGACTTGATTATTATTACACACAAAAAACTGAAAGAAAGTGTGGAAGAATATGCCCAGTACCGGGAACAACAAGGGTATAATGTCTTAATTGCCTATATAGACGAACTCTACAATGCGTTTTCTTACGGCATAGAAAAACACCCTTTGGCCATCAAAAACTTTCTTCGCAAAGTTTATTACAACTTTGCAACACTCCCCAAAGCCGTTTTTATTATAGGAAAATCCATTCACAACCGATATGCGAAAACCAATCCGTCGTTGTATGCATTAAACATGGTTCCTTCGTTCGGCGACCCCTCGTCCGACAACTTACTGTCTGCCAAACTGGACACGGTGTCCCCACCATTATATCCTCAAATCCCCATAGGACGCCTCGCCGCCACCAATAACGAAGAAGTCATCTTGTATCTAAATAAAGTCAAAGAATATGAATCCGCACCTCGTGCCGAATGGATGAAACAAATTTTGCATCTCGGCGGTGGAGGTGACCTCACGCAACAACAGGAATTTGAAGGATACCTCAATGATTTTAAGCAAATTATAGAAGACACACTGTTCGGCGGTAATGTACACACCTTTATCAAAAACTCATCCATCCCCATATCCAATACCGTAAGTGCTTCCATAAAAAACTTACTGGACAGCGGCATCACACTACTTACCTTTTTTGGTCACGGCTCATCCAGCGGATTTGACCAAAACATAGATTACCCCGAAAATTATGAGAACAACGGCAAATATCCTCTCATTTTATCCAATTCTTGCCTAACGGGTGATATACACTTGCCTCCTCCGGAAAAACTTTGCGAACAATGGGTCTTTGCCCAACAAAAAGGCTCCATAGGGTTCTTGGCAAGTGCCGACTTGGGATACCCCAATATGCTGTACTTGATTTCCAGAGAATTTTACCAACAAATTTCTTATGCTAACTACGGACAACCCTTGGGTTTGCAAGTACAACAGACGCTACTCCATTTTTTAATCGGCAACGAGCACAATCCTTATTTTTTGAAAACCGCCTTTGATTTCACCCTACACGGAGACCCCCTTGTCAGGTTGTATCATGCAGAAAAGCCTGACCTATTAATTCATGCTTACGACATCAACTTTACGCCCGAAACTCCGGATGCCGAATCAGACTCTTTTTTGGTAAACCTTGTAGTTACCAATGTAGGCAGAGCCACGGCAGACACCTTTATCACACACATAAACAGAAATATAGAAGGAGCCCAATACACATACCACACTATTCATAACGGTTGTCGTTACAAAGACACCGTATCGATCTATCTCCCGTCGGCACCGGACCACAAAGTCGGTCAAAATACTTTATGCTTCTATACAGACCCATTGAACCAAATAGATGAATACGACGAAAGCAACAATGAAACCTGCCTATCGTTCAATATTGCATCGGATTTGGTTTATCCTGTTTTCCCCTACGAATTTGCCATATACCCCGACGATACCCTAACCTTAAAAGCATATACTGGTACCCCGCTTCATTTCAGCGGAGAAGTAGTCTTTCAAATAGACACCAACGATTACTTTACCAGTCCGTTTATGCGGCAATACATTACCCAAGTGCAGCCCGGAGGAGTTGTCCGGTGGACACTTCCGTTCGTCCTACAAGACAGTACCGTCTATTATTGGCGTGTAAGCAAACTTAATTCCGGTATTTGGAAAGAAAGTTCCTTTATATACATAAAAGGGAAAACCGGCTGGTCGCAAGCACACTTTTTCCAATTTAAAAACGACAATTACGAATTTATCCGGTTTGACAGGCCGGAAAGAAGATTCTTTTTTAGCGAAACACCGGTAGATCTGTTTTGCCGGAACATAGGCACCCCGCCTACTTATTCCTTTTACGACATCAAATATTACATAGGCAATTATAGCGACTATTCGTGTTGCGGAAGCGGAGACGCCATCATTGTAGCGGTATTCGACTCATTGTTTCTCAAACCATGGACATCGGACAAAGGACCATACGGACATCGCGATTATCCTCAGTGCCCCAACAGAGAACGACCCGATAATTATTTTGTATTTTCCACAGATTCGGCATCGTTGCTAAACATGGCCAGTTTCATACACGATACAGTCCCCGACAACAACTACATTCTTTTGTACTCGTGGAGAAGCGGACACTTTCAAAATTGGCCAGAAGCGGCCTACCAAAAATTGGAAGATTTGGGTGCACAAGGCATAAGGTTGATTCCGGACAATTATCCATACATATTTTTTGTAAAAAAAGGTTTCCCCTCATCAGCCATAGCCATAACGGGAGCTTCCCCAACCGACACCATTAGCCTGTACACCACCCTGACTACCAATGCCACTTACGGCAGGATAACCAGCAGCATAATAGGACCGGTCATCCACCTCAATTCCGCACACTGGCACTTTTCCACACAGGAAACGCCTACAAACGACAGCACCGTATTCTTTTTCAACACCATATCGGGACAATCGGACAGTAACCTATTCATTTCGGCGACTGCTATCGACACCGTAGTAAACTATTATGGTCAATACTATCAACTCAGGGCTTTTTCATCCGATTCTGCAAACAAAACCCCTTCGCAACCGGAAAGATGGCAACTTATTTACGACGAAGCCCCCGAAACAGCCATTAACCCGAGAATATTATTTTGGTTCCCCACAGACAGCGTACAACAAGGAGATACAATTTACTTTGCCGTAGCAACAGAAAATATCAGCAGGAAAGACATGGACTCTCTGGTGGTAAGATACTATCTTACAGACGAAAACAATTACACCACCATACTGCTCCAGAAAAAATTAAGACCTCACCCTGCCGGCGATACCCTCATCGATTCCATTGCCATTCCTACCACACAATTACTAGGAAAATATACCTTGCGTACAGAATTCAATCCGGTAAACGATAGCACGGGACAACCATACCAACCGGAACAGTACCATTTCAATAATATATTGGATGTATCATTTGTTGTATTTCCGGATCGAACCAATCCGATATTGGATGTCACTTTTGACGGACGACACCTCACAAATTGCGAAACCGTAGCACATAATCCGCAAATACTCATATCATTAACGGACGAAAACACCTATCTACCTCTTGACGACACCTCTTCTTTTGAAATATACCTGTCCACAATTACGGAAGATACCACCATAAGAAGACCTATTTATTTTAACCATGCTGATAACAGTTATACCTTAACATTTATTCCTGCCTCACAAACAAATACAAACCGTTGTCAGGCCATTTTCACTCCTCAACTACATCCCGGAAAGTACCGATTGGAAGTAAACGGTAAAGATGCTTCCGGTAACTTGTCCGGACAAAATTTCTACAGCGTCTGTTTTGTAGTTGATTCTGCCATTTCTATCGAACATTTCTATTGCTATCCCAACCCCTTTTCTACCGTTACGCATTTTTCTTTTACTCTTAAATATTCCGTTCCCGACAAATTTTATATTGATATTTATGACCTACAAGGACAGTTTGTTAATAGAATTGACCTGAAACAAGAAAACTTATATGTTGGCTATAACCTCACCAATATAACTTGGGACGGCAAAGATTACAACGGACGCCTTATGCCCCCCGGAATGTATATTTTTAAAGTTACGGCACAATATAATAATACTCCGGTGCCGATAGGTGTAAGCACACCGAACAATACTCCCGTCAAAGGATTCGGAAAAATTATCTTTAAGGGGAAATAATCAGACTTTACTTTATCGCATACTGCCGGGCGGCTTCTTTTCCGTCCAAAGGTGATGCTTCCAACAATTCCGTATTTTCCAATCGTACTTGATACTTTTGCAGAGGAATTGTATTTTTAGAATAGGTTAGCAATAAGGCGGCACCCAATATCAAATCTTCCCGGGAAGCATTAGCCGTAATCAGTCCGTCCGGCCCCAAAACTTCCACCGGTGTTAATTTATAATATTTAGCTGTTTTCAGTTTCATTAGAAGGTTATTCTCTTTTTCATTGCGTCCCAATATCAGTTTGGCTCCACCGGGAAGTCTGAAATGACGACCTATTTTGAGCAAAGGTATGTCGGATACATCAAAGCGGGCAATATCAAAACGGGCAATATCTTTCATCTTTTTACCAAAATGCGGATCGGTAAGCAAACAACCGCCTGCCGGCGTCTCATATTCGGTTATCCCCCATTTTTTGGCCAACTCCAATTGTATATGTCGTCCCCGGCCTTCTATACCCAACAGTTTTTCACGATCCACCCATCCCTCTGTTTCAGGAATTGTCGGCGGCAACAATTTTGCAGACAAAGGACGAAGTATCAACCCTTCTCCTCCACTCAAACGCTCCACTTGTTTCAAGGCCACCATCCGCTGGCTCATAGGCCTTTGTCCCAACACTTCACCGCTTATCACAAAAGAAGCGCCGTAATCATCCAGCAACTTTAACGCCCATCCGAACATGTTGGCATGACAATCGATACAAGGATTGAAATTCTGTCCGTAACCATATTTCG
>CAYMVE010000076.1:0-9879 GCA_964393715.1 uncultured Bacteroidales bacterium | reverse complement strand
CACCGCCAATATTTTTTATGTCGGCAACGTCTGATTTTATCAGTTCTCCATACTCTTCCCAAAAAGGAAATTCCACTACCCTTTCATATACATTTTCTCCGGCATCTGCTAACAGGTTATACATTTTTCCCGCCTCGTCATTGTGCATGCCTACTATTCCATAATGTCCTATGGCCCGGGCAGCCGCTCCGGTCAATGTTGCTAAATCAATCACTAACTCCGGATTATATTTTGAGGCATAACTTAATGCATCCGCCAAAATCATCCTGCCTTCGGCATCGGTATTCAGTACTTCCACCGTCATGCCATTGTACATTCTTATCACATCTTGCGGTGCGTACGCTTTTTGTCCGGGACGATTGTCAGTAGCAGGAACCAGCCCTATAACCCACACGGGTAATTGATTCTTGGCAATGGAATAAACCGTTCCGGCAACAGCCGCCGCTCCAGCCATATCGGCTTTCATTCCGTCCATATAATTACCCGGTTTCAGGTTCAAGCCTCCGGTATCAAAAACCACGCCTTTACCTACAAAGATATAAGGCTTTTCGTTTTTGTGATGCTCCGGTTTCCATTCCAGAATACTAAATGTAGGAGGTTCCAGACTTCCGCTATTTACGGCCAAAAGCCCACCCATTTTCAAAGATTCTATCTTTGACTTCTCAAAAACTTCTACGGAAAAACCGGCTTCTTCTCCCATCATTCTAATTTGATTAGCCAACTCCGTAGCCGTTAAAAACATAGAAGGTTCATTCACCAAATCTCGCGCCTTGTAAACACCTTTCAAGATATTTACCACATTTTCCAAAGCACTATCTAACAAATTATTATCAACAATCTGAAGCAACGAAATGATGTGTTTCGATTTTCGTTCTTCAAGCGTAAAATATTTTTCAAACTTATAATCGCTCAACACAAAGCCCTCGATAAAGGCAATGCTATACGCCGCATCGGAAGTAAGGTTTATCAGTGTTACCTTTTCCGCCTCCACGGTCATTGAAGTGCGGTGGATTTTGACAGCCTTTCTCCTGACCTTTTCTTTTTCTTTAAAAAGTTTTTCGTTTTCGTTGATTACAATTACCTCTTGTAACCCGTCATAAGCAGTAAAAGATACCAACGAAGCATCGTCGTCCTTTATTTTGCTTGCCAGATATTCCAATTTATCCTCATCCAAGTATCCGTTTAATTTTTCTACGGCACTTGTTTTCGGTACTATATAAACCGCATTTTTATCCTTTATTCCGTTAATTTTACTTACAGTAATCATAGCCTTTGTATTTTATTTAACCGCAATAGTTTCTATTTCCACCAATACGCCAAGAGGCAAATCTCTTACGGCAAAAGCAGCCCTTGCCGGAGGATTTTCCTTATAATACTCCGCATATACGGTATTCATTGCCTTGAAATTTCCCATATCGGTAAGCAACACCGTTGATTTCACTACATCGTCAAAACTATATCCTGCTTCCTCCAAAATAGCTTTTATATTTTCCATCACTTGTCTGGTTTGCTCCTCAATAGTGGCAGGTATTTCACCTGTTTCCGGATTCACAGGAATTTGCCCCGATATATACAAAGTCCCGTTTACTTCTACGGCTTGGCTATACGGGCCTACGGGTTCTGGTGCTTTTTTCGTGTAAATTATTTTTTTCATAAGTGGTATTTTTTAATAAGTTGTGGTCATATCTTCAGGCACTACTATAATATAATCGGCCTTATTCTTCGTTTCGTCGTCTATCTTATTCAAGTCTTTTTGCAAAACCGTTGTAATTGTTTTTATGTTTTTTGTTTTGTCTGTGGTCTTAATATACCAAACAATGCCTTGGTAATTGTCGGAATGGTATGCTCCGTTAAAATGGTAAAAAACATCGCCTTTTTTTAGATTGGAAAGTATAAAATGTGCCATTGTTGCATCTTTTATGGCTTGCGCTTTGGGTAAATTGGGATTCATGGCAGGTCCCATCATTCCTTTTATGTGACCGCTCATATTCATCATGTTTTTGTAGCACGGCAAATTAGGGTCGTAATTGATAGGCAAGGGAGCGATAAACTTTTTGGCTTCCGGTTCCAGCTCTTTCAAGCCGTCAAATCCTTTTTTTGCCACCAATGCCGCATATCGTCTGGGTACATTTGTCGCCACAAATCGTATTTTGTTATTGCGGGCAAATTCCAAAATGGGCTTATAATCAGTCTTATAATTAGGCCACAACCGGCATTCGTCTTCAAAAGACGAAGTTTTAATCAATCCTTTGAAATACTCGTCGATAATCATCTGATTATCTGCCTCAAACATCTCGGCACCTATCACCAGTTTATCCTTTTTGGCAGCATACAAATCTTTAGCCACTTGCAATTCCAACCAATGAGCTATCGGATTGTTGTGTAATTCACCGAAGAATACGATATCTGCCTTATTTAATCCGTTAAGCATGGTACCGTAATCAATTCGGGTTCCTTGATTATCATAAATCACATAGGCAGGTTTATCCTGTGCCAACATCACAACCTGCATAAATACGGCTACAATCAATAATGCTATTCCTTTCATAACTTTTTATTTTTTGGTCTAACTGTTTTCGGCTTTCTTTATAAGTTCGTCGCCTTTCTTTTTGGCATCGTCAATGAGTTTTTTTGCTCTTGCATCGGCTTCTCTTTCAAGTTTATCGGCCTTTGCATTTGCTTCTTTTTCTACTCTGTTGGCCTTCTTATCCGCCTCTTTTCTCATCTTTTCCGCCGTTACTCTCGCAGCCTTTTTAGCAATTGGATTTTTGGCTTTTCGGATAAGCTCGTCTCCCTGCTTTTTGGCTTCCTCCCTTATTTTTTTAGCGGCATTGCGACCTTCGGCTCTAATTTTCTCAGCCTGTTTGTGTGCTTCGTCTCTTATTTGTTGGGCACGCTTGTTGGCTTCCGCCAATAGTTTGGCCGCCTCTTCTCTTGCTTTTTTTATGGCTTCTTGTTTTTTCTTGTCTATTTCTTCTTTTACTTTGTCTTCCACTTGCTGCTTCACATCATCTACAACATTTGAAGTTTGGTCGCCCAAAGCCACTTTATATTCCGGCTTATCAACAGTACCCAGAATCAATGTTTTGAAGGACAAGGTTTTCGTATCGCCCAATTCTATTCCGTTTTTGCTCAACGAAGCAGCAAGGTCATTCAAGGCATTTACTCCTACACTACCCAATGCTTCTCTTGGCATCGTCCAGTCTATCACATAATTCATCTTCCCGTCCACATATTGTTCGCCTTGCAGGTGAGCATCCGTATTGCCCACCTTAAGGTCAAAAGGGCTTACCGTAATTTTTCCGTTTTCAATCTTTATGCTCAAATTGGTGTTTTTAGGTCTTAGTTCTTTAAATTTATCCGTTTTGAAAAACGAATTCATAAATTTGAAAATACCGGTTTCTTTAATTACCAAATCTTGCGTACGGATGTTGCCAAAACCGTTCATGGTTTCCATTTTGGGACTCATATCTTGCAGCAAGTTCATCGACAATTCAAGAGTTCCCGACATTTTACCAAAAGAATTTTTTAGTACCGGTGCCACTTTTTTCAATGTCTCAAAGGCCAAATAAGTCTGATGAATATCCAATCCGGTTATATTCAAGCCGTAAGAAACAAAAGGATTTGTTATATCCGCCGTATTGTATTCTCCCGTCATGACTACTTTACCACCCAACATATCCAGCGATAAGTTTTCCATTTTCACGGCACCACAGCATACTTTTACTCTGCCTTTTATGTTGTTTATAGCCATTTGGTCGTAAAACAACTTCTTTATATCCGCATTAAGCGTAAAATCTATATTTTTGGGCACTTCTATCACTTCCAAAGCGGAAGTGTCTTCCGTAGCATTGGCGGAAGTATCTCCTTCCACGGTTTCCTCACCCGTAAGCCACTGATTGATGTCTATTACATTGGAGCGAAGATTGAACTCACCCTTGAGCAAACTGTCTTTGAAATAATATTGCAAAAAGTTTAATATTTTCCCACTTGCAGCAATATCCGTTTGACCAGCTTTGGCTACAAATTCTTTCAAATACAGGTATTGGGGCGCAAACTCAAAGGTCATGGTATTTATTTCCAGCGGGACAGGGTTATCATTGGTTTTATAAATCAAGTCGGCAATTTTCAACGAACCGCTCGCATCAAATTCGTCATACTTTTCGTTCTCCAAAGAAGATGTTTTACCTTTAAGCGTCACATCGGCATCAATAATACCCGTCAAATCGGTACTATCCAACGGAATAGCCTTTTTTAACGAAGCCAAATCCAAGTGGGTCTTCAGATAAGCATCAATATACGGATCGACCATCACATTGGAAGTTACCAGTTTGGCATCCACCGGATTACCGGCAATATCCATGTGGAATTTTTTCAGGTCCACTATGGTTTTATTCAGATCGGCACTGTCTTTATTGTATATGTTCAAGTTTACGGCAATATCTTTAATATCTTCCGGCAAATCGGGGTATTTCACATATCCGTTACTTACCAAAAGTTTCATATCGTAGGCAGGCATCAAACTATCATTGTAGGTACCTTTCATAGAAGCTTCAAAGTCAAAGTCACCCTTGACTTTCACATTCTCATATCCTTCCAGAAAAACACTAGGTACCAACGACAGCAATTTCTTAAAATTACCTTTGGAACCTAAGCGTATATCCATAACAATATCATCGGCAGGCATTTCTATTACGCCATCAAACTTCAACGGCAAGTCATTCACCACCAACTCATTATCCTTAAAAGTATAAATACTTTTGTCCAAGTTGGCACTGATTAACGCCTTAAAATCCACAATGGCTTGCTTCAAATATTGCATTCCGTCATACTTAAAATCCAAAGATTTTATGTGCATAGTCATATCCAAATTGGTAGTCGATTCCGTAAAATCTCCACTCATGGAAAAATTCATTCCCTCCATCTTTTTATACACGCCCAAATCGGCATCGTCATATACTATCTCGGCATTATCAATGGAAAAAGATTTCAAGGCAAGAGCAAACGGACTTTCGCTCGACGCTTCCGCTTCTTCTTCCGCAGCAACGGTATCCTCCGGTACAATGTCCCAATTGGCTTGACCGTTTTTCAACACGATAGCATGTATCACCGGATTATCCACCGATACGGACTTTATTTTGATCGGACTACTCAACACACTCATCAAATCCATATCAAGAGCCAATTTACCAATATACATCAGCGTATCGGCCGAAAAAGTATCCACACCTACCACCGAAACATCCTTTATATAAAAAGTCAAATCCGGAAAACTGTGAAAAATAGTAAGGTCAAAGTCTCCGAAATCAACTTTCGCATTTACATTATTGTTTATCTCCTCCTTGGTCATTTCCACAATTTTGCCTTTAAACAAATAAGGTATCGAAACAACAACTATTAAAAGTAAGATAATCAAGTAGATGAAGAATTTTACAAACTTTTTCATAAGCATTCGTTTTTTTTACAAATCTATACTTTTTTTATGGTTATTGGATAAAACTTCACTGTTAATTTTTATTTCCTAATGAAAAACATATTGGAGGGAGATATTTTTTAAAGCAGTTAATTCCTATAGAAATTTTCTACACAGAAGCAGGAAAATAACCAGATATTGTAAAAGTCTAAAATTCAGCCTTTTTATTCGCTATGTCTCCAAAAACAAAATTCATTTTCAGTAGCAAAACATAGCCTCAATGCAATCATTTAAAATACTCGGCATATTTCATATAATACTGAAACACCTTGTTATTATTTAGCATAGACTTTGGAAACTTTAATTTTTTGAAATTCTTAACGAAATAATCCCATAGCTTTTCGGTATTGTCTTCTTTTTTCCATATTTGGGAGAATGACGAGATACAATATTGAGTGTTACTACGCATGCGATCCATCATTTTAGATTCTCTGATAAACTCCTTTATTTCTTTTAGTTCATTTTTTATTTCTTTTAGTTCCTCGTATATTCCGGAATTCTTATTTTCAAGAGAAAAAATATCAAATTCAATTTCGAACAAGTTACAAATTTTTTCCAAAGTAGGTAATGTCATTACAGAAATTCCTTTTTCCAATTTGCTGTATTGTGATTGACTAATACCAAGTTGGTTAGCAACATATTCTTGGCTCCAACCTTTTTGGTCTCTAATTTCTCTAATTTTCCTTAATATGTCTTTTGAGTTAGGCATAATATTCACTTTGGATTTGTCTTTGCAAAGGTATCAAATAACTTTTTTATTCAAACAATGAATTTTATCTCATATAAGTCACATGATAACTAAATTAGTTATTTATTGAATAACAATAACTTATAAAAAAACTTTTCTTTGTGGCACTAAAATTAAAACAAAAAAATGATGAATAGAAAATTATTTTTCGGTAGTGTAATTTTACTAATGGTCATAATGTTTAGTTCTTGTAGTTTTCCCAAAGCATTGGTGATAAACTATCA
Source organism: uncultured Bacteroidales bacterium (assembly GCA_964393715.1). Lineage (GTDB taxonomy): Bacteria > Bacteroidota > Bacteroidia > Bacteroidales > JALTDM01 > JALTDM01. Next base: position 3,434 of record CAYMVE010000076.1, on the reverse strand, counting down.
AGTAGATAATGAAAACACAGGCACATTGGTGCTTCAACCAAGTCGTGCAACAGGAAATACTTCCGTAACCATAAACGATAACCTGCTTGTAGATAACCAATATGTAAAAAAAGTAACCATAAAAAATATTCCGGAAGGAGAATATGATGTGCATTATATATCTAACAATTCTTGGTATAAAAACAAGTTGGATCAAAATTTTAATATAAAAATGAAAAAAAACAAAATTGTCACCAAACTTATAGAAGTACCTCCATATAGTACAGGATATTGGATATACCAAGGATGTGTGTATAGTGCCGAAGTGACATCGTGGATTCTTATAATGGTTTGGTTATCATCCCTTTAAATATGTGCAATAACTATAAAAACATAAAATTATGAAGCGCAATTATATCATTATTTTAAGTACAGTAGCATTATTAATTTTCGGCTACGGTTGTAAAAAAGAAGATTACCAAGGAGATGCTGTTTTTTGGTATGGTAAAAACACTTCTGAAAAATTAATCGAAAACGGAATTTCAAATTTAACCTTTTATTTGGACAATGAAATCATAGGTTCAACTGCCGCCAATGTATATTGGGTAGAAAAGCCTTATTGCGGTGACAATGCTTCCATTTCCACCACCAAGGAGCTGGGAAGTGTCAAAACTCAGGCATATTCTTATGAAATAAAGTCGGATAATGGAAATGTCATTTGGGAAGGGATTATTAACATCAATGCCGACGGTTGTTCAAGCGTGGAGCTGGTATGGGATAATAATAACAAAAAAGCGGTTGCTACACACTGTAATTGCACACTGAATAAATAAAACCATAAAAACCCAAAAACTATGAAAACAAAAATGGATTTTTCAATCATCGGAACTTTAATTGGACTAGTATTGTTTACAGGATTAACATTAAGCAGTTGTAAAAAAGAAAAACCTGAGGCTGATTTTAGCTTCTCTGGTGCAGGAGACCATGCACCTTGTACGGTCACCTTTACAAACACCTCCAAAAATGCCGAAAATTTTGAATGGAATTTCGGAGATGGAGCAACTTCCACAGAAAAAAATCCTGTTCACACTTATACTACCGGAGGAACTTTTACCGTAAAACTTACAGCCTCAAATTCCGACGGAAGCAGTGAAATTACCAAAAATATCACGATTTTGGAACCGGTAGAATTGCCTACTGCCAACTTTTCTTTTAGTGGTGCAGGAGGGGTAGCACCGTGTACCGTTAGCTTTACCAACGAATCTACAAATGCGGATTCTTACTCTTGGGACTTTGGCGACGGACACACATCTACCGAAACCAACCCCACACACACCTATCAGTCAGGAGGAACATTTACCGTTACACTTACCGCTACCAATCAATATGGGTCCAATTCCATTACAAAAAATGTAAATATACAAAGTCCTGAAGGCCCGACAGCAAACTTTACCTTTTCAGGAGCGGGAGGTATGGCACCTTGTACCGTAACATTTCACAATACATCAACTAACGCTTCTTCATATTCTTGGGATTTTGGAGACGGAAGCACTTCTACACAAACCAATCCGTCGCACACTTATGAGTCTGGAGGGACATTTACCGTTACCCTTACGGCTACCAATCAATACGGTTCCAATTCCATTACAAAGAATGTAAACATACAAGATCCTCCTAATAGAATAACCATAGATGGACTGGAAATAACTTATTTCCCTCAAACGGAATCTGACGGAGGTAATTGGGATTATAGTAACGGTCCGGATATATATTGGAAACTATTAGATGAAAATGAGAACCAAATTTATGAAAGTGGCTATGCAGACAATGCAACACAAAGTGACCTTCCGATTTATTATAGTGCTGATATTGACATAGATGATTTATCACAAATGTATGATTTTCAATTTTACGATTATGATCCATCCTCTTCCGATGACTTTATGGATTTTTATTTTGTTATTTTTTCAGATTATGACGATTATCCCGAAATAATTCATATTCAACGATACGATGAGTATTTCATTGATTTCGATATTTATGTATCATGGTACAATTCAAAAGGAGAAAAGATAAAAACGGGTAAAGAATTGACTCTTATTATCAAAGATAAAAAAGTCGTCAAAAAAATTCTTAAATAAAAATAAGCTTATATGCCAAAAAGAGGATCGGCTTTCCTCTTTTTGGCATATACTACACAAAAAATCATTATAATTGCAAAAATAAAATGTTATGAAAAAATTATTTTTTATAGTTTTAATTTCCATTTTGATTGTAAACGCAAGTTATGCACAGCACAAAAAAGTGGCAATTGACCCAAGTATTGCACAAAAGTATAAATTGGATATGCACCCTAAACACAGTAGTATCCAAGTCGTTCCTTTGAAAGGTAGTATAAAACCGACTTCTTCTTCTTTCAGCAAATACAAACATTTAATCTCATTTAGAAAAGACCATGAGATAAACCCGGAAATTGAACGGATAAAAAAAGAAAAAACGGAAAAGAAAAAACAACAAAGTATAAATCAAAAACAAGAACAACAGGAAAATGGGAAGTCATCACCCAATATAGCCACCGATTTTGAAGGAAATTGGTTCGATGGATGGACACCACCGGATAATTCCATGGCTATATCGGATGATGGATTTATAGTATCAGTAATTAATTCCCATATAGATTATTACGATGAAGATGGAGCGCTTATTTATACATCTTCTTTTGAGGACTTTTTTGATGACGATCAGCTTACCTCTAACATCTACGACCCCGTAGTGTTATATGATGACCAATATGACAGGTTTATTTTAGTGGTATTGCATGGTACCAGTTCTTCTACCTCCCAAGTGTTGGTATGCTTTTCCAAAAGTAACAATCCTTATAATGACGGTTGGTGGTTTTATTACCTAACAGGCAATCCTTTGGATAACGGTTGCTGGTTTGATTATCCGAAAATAGCCATTTCGGATGAAGAACTTTATATAACCGGCAATCTGTTTAATGACAATGATAATTTTCAGGAAGCTACTATATATCAAATCGATAAACTATCAGGATATGACGGCACCTCTCTTGATTGGACCTACTGGTACAATATTTCGGAATCTCCTTTTACATTGCTTCCGGTATCTTATGGACAAGCCGGTAATTATGGACCCGGTATTTATTTGGTAAGTAGCGATGAAAACGGAATACTGACAGACAAATACAGACTGTATGATTTAACTGATTATCAAGACAACAACCCCGATATTGATGTTTATTCCATAGATGCTTCCGATTTTTCAATTGCAGGTAACGCACTGCAGCAAGGTTCCAATTATGTTCTGGATAATGGTGATAATCGTTTGTTAAGTGGTTTTTATTTGAATGGTACTATTCATTTTGTGTTTCATTCGGAACGGGATAATGGCTACAATGGCATAAATTATAATAGGTTGAATGTTGCTAACTTGTC
>CAYMVE010000075.1:0-9902 GCA_964393715.1 uncultured Bacteroidales bacterium | reverse complement strand
TGTTGATGCAAAATTAAAGTCAAGTTTTTCTGATGTTGTTTACAATTGTAAATAAAGCAGCAATTAACTCATTTACATCTTTAAAATAACAACCTCCTTCTCCCAAAATATGAATATTAAACAGGCTACGAAAAGCCAAAATCGGGACATCGGAAAAAATAGCCTCAAGTAGCGAAGGATTGGTTCCTCCTACGGAATGCCCGTGTATATAAGCTTTTGCATAATGTCTCAAAGAAAAAAGTTCCGTTTCGTCAGTTATTTCCAAATACAAAAAGTGCATATTGTTATATTTTTTCCTGATTCTTTGGGCATATCTGGATCGAGTATTGGTAACCCAAACCAATTTATAGTCCGAATCAATTCTTGAAACAAAATTATGGAAAGCATTAAAAATCAACTCTATATTATTTTCCTTAATCGGCCTTGCCACCACAATAAAGTATTGATGAGGATTTAATCCGTATTTACGAGGCACATTTTCCGTAAAACGGTCATAATATTCACTTCCATAGGATAGCAAATGCGGCAAGATGCCGTATTTATCTTTAAAATAATCTTGAATAACCGGATGATCGGCTATTATATAATCAGCCTGCTTTACCGTTAGTTTTTCCACAAAAAGCAAGTAGCTTCTAAATAACGGGTTGTTAAACCTTTTCCATTCAAGACCGTCCATGTTTACGGCAAGATACGGTTTTTTATGCTTTTTGTTGAGCATAACGGCAGGGAAAAAGCTTCCGTATCCGCATTCGAAAATCAAATCAAAATCCTGTTTTAAGGCGTCTCTGTAAGCCAAAAAATCGTATAGTATGGTACCAACTATCCCCATATAACGTTCCGGAGCAAAAATCTTTCTTATTTTTATTCCTTTCTGTTTGCCGGAAACAGTGAGGTAATGAGGCGTATAGACTGTTACCTCTACCGGAAACCTGCGTACAAGCCTTTCGGAAATTTTAGCTACAAATTTTTCAAATCCGCCAATGGTCATAGAAGAATCAAGAGAGATTCCTCTCGTACCTGTAAATGCAATTTTTATGTGTCTGCCCGATTTCATTTGCTCCCGACAAAGGTAAAAAATAATAACCAACGAAAATATCCGATTGCAACATTATGAATAAATAAAAATAATAAAAACCATTTAATCAATTAGTTAAATATATAAATATAAAGTAAAAGTTTAATATTTTTCTCATCTGAGCAGAAATAAAATCAATTTGAACAAAAATTTTAACAATAAATTACTATTTATCAATAAAATAATGATGTAACTATAAAGTTATACTAAAAGGTTTTATAGTAACAAAAAATAAAAAATCGTATTTAGATACACTCAAAGTAAAAAAGATTGATTACATTTGGAAAACAAACAAAGTTACCTTTGTAAACAATCAATAAATTACAAATGTAAAATGAACATTAGTGAAAGAATAAAGGTATTGATAGAGGAATTAGGGTTGGATGCCAAAACATTTGCCACTACTTTAAACATTAACCCCTCCTCTATTTCACATTTAACATCCGGACGCAACAAGCCAAGTTTTGATTTTTTACAGCGAATTGCCCAAGAATTTCCCGAAATCGATATCCACTGGTTATTAACGGGAAAAGGAAAATTATTCAAATCTGAGACGGAAAATTATGTTAAACAAAAAAAAGAGAATACATCCGACTCAGCGGAACTGCATCAAGGTGTATTTGCCGTTCCGGATATCAATAAAACGAAAAATGAAGAAAAAGTTGTTATAGAAAAAAAACAAATTGACAAAATTATATTACTTTACACCGACGGAAGTTTTAAAATTTACGATCATGAAAACTTATAAAATTTATGTAGGAGGTGTATTCAAAGAAACCGGTACTCCTCTACCGGTATATTCGCCGTACAATCACGAAAAAATTGCCGATACTTATTTGGCCGGCAAAGACGAATTGGAAGAAGCTATCGAAAAAGCCGAAGCAGTAAAAGAAGACATGAAACACTTACCTGTGTACAAAAGGTTTGAAATATTGCGTTTTATCTCCGATACTCTTAAAGAAAACAGGGAACATTACGCCAAAATATTGGCCCAAGAATCTGCCAAACCGTTGAAATATGCATTGGGTGAAATTGACAGAGCTTCACAAACCTTCCTGATAGCCGCAGAAGAAAGCAAACGCCTTCCCAAAGAATACTTGTCTTTGGACTGGACACCGGCTGGCAATAATAAAGAAGGTTTGGTAAAATATTTTCCGATAGGACTGGTAGCCGGAATATCTCCTTTTAATTTCCCTATGAACTTAGCCGTACACAAAATAGCACCGGCTATAGCCGCCGGAAATCCCATCATACTGAAACCATCGCGAAACACACCGCTTTCTACCTTGGAACTTGCAAAAATTATCGACCAAACCGATTTGCCCAAAGGGGCTGTTTCGATATTGCCCATGGATAGACAAGCAGGTAATCAGCTGGTTACGGATGACAGATTTAAATTGCTGAGTTTTACCGGCTCACCCGGGGTAGGATGGAAAATGAAAAAAAATGCCGGGCGTAAGAAGGTCTTGCTGGAACTGGGGGGTAATGCCGGAGTTATTGTTGCTCAATCCGCAGACATCGAAAGAGCAGTCGCCAAAAATTTGGTGGGAAGTTTTGCCTATTCGGGACAAGTATGCATCCATGTTCAAAGAATATACATACAGGACAGCATTTTCGACGAATTTATGGACCGGTTTATAGAGGGAGTAAAGAATTTGCGATTCGGACCACCCGATGATATCAATACAGACATATCGGCCATGATAGACGAAGATAATGCTATTCGGGTGGAAGAATGGGTAAATGACGCCGTTGCGGAAGGTGCCAAGATTTTGCATGGCGGCAAAAGACACGGTACCTATTACGAACCAACGGTAATCACCAATACCCGACCACACATGAATGTATGTGCATTGGAAATTTTCGGACCGGTAGTTACCGTAGAAAGGTTCAGCACTTTTGAAGAAGCCGTCTATCAAATAAACAATTCCCAATACGGTTTGCAAGCAGGCATATTTACCAACGACATCAGAGAAATGAATTATGCCTTTGATCAATTGGATGTAGGAGGCGTTATCATTAATGATGTACCGACTTTCAGAGTGGATCACATGCCCTACGGCGGCATCAAAAATTCCGGACTGGGCAGGGAAGGCATACGCTATGCTTTGCATGAAATGATGGAGCCCAAATTACTGGTTAAAGACATCTTATAATCAGAACCTTAACCCGGCAGGGAATACTCATGTTTCCTGCCGGTATTTTTCTATCCGCAACCTATCAATATTCTTACAAAGGTCTTTTTTTGTATAACGAAAACCAAATAATCACCCCGGAAATAATGATGTAAATAGCACTCAATCCTACCAAGGGGACAATCAGGATGTAAAAATCACCCAAAATAAACTGAAAAATTCTACCGGTATGTATTTCCAAAGCATAAAACCACAAGGATGCCTTATAGGCTTGTTTTACCTTATCCGGCATAGGAGGTAATGACTTTCCGGAAAGATTCATTGCACCGTGATTGTACTCAAACACCAACTCTCCGCCGTCATAATCTCGAGTATAACCGGCTACCAAATATTTGCCGATAGGCCTGCTTTTGGAAACCGGAGGATGATATTCCTGTTTGTCGATATAATCGTACACATACCCTGTGGACGGATACCAAAGGAAAAGCCCTTCAAAAGAACCAATTAAAAAACTCCGGCTATCAAATCTATCGAAGTAAGTAACCCCCATAACACTAAACGGTGGCGGATTATCCACCTTTTTCAACGGCGACGCCAAAAAGTCATCACTATAATACATAGCATCCGGTGTAAACAAATAAAAGCGGCCGGAAAGTTTGTCGTAATAAATTTTTCGCAAATTATCGAACCACGGATTGTCGGTATCCAACTCGGTAAACGGTATTTTGGCCACTTTGGCATTAGCAATCGGGATGAGGAAAGGCGGACGCAAAAAGATACCCGTAGAAACGGTAATAAAAAGTAAAAGTGCCGTTGTCCAACCGATTTTATTGTGCCACTTCAAGTTCCAGACAAACGATTTTTTTAGCCTGAGTAAGCGTTGTTTCGGTAAATTGTTCTTTTTGAGTCGTTTTTTTTGAAAGAAAACGACTATGCCTGTAATACTTAGGAAAATAAGAATCAAAGCAATTGCATCCACAACCACTTTGCCGGTATTCCCGTATATTTCGCCGCTGTGTATCACCCATAAAGTCTTAAAAAGCCCAATCTTGTTGTCATACCCTTCCGGTGGCGGTAGCCTTTTGATACGATAAACGGAAAAATCGGTAGAATACAATAAATGCGAGCGGGTAAGTACCCAAAGGGTATCATCCTTGTAAAGCAGATCCACTACTCTTTTCTCCGGAACAGGTAATGCAATTTTTTCCCAAATGTTCCGATCAAAACGGTAACGATAAAAACCGAAAAGCGTTCCGGCAAACAAAGCATGCCGTTTTTCTAAAAACCTTACCACGCAGGTCTTTCTGTTATCAATACCTTTCGGAATCCCGTTATTAAAATCTTTGAAAGACGAAAATGCCGAATCGGTCAACCAAATGCCCATGTTGCCATAAATCAAAACGGAATCTTGTGAAATCTTTTCCGTGGCTTTTGCTCCACTCAAATTCCAATTGCGAAACTCATAATTCGGAGGCATCCAGTTTCTATTTATCTCTAAGGAAGTTATTGATTCTCTATGATTAAGGATAATCCCGGAAATTGCATACAATATGAAAAACACACTGGCAAAAACCCCTATCCATTTATGATATTTTCTTAAAAAATCCATTTTCAACCCATTAAAACATTGCAAAATTAAGCCATTTGTAGCCGTGAATATACTACTTACATGTAGGTATTTTTTTTCATTTAGCAATAAAATGCAAAAACGGTGAGTAATCTTTTACTGTAATCATTATTTTTTAAAGCAAAACTCTTCCATCGGTTCAATGTATCACACTGCTTCACTCCAATGTAACCTAAAAACATTATTACCTAAAAAACATCCTTCAAAAAATTTTTCACTTAACTTTGCGAACCATTCAATTTTCAGCGAATTATGGACGGGCAATATGTAGCGCATATACTGGTAGGTAACATCAAGCAAGCACTGATGATTACGGCATTTGTGCTTACCATGATGTTGCTTATAGAGTATATCAATGTGCAAACCAAGTCATTGCTGTCCTCCCGGTTAAAAGAAAATAGATTCGGACAAATATTGCTTGCGGCCATTCTGGGAATTACCCCGGGATGCTTGGGAGCTTATACGGTAGTAAGCCTTTACACCCACAGAGTGGTAAGTTTTGCAGCCATTGTCACGGTTATGATTGCCACATCGGGCGACGAAGCTTTTGTAATGTTCACAATGATACCCGAAACCGCCGTAAAACTTCATATACTCATCTTCATCATAGCCATATTGGCAGGTTGGCTGGTTGATAAATTCTTCAAAAAGAAGATGTACGGCAAACGCAACGAACCGCTTCCCTACCACCACGAAAATCCCGAAGAATGCTTGTGCTTCAACAAGGGAAAAATCATTCCGCAACTGAAAAATATTAGTTTCAACAGATTCCTGCTGATGGTAGGAACACTTACTTTTCTATACTTGCTATTAGCTTCAATTGTAGGTCCTTCGGTTTGGAACTGGAAAAAATGGATATTCCTATTAAGTTCGGCATTTGCTTTGTTTGTATTTGCTACGGCTCCGGATCATTTTTTGGAAGAACATATTTGGAATCATATCATCAAGAAACATTTATTCCGCATTTTTTCGTGGACTTTGGGTGCTATATTTGTGATTCATTTGCTGGACCAAAACCTGAATGTCAGTGCTTGGATGAATGACAACCCATGGCTCATTTTACTTGTGGCTATACTGATAGGCATCATTCCCGAATCGGGGCCACACATGGTATTTATCACCTTGTATGCACAAGGTCTTATACCGTTTTCCATACTTTTGGCCAATTCTATCGTACAAGACGGACACGGTATGTTGCCTATGCTTGCGGAATCAAAAAGAGATTTTTTGTTGATTAAAGCCATAAATATGGTCATTGGAGGAATAGTTGGAAGTATTGCGTTACTTATATAAAAACAAAAAAACATGACTTTTACAATCAAAGAAATCATAGAAAAAGCACTCCCCGTAGTAAGAGAAGCGGGCACCTTTTTGAAAAATGAAATATACAAAGTGAAAATTACCGACATCGAAACGAAAAACATACATGATTTTGTAACTTATGTAGATCGTTCATCGGAAATAATTTTGGTAAACGGACTCAAAAAGATATTACCCGGATCGGGATTTATCACGGAAGAGAAAACCATACAAGAAAGCAAAGAAAAAGAATTCGTTTGGATTATTGATCCACTCGACGGCACTACCAATTACATACACAAATTGCCCCCTTATTCCATAAGCGTAGCACTGATGCAAAACGGAAAATTATGCGGCGGTATTATTTATGAAATAAGCCACAACGAAATGTTTTATGCCTGGCAAGGCGGCGGTGCTTTCCTCAACGGAAACGGCATCAAAGTTTCTTCCACAGGAAAGGTTTTCGACTCATTAATTGCTACGGGATTCCCGTTCAAAGATTATAGTCGGATAGATAGATACATGGAAACTTTAAAGTACTTCATGGAACATTCGTTAGGTCTAAGAAGACTGGGCAGTGCTGCCGTTGATTTGGCTTATGTGGCATGCGGTAGATTTGATGCTTTTTACGAATACAGCCTAAAACCCTGGGATGTAGCGGCTGGAGCATTTATTGTCAAGGAAGCAGGAGGTAAGGTGTGTGATTTTGACGGTGGCGAAAACTTTCTGTACGGAGAAGAAATAATAGCCTCCAATTCGGCTATACATTCCGAATTTTTAGATACGGTAAAAAGATTTTTGGAAGAATAAGCCCATACTATAAACCCTGTTAATCCTGAAGGCTTTTCCTCTCATGATTAGTGAGCAAGCCAAATTTCGGGATTTACCTTTTTGAAGCCTTGCCAGATTTGCAACTCAATTTCCGTCTTATTGTTTTCGTCGGTATAGGCTACGCCAATAGTTTGTTTGGCCGAAACCTTATCTCCTTCTTTAACAAATACTTGTTTAAGGTTGCCGTAAACCGAATAATAATTACCGTGTTTGATAAGTACAATCTTATGTTTTCCGGGCACTTCAAACACTTTTCTGACTTCTCCGTCAAATATAGCCCTCACTGCGGCACCTTTTACGGTAGCAATAAATATTCCGTCGTTATTTACCTTGATACCTTTCAAAACCGCATGTTCGTGCGTACCGAACCTTCCCGTTATAATACCTTTCTTAACAGGCCACGGAAGTTTGCCTTTGTTGGCATTGAAATTGCCCGAAATGATTTTTTCTTCCGGAGTTAAATAAAAACCGGACTTTGTTTTTCGCGACTTTTTGTTTTTCTTGGCTCTTTCCCGTGCTTTGCGAGCCTCTTCTTCAATAAGTTTGGCAATTTTTCTTTTCAGTTCGGCGGCAGTAGCCTGTTGTTTTCTCAACTTGTCCAGTAATTCTTTTTCTTTTTGTTGCAAATGTTGTATGGCTTCTTTTTTTTCTGCTTTTGAGCGGGTAAGATTTTCCTGCTCTGCTTTCAACTTTTCAATAAGGTGTTGTTTTTCCGCTCTTTTTTGTTCCAGTTCGGCCGACTTTTTCTCAAGTACGCTCATAATGTCTTTTATGGCTTCCGTTTGCTTCTTGCGATAATCCGAAATTTGTTGCAGATATTTAATGCGCATAAAAGCCTGATTAAATGTCTCGGAAGCAAGCACATACATAATTTGTTGGTATGGCGAAGAATTTTTCCAAGCAAAATAAATCAACTTGGCATATTGTTTTTTTATCTCTTCCAAGTCTTCCTTCAATGAATGAACAATTATCTCGTTTTCAGTGATTTTACTGTCAATAAATTGCATTTCCTCGTTCAAACTTCCTATAAGTTTTTGCCGCAGTTCTATCTGTTTGTTTAGCAACAAAAGATTATTATAGGTCCGTTTTTTTCTTTTCTTGGTTTGTAGCAACAATTTTTTGGTAAGACGGAGTTCTTTTTCGTATTTTTTGATTTTCCTCTCCAATTGTTTACGGCTTTGGGAAAAAACGCTACCGCTGCTCCAAACAAAAATTGACAAGAATAATATGACAACAACTCTTCTATTCATCTTGATAATTAGGTATTGTAAACTTCAAATGCATACCGGGCTTTTCTTTCACCTTGTAATATTTAAGGCTTATCTTTACTTCACCGCCCGATTTATTTTTAACGGTTATGCCCATCAATTTAATAAAATTTTTATTATTAAGTCTATTTGAATAATCATCGTACTCCACTACAAGTTCATAAGCGTTTATCAAATCTTTAACAGAGACCTTGTCCAAACGCAAACTCTCACGGTTTACATAAATCTGCTGAACGACGGAGGATGCTACCAATTTATGCGGTAATCGCTTTCCTTTTTTGGTTTTTTTATAGAATCTCCTTATCACTTTGTTTTTGGCCGATTGAAAAATAACATCGATGGAATCTTTGTACCGCTTAAAATCTTTCAATTTTTTCTCGGTAACCGTAGAATCTCCATAAATAAACGGTCTTGCAAACAATAATGCTTCAATATTTTGGTAATTTAGATTAAGAGCATATTTTTCATACAACAACCCGTAATCGGCTTGATAAAATTTTTTATTGAGCCGGTCATCCAAAAACAACGAATCACGGGTAAGCTTCATTTTGGCAACCGGAATACCGGATACATGATAAAGCGACAATACAATGACACTATCCCTTACATTTTGAATAATCCCTTTCAACGATTTGGTGTTTCCATCTTGTTTGTATTTCATCTTGAACTTCACATACAAATTTTTATACGAAGGATATATTTGTTCAAAACCGGTCAGAAACTTTTTGGCGGTAATTTTCTTCAGCCTTTTATGTGGCAGTTCCGTATTGATATGAATTGGAGTACCGGATTCGTTACGCAACGAAACACACGATTGCATCCCCAACACCACTATCAACCATAGCCAGCCAACTATAAACTTCACAGTTTTGTTCATTCAACCTCGATCTTTTTCGTTTTTATTTTCATTAACAGCAACGCCTTCTCTTTTTCGTCATTCGATTTGGAATAAGCCAACTTCCAATATTTAATTGCCTTCGGGATATTACCGGTACGGAACAGGACATCTCCATAATGTTCGGTTATAATGGCACTCTTATCTCCCCCGTTTGCCATGGCTTTTTCCAGATATTTTTTGGCTTCTTTGTAATTCTTCTTTTTGTACAGCACCCATCCGTAGGTATCCAAATAGCTAGGATTCACCGGATAATACTTCAAAACAATTCGCATCAAAGAATCGGCTTTGTCAAGGTTCACACCTCTCAATGCCATGTAATAACTGTAATTGTTCATGGCGCCGATATTTAGCGGGTCGATAGCAAGCAATTTTTCGTAATAATAAAAGGAAGAATCGTCATGGCCGATTCTATGGTACGATTCCGCCAAAAAGTAATAATAATCACGATATTGTGAAGAATCTACCACATAATCCAACCCGGCTTTCAAATATTTGATAGTACTGTCATATTCCGTTTTATTGTAATATCCCAGTCCGGTGTACAAATAAAAACGGGATACCAACGGAAACAAATAAATGGCCTCTTTGCCATGAACAATCAGTGAATCGAAATCTTTGTAATAATTGTCTATATACATCAATTGTTGCCAAATAAGGTAGTTGGACTTATCCATAGTCTTAGCCTTCAACAGATATTTTTTAGCTTGCCTGAAATCTTTTTTTTGTGAATAAAAGTCGGATGCCAGTGTATAACTTTTCACATTTTCGG
>CAYMVE010000074.1:0-10142 GCA_964393715.1 uncultured Bacteroidales bacterium | reverse complement strand
ACTTATAATGTGCATTTTACGGTAACCGGCCAGGGCGGATCGGATGCCGAAGATTTGGAAATAACGGTATATCCTACCCCCAAGGCATTTTTCAAAGTAGTACCTTCGGAGGTAAGTATTCCCGGAGAAGAAATTAAATGTTATAATCAGAGTGAAGGAGCTGTATCTTTTCTGTGGAACTTTGGTGACGGAACTACTTCCACTTTGGAAAATCCGGTACATGAATACACGGAAACGGGGGTATATACTATTGTTCTTACGGTGTGGAACGAACATCAATGCGAAGACCAATATGTACAAAACGACGCTGTAACTGCGGTAAGTGCCGGCGAAATAGAATTTCCGAATGCTTTTACTCCGGATCCTACCGGGCCTAATGGAGGGCATTATAATGCAAATGATTTTTCCAATGATGTATTCCATCCGATATACAAAGGAGTGGTTGAGTATGAATTGAATATATTTAATCGATGGGGAGAATTAATTTTTGTAAGCAAAGATCCGAAAATCGGTTGGGACGGATATTACAGAGGAAAACTTTGCAAGCAAGATGTGTATGTATGGAAGGTTCGTGTAAAATTTTCCAATGGAGAAGTTTTGGAAAAGGTTGGTGATGTTACGCTTTTGAGATAAATAAAACCGAATAAAAATGAAAAGGATTTTTTTCATATTGTTTTTATGGCTTTTGGCCGGAAGGTGTTTGGATGCTCAGGATGTTAAAAAAATGCGGAAAGAGGCTGACGAGCAATTTTCGTACGAAAATTATCATTTGAGCTTGCCTTTATACCTGTCTTTGCTGAATTATGACAGTACCGATGCCATATTGAATTACAGGACAGGTGTTTCGCTATATCATGTTTCGAGAGATAAAGTGAAGGCTATTCAATATTTTGAAAAAGCACTGCCGGAAGTTGCCGATGCTTATTATTATTTGGGGATATTATATAGAAGAAACGGAGAACTTAATCAATCGGAAGAGGCTTTTTTGAAATACAAAAACAGTCTGAAAGAAAAAAGTTTCAGCTATGAACAGGTTGAATATCAGTTAAAACGGACACAGACTGCCCGGAAGTATATGAAGGATGGGGAAAGAACCAAATTGGTGTTGTTGGATAAAAATGTAAATAGCAAATATCCCGATTATGCACCGTTTATAATGCCTTTGGATGAAACGCTTTACTTTACTTCCCGTAGGCCTGGTAGTAGTGGCAACAATAAGGACCCGCTGGGTTTGTATTATGAGGATATTTATTATTGCAAGTATGAGCATAAAGAATATTTGCCGGCCGAAAATGTGGGTAAGCCTGTGAATACTCTATATCACGATGCTTGTGTGGGATTTTCCAAAGATGGGAAAACCATGTTTATTTATCGAAACGAATCCTATACGGGAGGCGATATTTATACTTCCGAAATGGTAGATGATGGTATGTGGTCTGTACCTGTGAAATTTAGCGGCCGATTGAACCGAGAAGGTTCTGTAGAGTCCTCGATGACCATTACACAAGATGGCCGTACTATTTATTTTTCCAGTAATATGCCCGGAGGTTTCGGAGGCAAGGATATTTACCGTATCGTAAAATTGCCGAACGGTGAATGGAGTCTGCCGCAGAACTTGGGTGCCGCTATCAATTCGCCTTATGATGATGACGCTCCTTTTGTTTCAAATGACGGTTCAAGATTGTATTTTAGTTCCCAAGGACATGAAAATATGGGAGGATACGACATCTTTGTGACCGAAAAGATAGATGCCAATACTTGGTCGGAACCCAAAAATATGGGTGTGCCGATAAATAGTGTTGCCGATGATATCTTTTTTGTTACCAATGCGGAAGAAACCAAAGGGTTCTTTTCGAGCAACCGGAAAGGCGGTTACGGAGATATGGATATTTATTCGGTACGAATGTCGGATCTGACCAACAAGCCTATTGTGTTGAAAGGAAGTGTTACTACTTATGAGCCCGAATACAAAACCTTGAAAGCGGTAATTACGGTAATCGATTATCAAACCAAGGAAATACAAGGTGTTTATAGAACTACTTCGAATGGCAAGTTTATTTTGGCATTATTGCCTAACAAAAAGTATAAGATGATTTGCGAAAGCAAAGGGTACCATTCTACGATTGAGGAAATAGACTTGACACACAAGATACGAGAGCAGGATTTGTCAAAAAATATAGTACTGAAGATAAAATGAGAATAAGAGCATCCATATTATTATGTACTTTTCTTTTGTTGTCTGTACGGGGACTTTCGCAAGATCCGCAGCTTACTCAGTTTTTTTCATCTCCTTTGTACTTGGCACCTTCATTTGCCGGTACCGGATTGGGGAGCCGTGCGGTGTTGAATTTTCGAGATCAGTGGCCGGCAGTTCCGGGAGCCTTTGTTACCTATATGTTTTCTTTGGATCATAATTTTTACCGGTATCGTTCCGGGGCCGGTTTGTTGTTTTTGAGGGATCAGGCAGGTAGCGGACATTTGGCTACTACCCAAGTATCTTTACATTATTCGTATAATATCGTATTGAACCGGAAAGTCAATATCAGGCCGGCATTGGCCGTTGTTTTTTCGCAACGAAGCATTGATTATTCCCGGTTGGTTTTTAACGACCAATTATCGTTTGAACATGGTACTACTCCTACGGTAGAAAGCCGTTTGTTGAGCAAAAAACAATATTTGGATTTTGTTTATTCTACGGTTGTGTTTACCCGGAGGTATTGGGGTGGTATTAATTTGGCACATTTGCTACAACCCGACCAAAGTTTGTTGAATGAGGGATTAAGTCCGGTACCTACCGAACTTACAATTTTTGGAGGCGGCAAATGGAACCGCGGTACTTCGTCTTTTCACAAAGAAAATATTTTGTTTTCTTTTTTGTATAAAGCCCAAGGTAAGTTTGACCAATTGGATTTAGGGATTTATTGGCAAAATTTGCCTTTTGTCGTAGGTGTTTGGTACCGGGGATTGCCAGTAAAACATTATGCACCGGGTTATTATAATCATGATGCCATAGCCGTGATGCTGGGTTATGGCAATGATAAGTTCAAAGTGGGATACAGTTATGATTTTACAGTGTCGAGATTGGCTTTTAAAAGTGCGGGTTCTCACGAAATATCTGTGGCTTATGAGTTTAATCAGGATCAGCGTTTGAAACGCAAACAAAACAAGCAAATGATTCCTTGCCCGAAATTTTAATTAACCCTTTTTTGTTGTGGCAAACAGGTAAGTTAAATAGATGTTATGAAAAAATTATTTTTGATTTTGGCTTTGTTTCCATTAGTAATGACGGCACAAGAAAACAGTATTGTTGTCGGGGTAAGTTACGCATCGGTGTTTAGCAATTATCAATTTGATAATCCTGCCATAGATGCTTATGGTTGGAGAACACAGCATGCATATAAATCAAAATATAATTATTCGGCAGGGCTGTCTGTTGAATATCGTAAAAAGATTCTTTGGGGAGGAAGGATTGCTTATGTAAGTAAGGGATATGTATTGGATTACAATTTTACAGCGATAGACCCGGATGATCCGTATCTTCCGAAAAAATCAACCGTAGAAGCCGGGTATTTGGATATTGGGGGAATTGTTGGTTATCCTGTTACAATTAGTCATAGGGTACTTGTAATTCCGACCGTCAACTTAACTTACAGTACGCTTATAAATAATAAGATTACCACTCTTTCCGGAGATAATAAGGAGTATGTTTCTCGGAACGGGGAGGGAATTATCATCCTACAAGCATTGAAACAACATTTGTTTTCTACGGGAATAGGAATGGAAGCCAGATTACCGCTTTGGGGATGGATAAGTTTGGGGATTGCACTCTCATTGTATTATACTTTTGACAAGGTGTCCGATAAAGCTATTAAGGCAAATAGCGTATTTTATACTTTGAATTTGGGTTTGTATTTTAAAATTAACAGGAATGATAAGGAATAAATCAATACCGGTTATCATTTTATGGTTATTTTTTGCAGGCACCCAATGTAAAAAAGAGTCGGCAGAAATACAATTGCTGATTAAGAATGAAACACCGGATACAATAATCGTAAAAAAGTACAAGGATAAGGCTGTTTACACTGTGAGTATTCCGAAAGATACCCTTGGAGAATTGGCAGTTGGAAAATATGGACAATATATTCCTTCAACATTATTGTGTGAGCAGTATGATAGCATTACGATTTGTAATATGAATGATACGATAACTTATTCAAGAGAAATCCCTTTTCAAGAAAATCCTTTTACAGACGAAACCGTATGGGCTTTTGATAAAACTTATGAAGATGTACGGTGTTCTTTTAGGTGCGAGTATGTTACTTGTTATCAGTATGATTGGGTGATAAAATAGAATTTTATTCCTAATGGCAATTTATGGCTGTTGGATGCATTGGAACCATTATACTAGTCAACAAGCATTCGGCAGATTTTTACCAAAATGAAGGGGTGTTTGATAGTTGAATCTATCGATTTATATGGACGGAAAAAATTTTTGATGTACATTTGTAAAAAGAAACTTTTTGGCTTGCATGTCCCAAACTTGGAAAATAGTACTTACCATAGGAGCGATAGTGCTTCTCGGACTTTTCTTTTGGTATTTTAGCAATATAGTACTTTATGTGCTGATTTCCGGTATTCTTTCACTGATTGGACAACCTGTAATTAACTTGCTGGGAAAAATCAATGTTGGCAAATTCCGCCTTCCTGTTTCGGTAAGGGCTTTTATTACCTTAGCCTTGTTTTGGCTGGTTTTTTATCTTATCATAAGGATTTCCGTACCAATAATCATTAGTCAGGCTCAGACATTGTCCCGAATTAACATAAACGACTTGAAGGAAAGTATCAATCAGCCGCTTTCGTATTTGGACAATACCATGAAATCATACAACCTGCAAACCATAGATTATGATAAGATAAACGATTACCTGTCTTCCAAGATAGCCCAATTTATCGATGTATCGAATGTTTCCAATTTATTATCCTCCCTGTTGAATATTATCGGCAATATTTTTATTGCCATATTTTCAATAACTTTTATTACTTACTTCTTTTTGGTGGATAATGACTTGTTTTACAATATGATACTGTTTTTTGTGCCCGACCAATACGACGAACGCTTTCTCAAAGCCTTGAAACAGATACAATATTTGCTTAGCCGTTATTTTATCGGAGTTTCGTTAGAGTCGTTTCTGATAGCTGTTCTCCGGACCTTAGGCTTTACATTCATTTTGGGTATTGACTTTAAGGTAAGTCTGATCATATCCATATTCAGTGGAATTATAAACATTATACCGTATGTGGGAAATATTATCGGGTATATTTTTGCTGTTTTTTACCTATTTGTTACCAATACGGGGCTTGATTTTCAAACGGAACTTGTACCGCTTATTATTTATATGACAATTATTTATTATGCGGTGCAACTGATAGACAATTTGTTGTTTCAGCCGCTTATTTATGCCAAAAGTGTAAAAGCCCATGCGCTTGAAGTTTTTTTAGTAATTCTGATGGCTGGCAGTATAGGTGGGATTTTAGGAATGATTTTGGCTATACCGGCATATACCATAATTCGTGTAATTGCCAACGAATTTTTTTCTCAATACAAAGTGGTACGCGAGATTACAAAGACGCTCGATGAATAATTTAAGGACGGTTTTCTTATATTTTTGTACATTTGTGCAACAAATCGGTATAAATGAACCAATTTCATTCGTCATATCTTGAAAAAGCCGTAGAAGAACTCTCGAAACTTCCGGGTATAGGAGAAAAAACGGCTTTACGCCTGATATTGCATTTGCTCAAGCAAGACGAAACATTTGCATTGTCGTTATCCGAAGCGTTGAAAGAGGTACGAACCAAAACCCGAAGGTGCTCCATTTGTCATAATTTGTCGGATAGTGATATTTGTCCGGTCTGTGCGGATGCAGCCCGTAATCGTCGTCAAATATGTATAGTGGAAGATATTGGCAGTCTGATGTCAATAGAAAGCACCGGAAAGTATAAAGGGTTATACCATGTGTTGGAAGGTAAACTCTCTCCCATGGAAAACATGGGTCCCGAAAAATTGACTATCGAAAGCCTGATTGCAAGAATCGATTTGGAAAAGCCCGAAGAAATTATATTTGCGCTCGGTACTACATTGGAAGCAGAAGTAACAACCATTTATCTGTATGATTTGTTGAAACCGTACGGCAATATAAAATTCTCCACCATAGCCCGCGGGATATCGTTTGGGAATGATATAGAGGATGCCGACACTCTGACTTTGGGTAAATCCATAGAATTGAGAACGGAATTCGAACCGCAAACTTCCGAGTAAAACGATGAAGCTCTCCGTGGTCATAGTGAATTACAATGTCAAGCACTTTTTGAAACAGTGTCTGATGTCGGTACAAAAAGCCTCCAAAAGCCTTGAAACGGAAGTGTTTGTGGTGGATAATAATTCCGCCGACGGATCGGTAGAGATGGTGCAAAAGGAATTTCCGTGGGTAAAACTTATTGCCAATAAAAAAAATGTCGGCTTTTCGAAAGCAAACAATCAGGCTATCAGGCAGGCTAAGGGGGAATATGTACTATTGCTGAATCCCGATACTTTTGTGGAGGAAAACACTTTCACGCTGGTTACCGGGTACATGGATTCTCATCCCGAAGTAGGCGGGTTGGGAGTTAAGATGATTGATGGCAACGGTGATTTTTTACCTGAGTCAAAAAGGGGATTGCCAACTCCTATGGTGGCTTTTTACAAAATGTTTGGTCTATCCAAACTCTTTTCCAAGTCAAAACGCTTCAACCGTTATTATTTAGGGCATCTTGACAAGGACGAAATAAATCCTGTAGAAATCTTGTCCGGGGCCTTTATGTTATTACGAAAATCCGTTTTGGATAAAATCGGCCTGTTGGATGAAACATTTTTTATGTACGGAGAAGATATTGATTTGTCTTACCGGATATTAAAAGCAGGTTACCAAAATGTGTATTTCCCCAAAACCAAAATTGTTCATTACAAAGGAGAAAGTACCAAAAGAGGCAGCTTAAACTATGTGGTAACCTTCTACAAAGCGATGAAGATTTTTGTGGATAAACACTTTGCCTCCTCGGGATATGCCAAACTGTTCAAGACTCTTATAAATTTTGCTATTATATTCCGGGCTTTTATTGCCATCCTCGGTAGGATTTTCAAAAGAACAATCCTACCGTTACTTGATACGACTTTTATTTATGCCGGTTATTTGTTGGTGCTTGTTCCCTATTGGGAAAGATTTTATTTGCACGGGCATTATCCCGAGTTTTATCTTTATGTAGTTTTGCCGGCCTATACTTTGATGTGGCAATTGTTTTTGTTTTTCAATGGTGCGTATGATAACCCTATTAGTCTAAAAAACACTTTAAAAGGTGTCTTGTGGGGCACCTTATTTATACTGATAATGTATTCATTGGTAAGCGAACAATACCGGTTTAGCCGGGCTCTGATACTAATAGGTGCGGTGTGGGTAGGTACCGTTACGATAGCATTGAGGTGGGGGATAGGCAAGTTGAAATGGTTTGATTATAGAATAGCGGAGGAAATCAAGAAGCGAATAGCGGTGGTTAGTGCTCCGGAAGAATACGGAAAGATCAAAAAATTGCTGGTGTCTTTAAATTTACCTGTTGATTTCATTGGTCATATAAGCACCGGAAAAAATGATACCAGCGATAACGATTATTTGGGAAATATAGAAAGGATAAACGAAATTATAAAGATGAACAAAATCAACGAAATTATTTTTTCCGCCAAATCGTTGTCATCCTCTCAAATTATCCGGCTTATGATGCAATTGGCCGATGCCAGTGTAGAATTCAAAATCGCTTCGCCGGACGGTATGTCTGTTATTGGTAGCAGTTCGGTAAATACTAACGGAGAAATTTATGTGGTAAGTTTCAACTCGATAAATACTTCCAAAAACAAACGCTTGAAACGCTTGTTTGACATTGTATCCTCTTTGGTATTTTTGCTTTTTTCACCCGTTTTGATGTGGCTACAAAAGGACAAAAAGAAGTTTTTCCGTAATGTGTTTTCCGTATTAAGCGGGAAAAAAAGTTGGGTGGGATTCTATGTAAAACATTCTGTTCATTTTAGCAATGTGGATTTGAAGCCCGGTATATTCCCTCCGCTTCCCGAGGAGACCATGGGGACGCTTCCGGATGAAGCCATAGAAAAGATAAACCTGAATTATGCTCAAAATTATAGTTTGCTTGGCGACATCACTATCGTAATGAATCATATCAAACATCTTGACAGATGATAGTGCACAGACTGATAATATATGTGTTTCTACTTGCTTGGGGATACGAAACAATGGCGGCAAAACGGGATACGCTATACATAGACGATTTGTCGGATGTTTTTATTTTGCGGTTTCAAAACACATTGCGTACCACCGAACTCGATCTTACCAACAAAATTTATAATAAAACCTTGGAACTTAAACCGAATGATACTCGATCTATAGGATTTTCTTTTTCTTATAAATGGCTGTCGATAGGCGTGGGCATGTCCCCCGGTTTTATGAACAAAGACAACTCCGTGTATGGGAAAACATCCAGGTTTGACATCCAAATCAACACTTATGCACGAAAGTATTTGTTTAACTTTTATCTGCAATGGTACAAAGGATTTTATGTGAGTAATCCGCAAAAAATAGTGAAAGGTTGGGAAGGAACTCGTTATCCGCTTGTGCCGGATGCTCAAACCGCTAATATAGGAACCAACTTTTACTGGATTTTCAACAATAAGCGGTTTTCGTATCGCAGTGTATATTTGTACAACGAAATTCAAAAGCGGAAGGCGGCTTCATTCTTGTTTGGCGGAGGATTTAATTTGTCTTCCGGTTATTCCGACAACTATTTTTTGCCACAAGTATGGCTGGAAACGGTCAATACAGATACCGTTCCGGTAATAAAAAAATTCGGAGCAATGGGAATGTACCTGTCCGGGGGGTATGCTTTTACCCTGGTAAGCAAAGGCGGAAAGTTTTATTTCAATCTATCTCTCATCTTGAACCTTGGTCCTTACATATCCAGTGCGACCCTGCTTCGGGAAAGCGGTAAGAAGACTACCGGAAACTTGGCTTTTGGAGGAGCAACCGATGCCAGAATGTCGTTTGGTGCCAATATAGGTAAAAAGAACCGGTTTTTTATTGGCATTACTGCGGTAACCATGCAATATTTCTATAAACTGAATAACGAGTATGGCGTGAAGTCAATAATACGAAATGCCAAATTTTTTATCGGTTACAGGTTTATTTAAACTAAAAAGAGGATACAATGGAATA
The DNA here is from genome assembly GCA_964393715.1 of uncultured Bacteroidales bacterium. Classification (GTDB taxonomy): domain Bacteria; phylum Bacteroidota; class Bacteroidia; order Bacteroidales; family JALTDM01; genus JALTDM01. The sequence goes on along the minus strand of CAYMVE010000074.1, from coordinate 831 downwards.
TAACACTTTGGAATTTGCTGTTGAAATAAGGAAAAAAGATATTAAGGCATTTATAGATAAATTATTAAAAAATATAGCTGAATGGGGAATCACGCCTCCGTGGGATTGGGATACATCCCTTACCGAAGAGCAATTGTTTGCAAAAGCGGATATCTTTCCCTACACAGAGGTTATAAAATGTGGCACTTTCCCTTATGAAATAGCCTGTTGGTTGCTTAGTTATAGCAAAGCTTCGGAGTCCGGTAGCAATCATATTGTCGAGGTGGAGTTTGAAATAACGGTTGCAACCAGTGATTTGGCGAAAAATGCAGACGGATATCAGGATACTTGTACCCCGGGTTTTGAGTATTCCGAAAAAGCAAAAAAAATTTTTCTTGATATCGGAATGAAATTGCATCATCTTTTCCCGGAAGGATATATTGTTTTTGCTGATGAATTTCATGATGTTGTAGTGTCGCGCATTTTGAGAGGCAAGAATAGCCGGGAAGATTGTGTTTGTGATGAGTACGAGTTTGTAATTGTCACGCAATCGGATAAAAGACCCTACCTTGCCAATGGAAGAAGTATGGAAATGGCACAATCAAAGATTTTTATAAGCAAGCATTTTTTACCGGAAGATGAGGATTTTTGGGACAAGATTACCAAAAGACAATAACATAACATCCTCCCCCTATATTAGGATTTTCATTTTGATTTTCCGGTTTAATTTTTTTAAAAAGATATTTGGTTGAAAAAAAAATTGTATATTTGCAGTTGCAAGTTTGTTCATTACACAGGCGGGAATAGCTCAGTTGGTAGAGCACAACCTTGCCAAGGTTGGGGTCGCGGGTT
>CAYMVE010000073.1:0-10463 GCA_964393715.1 uncultured Bacteroidales bacterium | reverse complement strand
TGGAATTTATAGATGACCATGAAGTTTTTGATGCACTGATAGCAGCTGTTGAGGAGTTCGGTCGTGAAAAGGGAATGAAAAAAATTCATGGTCCGTTGGGATTTACCAATCTTGATACGCAAGGATTATTGATAGAAGGGTTTGAATATTTGCCTTCCATTGCGTCCGTTTATCACAAGCCTTATTACAAGAAACATTTTGACCGTAAGGGGTTTGCCAAAGAGATAGATTGGGTTGAATTTCGTTTGACTTTGGTGGAACAAGCTATCAATAAGGCCAAAAGAGGAGCCGATTTGCTCAAAAGACGATACGGATTTAAGGTGTTGCGGTTTTCGTCCCGAGATGAAATGAAGAAATATGCACCGAAAATTTTTGATATCCTGAATGATGCGTTTAGTGATTTGCCGTTTGTGGTACCTTTTACCCAAAAGATGGCGGATTTTTACATAAGCAAATATTTTAATATTTTGAATCCGTCCTTTGTGCGAGCAGTGTTGAATAAAGAGGATGAACTGATAGGTTTTATTGTAGGATTACCCTCACTTTCGGAAGCCATGCAGAAAGCCGGGGGTAAGTTGTTTCCGTTTGGTTTTGGGCATATTATGAAAGCGCTTAAGAATCCGAAAGTTATTGATTTGTTGCTGACCGGAGTGGCCAAGGAATACCACAATAGCGGAGTGGCAGTTATGTTGTTTGCCGATTTGCAAGATCAGATGGTCAAGGAGGGGATTTATACTATGGAAACTACAGGAATATTTGAAACCAACGGCAGTGCTATTTCCAACTGGAAAAATTACAACCATATTCAACATAAAAGAAGAAGGTGTTTTATTAAAGAAATAGGTTGATAATCAGTCGATAAGTTTTCCATCCTTTATGTGGAAAATGCGATCTGTGGATTTGGCCAACTCAAAATTGTGAGTTACGATGATTATTGTTTGGTTAAATTCTTTTTGCAGATTTTTAAATAGCGAAAAGATTTCTGCGGTATTGTGTGAATCGAGGTTTCCTGTGGGTTCATCCGCCAACAATACGGACGGGTTGGTTATAATTGCTCTTGCAATGGCTACTCTTTGCTTTTCGCCGCCGCTTAACTGGTTGGGTTTATGGTCCAGCCGTTGCAAAAGTCCGAAGTAATCCAGTATTTCTTTTGCTTTGGTTTCCGCTTCTTTTCTTTTTTTGCGTTGTATGAGTAATGGCATCATTACATTTTCCAGTGCGGAAAATTCCGGAAGCAAGTGGTGAAATTGGAATACAAATCCGATTTCCCGGTTGCGAAACTTTGACAGCTCCTTGTCTTTCAGTGCTTTGATGTTTACCCCGTTTATCCACACTTCTCCTTCGTCGAAGTCAATCAGCGTGCCTATAATTTGTAGCAGTGTTGTTTTTCCTGCTCCGCTGGCACCTACTATGGAAACAAATTCACCTTTTTCGACACTCAAAGATATGCCTTGAAGCACTTGGAGCTGCCCATAAGATTTTTTTATGTTTTTTGTTTTTATCATCAGATTTTTTTAATCTTCCGACGAAATACTGCTGTTGCCTCTGATGATGCCGCGCTTGGAATCTCTTATGAAATTTATGATGTCGTCTCTTTCCACGCTTACTTTCAAGTTTACTTCCACATATTCCAGAGCTTGAGACACATTCATATCGCTATTGTAGATAAAGCGGTATATGTCTTGAATTTCGTTTATTTTTTCTATGGAAAAACCTCTTCGGCGGAGCCCTATTGAGTTTACGCCTTCGTACCTTAGGGGTTCTCTACCGGCTTTTATGTAGGGCGGTACATCTTTTCTTACGAGTGATCCTCCAGATATGATGCTGTGTTTTCCTATTCTTACAAATTGGTGTATGGCCGACGAACCGCCTATTATGGCCCACTCGTCTATTTCCACTTCACCGGCTATTTGTACATTGTTTACTATTATGGCATGATCTTTTACGACGCAGTCGTGAGCCACATGTACATAAGCCATTAGTAACACATTGGATCCAACAACCGTTTTCCCTTTTGATTTGGTGCCGCGATTGACGGTTACAAACTCTCTAATGGTAGTATTGTCTCCTATTTCCACATAAGTTTCTTCTCCGGCGAATTTCAAATCTTGCGGAATAGCCGAAATGACTGCTCCCGGGAATATTTTGCAGTTTTTTCCTATTCGTGCTCCCGACATTATTACGGCGTTGCTGCCTATCCATGTGCCTTCTTCTATTACTACATCTTTGTCAATAGTTACAAAGGGTTCTATGACTACATTGTCGGCTATTTTTGCATCGGGGTGTATGTATGCTAATGGTTGTTTCATGCTCATAAATGCTTAATTATCGGTTTTGGGTTTTCTGCTTATCATGGCGGTTAGTTCGCCTTCTACTACCAATTGTCCGTTGACAAATCCTTCTCCTTTCATAGTGGCTATGCCTCTTTTTATGGGAGAAACCAGTTCCAATCTGAATACCAGTGTGTCGCCGGGAACCACTTTGTTTTTGAATTTTACTTTGTCCACTTTCAAGAAGTAGGTCAAATAGTCTTCGGGGTCATCTACAGCGTCCAGCAACAAGATACCTCCTGTTTGTGCCATGGCTTCTATTTGCAGTACTCCGGGCATAACGGGCTCGTCGGGGAAGTGACCTACAAAAAAGGCTTCGTTCATGGTAACATTTTTTACTCCAATTACCACATTTTCGTTCATTTCGATTATTTTGTCGATGAGTAGGAAAGGTGGTCTGTGCGGCAATATTTTTTTGATATCATTGATATCGAAAATGGGTTTTTGGGATAAGTCAATTTCGAAAGGCAATTTCCTGGCTTGTTCTTTTTCGTAATAATCCAGTATTTTTCTTCCGAATTCAATATTTACCGTATGACCGGGTTTTATGGCTATGATTCTGGCTTTTAGTCTTTTGCCTAATAGTGCGATATCGCCGATAAGGTCTAATAATTTGTGACGTGCCGGTTCGTTGCTGTAATACATTTCCACATTGTTGAGTATGCCTTGATGTGGGGTGATGTCCAGATGCGGCTTTTTGAACAAATCGGCTATTCTGTCAATTTCTTTTTTGGAAACTTCGTTGTCGAGGATGACTATGGCATTGTCCACATCGCCGCCTTTTATCAGGTTTTTTTTGTATAAATATTCCAATTCTCTGAAAAATACAAAAGTCCGGGCTTTGGATATTTCTTCGGGATATTCGTCTAACGAGTTCAAAATAGCGTATTGATTGGCAATTACCGTGGAGTTGTAGTCGATGAGTACGCTTACCGAGAATTTGTCGTCCGGAATGGCAATGAGTTCTATATTGTTATCTTTATTGGAGTATCGGATAATTTTGGACAGGGTGATAAATTTTGCCGGATCCGAAAGTTCTTTTTTTCCGGCTTCCAAAATTTTTTCTACAAAAGGTCTGCTACTGCCGTCCATGATAGGTATTTCCGGCCCGTTTACTTCTATTAGGGCGTTATCTATTTGGCATCCGTACAATGCGGACATCAGGTGTTCCACGGTTGCTACGGAAGCATCTTTGTGTTTGAGTATGGTACCTCTTTCCGTATGAATCACATATTTTATATTGGCAGGTATTAAGGCATTTTCGCCTAAATCGACTCTTTTGAATACTATTCCGTGGTTAGCTGGTGCAGGGAGTACTTTTATGGTGGTTTCCACGCCGAAATGTAATCCTACACCTTGAAGTTCAAACGGTTTTTCAATTGTGTATTGTTTCTCCATAATTCCAAATTGTTTCGTATGTTTTTGAGCACCTGCAAAATTACAACTAAAATTGATATAAATTACACGGAGTGTGATTTTTTTGGGATTTACCCGTTAGTGCCTTTTAGCATGGGGACAAAAACAAAGTATCCGAATTCTTCTTGGTGTAAGGTATTTCCTTTTTTGGTATATCTTGTCATTTTTTGGGATTGGTCGGCCGGTCCTACGGGGGCCACCAAGTAACCACCTTCTTTTAGTTGGTTTATGAGGGTGTCGGGTATGGTTTGTATGGCTGCGGTAATAATGATTTTGTCAAACGGGGCATAATCCGAAAGTCCCAGATAACCGTCTCCGAAAAATGTTCTGATATCCAAGGGCTTGTCAAAAAATGCCTTGAATTTTTCATTGGCCAATAATTCGGAAGTTTGGGAATAGAGTGATTTGTGGCGTTCTACGGTATAGACTTCGGCGCCCAGATAAGCAAGTATTGCAGCTTGGTATCCCGAGCCTGTTCCGATTTCGAGTATTTTGTCGCCTTGCCGTACTGCTAACAATTGTGTCTGGAAAGCCACCGTATAAGGTTGCGATATGGTTTGTTCGGCATCTATGGGAAGTGGTCTGTTTTTGTACGAATGTTTCAGATACGAGACGGGGACAAAAAAATGTCTTGGGACATTTTTTATGGCCTCCAAGACATTTTTATCGGTGATACCTTGTTGTGCCAGTTCTTCTGCCAAATAGAGTCTGGCTCCGTAAAAGTGCGGATAATCGTCCAGTTCTCTGACTATCATTTTTCCGCATAGGTTTGGTTAAATTCAATGGCTTTTTCCACCATTTTTTTGGAGCCTACATAAAACGGTACTCTTTGGTGCAATTCGGTCGGTTTAATATCCAATATCCGGTTTCCTTGTCCGTCCACTGCCATACCGCCGGCTTGTTCGGCTATAAATGCAATGGGGTTGCATTCGTACAGGAGGCGTAGTTTGCCATTGGGGGCTTTGGCTGTTTCCGGATAAATGAAAATGCCGCCTTTGAGTAGGTTACGATGAAAATCCGCTACCAAAGAGCCTATGTATCTGAGGCTGTAAGGGCGTTTGGTGGCTTTGTCCGTTTCTTGGCAATATTGTATGTATCTTCTTACCCCTTCGGGAAACTGAAAATAATTGCCTTGGTTGATAGAATATATTTTTCCTTCTTCCGGAGTTTTCACTACTTCTTCGGTAAGGCAAAATTCTCCTATTGAGGGGTCAAGGGTAAAACTGGTGGCTCCCAATCCTGTGGTATATACCAGCATGGTAGAACTGCCGTAAATGATATAACCGGCGGCTACTTGTTTATTACCGGGCTGCAGGAAATCGTCTTTGGTAACGGGTTTGCCCGGATCCGATATTCTGCGGTATATGGAGAAAATAGTTCCTATGGATACATTTACATCTATGTTGGAAGAACCGTCGAGCGGGTCCATACATACCACATATTTTCCGTTGAGTGACATTTCGTCGTCCAAAATAACGATGTCGTCGTTTTCTTCGGAGGCTATACCCGCACATATTCCCGTGCTTTTCAGGGCTGCTATGAATTGGTCGTTGGCATACACATCCAGTTTTTTCACTTCTTCGCCTTGCACATTAATATCGCCTGTTTCGCCGAGAATATCAATCAGACCGGCTTTGTTTACTTCCCTGCTGACAATTTTGGCTGCAATGCCAATATGCATCAGCAGTCTTGATAAATCACCTTTGGCATACGGAAATGCCGATTGCCTTTGAATGATAATTTCGTCCAATGTATAAACTTTCATCGTGTTGTTTTTTGAAATAAATTGATTGTTCGGGCGTGCAATTTACAAAAGTTTTTTCATATTTGCAGTGTACAATTTTTACGGATTATGAAAATTTTTAAGTTTGGAGGCTCTTCCATTCATAATGCCCGGCATATAGAGAATTTTGCGGATATAATAGCAAGTAATAGTTCGTGCCAACTTGTGATTGTAGCTTCTGCCATGGATAAAACGACCAATAATCTTGAACTGCTTCACAAATATTTTATGGAAGGCCGGCAGGAACTTCTTTTCAAGCAGTGGGAAAAAATAAAAAAATTTCATTACGACATATTGAAAGAATTGTTCGGTAGTGAGCATACCGAATGTAACAGGAAGGTAGAGGGGCTTTTTTTTGAGTTGGAGCAAATTGTAAACGGTAGTCCCGGAGGCAATGAGGATCTGGAATACGATAGAATCGTGTCTTATGGTGAATTGATTTCCACTGTGATTTTGAGCGACTATTTGAAGAAACGCGGTTTGAATAACAAGTGGTTGGATGCCAGAAAATTGATTTGTACCGATGCTACTTATAAAGATGCCTCGGTGATGTGGGAACAAACGGAAGTGCAGATTAAAAGGGCTATGGATTTTTCTGTTTGCAACCGTTATATTACGCAAGGATTTATAGGTGCCGATACACAGGGCCGGACTACCACATTGGGGCGAGAAGGATCTGATTTTACGGCGGCAATAATAGGATATGTGCTTGATAGCGAAAATGTTGTGGTGTGGAAGGATGTGGAAGGAATTTACAATAAGGACCCGCATAAATATTCCGATGCCGAAAAAATAAAAATGCTTTCGTATCACGAAACCATAGAATTATCCTATTACGGGGCTCGTGTGATTCATCCCAAAACGATAAAGCCGTTGCAGAATAAACGCATACCTTTGTATGTAAAGTCATTCTATCTTCCGGAAAAGAAGGGAACGGTTATCAGTGCCGAAAACCAGAAAGTGTTGCCACCGATTTTTATTGAAAAAACAAATCAGACGCTTCTTACCATTTATCCTACCGATTTTTCTTTTATTGCCGAAAAGCATTTGGAAAAATTGTTTTTTTTGCTGAACAAGCACAAGATTAAAACTTCTCTATTGCAACACAGCGCTATAAGTTTTTCGATAGTTTTTGACGATCATCATAAGAATTTTGACACATTGGTAAAAGCACTGAAAACCGATTTTAAGGTGTTGTATAACACCGGATTATCTTTGATTACCGTTCGGCATTATACGGAGCGTTTATTAGAGAATCTAACAGCGGGAAAAGAAATTTTTATTGAACAAAAAACAAGAAAAACCGCACGGTTTGTATTAAAATAACAGGTTATGATTTCAATGGTGGTGGCCGTAGATAAAAACGGCGGAATAGGAAAAGACGGTAAGATGCCTTGGCATTTTAAGGAGGACATGCAGTATTTCCGCAAGCTTACATGGGGACATACGGTGCTGATGGGGCGTAAGACTTACGAGTCGTTACCGGACGCTTATCGTCCATTGCCCGGACGGAAAAACATTGTTTTGACATCTAATGCCAATTTCCCTGTTTCCGACGGCGTGGCAGTGATAACCCATCCGAAAGATATTGAGACTTTTTGCCGCGATGGTGAGTGTTTTGTGATAGGTGGTGCCGTTACTTACCGGTTGTTTTTGCCGTTTGCCCGCAGGTTGTATGTAACTCATATTGAAGCCGAATACGATACGGATACGGTTTTCCCGTTTGATATTGAAGAATATTTTAGGTGTGTATCGGAGCAAAAAGTGGTGGAAAAAGGGGTGGTGTTGAGATTTTGCGTTTACGAAAGAAATGATAGCAGGTAGATTCAACTAACAATTTTTTACCGACAAAATTTTTTTGTAAGATTTTTTCATAAGATAAAGCCGGCAGCGTCAACGCGGCCGGCTTGTTTTTTGTAATTATTTGATAAATCGTGTGTTAGAAGCTGTATTGGGCTTTTATGTAAATTTGGTCTTTATCTTTGATATTGGCAAACAAGCCGTTTCCCTCTCCGTCTATAATCCGTGTGCCTATTTCTATCCGGGCGTTATCGGTAGCTTGATAGGTGACGGAAGGCATATACACATAGGCATAATTTTCGGAAGGATGGTTCCAATCGTATATGGCGGCAAAAATATCAGCCGGAGCAATGAGTAGTTTTTCGTCAAAGAATTTCATTTCGAAATGCACGGATAAATAATTGTTCAGATTCCCTTGCCCTCTTTCGTTGATAAAACCATGTATGTATTGCACATTCAAATAATATCCGTTGGAGAAAATATAATCGGCTCCCAGCACATATCTTGCATACGGTTTTTTGTCCAATACCACGCTGTCTTCCGGTATGCCTTCGGCTTCAAATTGCAGCAAGGAGGAGTTTACCATTTCGTTGGGGTCGGGAGCATTTACGGTAAGCGTGTACTGTTTGTCCGGTACGAATATGCCCAATTCGCCTCTTACGCCGATATTTCCCAAGGTGCCGGCAAAATCGAATCCGAAAATATTGATACGCGGGTATATCAGCGTGTTGGATACAGACAAGTATGCCGTGTCGAGTGTGGAGGATGTGGAATCTATGGTGATATCCGTTTGATAGGGTAGCGGTAGTCCGTCATGTCCATACATATAACTGGCGGATAGGTCGAAACCGAAAAGGTGACCGGCAAGTTTGAAGCCGTATCCAGGCGTTTCGGAAAAGCGGTTGGGTGGGTAAAGGTAGTGGTAGGTTGTTGGGTTGTATTGTAATTGTACGGTGATAGGAGGCAATAAGTTGTGTGTTTCCGTTATTACCATGGTGTCGGGGAGCGGTTGGCCGGAGTCGAAGGCTTGCCACCAGTCTCCAAAAGGCATTCTGGCCGGAGTAAAATACGGTAAGAATACGCCTTCTATCTTGAAGTCTTTTATGTAATAGCGAAGGTCAAGGGCATCGCTTCCCAAATGATTGCCAAAATCCCAAATATCCGACAAGTCATAAGGGTTGAGGTTATCGGTCGGATTGATACCGTCTGCCGTGCCCCATGCTATTCTTTGTCGTCCTATGGTTATGTCGAGGTTTTTTACCAAGAAATCGTATAGTTCAAAATTGGCTTCCCGTATTTCATAACTAAACGGCAAGGTGATGTTTGAAGTATAAAACGGGTTTGTCATATCGGCCGGAGAAAAATTGAAACTTCTAAACCATACATCGGCATTGAATTTTCCGTATCCTTCTATTTTTCTTGTCAATTGCAAGTCCAGCCGGTTTTCGTTCCATGACCATGGCAGCGAGTCATTCAGCCGTATCCGGTTTTTGCTCAGTAATTCACCGCCAATGGTCAACGGGCTGTTGTCTTGTGCTTGGGTGGCTGCAACGGATAACAAAACTATCCCTAATGGCAAAAGCAGTTTTTTCATGGTTTTAAGTTTTTATTGAACCAGTTTTCTAACGGAAAAATCGTCTTTTGTAAATCCATTGTCAAAAGTAATATTCTCAAAAATCATTTCCGTTTTGGTTTTTTTGGTGCGATTTTCCATTACAAAGTCGGTGGAGGTCCAATATTTTCCTATTTTTTCCACTTTTTTGTTGGTCATCACTTTTGTGAGTCTTCCTTTTTTGTCGTAGTATTCCACTTTTTTAGGGTAATAATTGTTTTTGAACAGGGTAATTACGAGTTTGGAATAGGCCGAATTTTTGTCTTTGGGAGTTACTTCCAAGATGTATCCGTCCGAGGTGGTTTTGGCCGATACAGGATTGTATTTTTCGCTGTACGGTTTCGATTCCAAATCTTCGTAAGAAAAATCGGTTCCCGCAAAATTTTGGGTTTTGACATGTCCGGCAATTCGTCGTTCTTTTTTGAATGCCGGTAGATATACATACATGATGTTGTTGGGGAGCGATAGGAATGCTATTCCTCTTTGCGATGCCGGTTCGGTAAAACGCATGAGTCGATAGTCGGATCCCATTTGTTTACTGTCGGCTTTGCGGATTTTTTGTTTTCCATTTTTGTCATAGATAATGATTTTGAGTTTGACTTTTTGGTCTTTGGGTGCGTAAATGACATTGTCCATTTTTTTCAACAGGTCTGCCGCATTTTGGGCAAATGTTGCCGATATGCCGGCTACCATCCATGCAATTGCTAATAATGTTATTCTTTTCATGGCTTTATGATTTTTTAGGTTTTTTCGTTATTATTTTCAGTACCGGTAAAATGGTCAGAGTGGATAATGCTGAGGTAAACATGGTAATAGCAACAAGTATTCCGAAATATTCCAATGGTACCAGTTGGGCAAATACCATTACAAGGAAGCCGAGCATTACCGATAACATGTTGATGACGATGCCTTTTCCGGTTACTTTCATGGTTTCCCGTATGGCATTGTTCAAATCCATGTTTTTCAAGTTTTTGGAAAGTCCGTTACTAAAATGAATGGCATAGTCTATTCCTATTCCTATGGAAACACTACCTACCAGAACGGTTGCTACATCGAGAGGGATGCCCAGTATGCCCATAGAGCCGAATAAAACTATAAGGGTAACGATGATGGGGATAATGGCTTCCAATCCTTGTTTGAATCCTTTGAGCATAAAGGATACGAGCAGGAAAACCAATATTATGCTGATGGCCAAACTTTTCTTTTGGCTTTCCACCAGACTTTCGTCCAGACGGGTATATATTACCGGAAATCCGGTAACTTTCATGTGGTTGTAATGCTTTGCTTGCAAGTATTCGTTGAGTTTGTCGATGATCCGGTGCATCACTTTGGTATCGGTAGAGGCTACCACACCTTGTACCACGGCTTCCGTATAGTCCGGTGTGATGTATTGGTTCAGGATGTCTTGTCCTTCCAGCATAAACCACAAGTTGTCTATTTTTTCTTGACTGTCCGGTATTTTGTCACCGTCTCCCACTACTTTGTTTATTTCTTTAATCTTGTCTGCCACCGCTTGTGAGTT
>CAYMVE010000072.1:0-10550 GCA_964393715.1 uncultured Bacteroidales bacterium | reverse complement strand
TAGAAGCAAAAATAAAATAAATTATCATTTTTTTCATGCAATTAAAGTTTTTGTGAAAATACTTTTGAAAAAAAAAAAAAAAAATCTATTTACCAAAAAAAGTTATCAACAGGTTATCAACAGGTTGTCAGTAGTCACTGAGGTATTAGCGGTTAGGCATAACCGATAATATAATCATCAGATAGAACCATTACAAGGTTGTTGGTGTTGATTTCACCTTTAGACGGAAATCATATCTTTTTCGAGCTAAAAATTTCACAAAACATTGGGCGGCATGCTTTATCGCTATTTTATTTTGGCCGACAACGGGTATTTCAGATTTTTGTAACCGGCCAATCTTACCTTAACGGCACCTACGGATATAGGCGACTCTATCCATACGGGAATATGGTTGGGGTCGTCCGTTATCCAAAGAGTCAAGGTCTCGCCTCCTTTGAAAGCGGTACTGGGTACGGTAATCACTCTTAGTTTGATGGTTTTGAATTTTCCCACTTTTTTGTTGTAAAAAGTTTCTTTTCCCAGATAACGGAAATACAAGTTTTCAAACTTACGGTCCAGCATCATTGAAACCGGAACTTTTTGATTCTTTTTCATTTGGGAATAATCCAAGTTACGGGCATAATATATAACCGACAGCAGATCGAAAGTATTATCGTTTATTTTCACGGTGTCGTGCCTATGAAGTCCGGTATTTCCTTTTCGTTCGGCATACACAAGATGCTTTCTTTGAATGAATTTGTAAGTTATTTTGAATTTTATGTCCCCTTCGGAAATATCCCTGATGAAGTAAACAGGCTTTATGGTTTCCGGAAATACAATACTTTTGTAATAATCTCTCACTTTGAAGAAATGATCCCAACTTGAATAGGTTTTACCCCATGCCTCAAGAACCAAAAAAGGCTTCGATTTGAATTTTTTTTCTTTCACCGTAAATTTGGCTTCTCCCACATCCAGCCAAATAAATCCCCAATTGTACGAAACGATATAATGGATTTCCTCGCCGGGTTTAAAACAAAGGCTTTGTTGAGCCAAGCCCTTAACATTCAAAAGAATTGCCAAGAATACCGGAATAAATATTTTCTTCATATAACCTTTTAGCCAAGCACTCTGCATTTTTTATGCCAAAAAAAAGAGGCCGGACGGCCTCTTTAAGATTATTTTTTAAGTACCTTAAACTCTACTCTCCTGTTCATAGCCCTACCTTCTTCGGTATTATTGAAAGCAATAGGTCTGCTTTCCCCGTATCCTTTTACAATAAGTCTTTTGGCGTCTATACCGTGTTCGATAAGGTAGTCAGCCACCGCTTGGGCTCTTTTTTGCGACAATTTCAAGTTGGTTATTTCGCTACCGACATTATCGGTATGACCGGCAATTTCGATTTCCACATTAGGGTTGTTTTTCAAAAACTCAACCGTTCTGTCCAATTCCGGAAACGATTCGGGTTTAAGAACCGCTTTACCAAATTCAAAGAAAATATTGTTCAAACGTACTACCGTTCCTACTTCTACCGGCCCAATACGCATCACTTCATCTTCTATTTCTTGGTATTCGGTTACATCCGTAAGGTCAATGTTTTTGTTTACTTCAAAGAATCCTTCCGCTACGGCACGGAATCCGTATTTTTTACCGGCCGGAAGTATAATTTTGAATGCACCGGTTTTCGGATCGGTACGGGCTATGGCCACTTCTTTTCCGCTGGGCAATTCTTCTACATATATTTTGGCAGCCACCGGTTCGTTGGTTCTGTCGTTCAACACTTTGCCGGAAATCAGTACCACCGGTTTGGGTTTAGCCTTTTCGGGGAGTTTTATTCTGAAAATATCCGATCCGCCGATAGAATTTTTTTCGGAGGAGAAATAGGCGTACTTACCGGATGCGGGAATATTATACTTGGCATCGGACTTTTCGCTATTGAGCACCGGTCCCAAGTTTTGCGGCAAAGTCCAATTTTCCCAGGTGTCGTCTAATCTTTTGGTCATAAAAATATCCGCTTTTCCATAACCCGGATAGCCTTCGGTGGAATAATACAGCGTTACACCGTCGGCTGCCAAAAACGGACTGTAATCATTCATGCAGGTATTTACCACAGGACCGAGATTTTTCGGCTCGCTCCAATGGTTTTCATCTTTGAGGAAGCTCACATACAAGTCCAAACCGCCCTTGCTGTCTTTTCTTTGTATGGCCATCAACAGTACACGACCGTCATTGGAGAGAAAATAATTGGCATAAGGGCTGTTATTATAGAAATTGTCTATAATTTGTTTTACGGGGAACGACCAACCGCTTCTTGTTCTGTACGAAATAGATACTCCGGCACTCATACTTCCGTCCTTGTTATAGACATTACCCAGCAAGAGAGCATTACCGTCCGGAGTTACGGATTGTACGAAATTGCTGTACTTATTGTTAAGCGGATAACCGATATTTTTGGCCGGTGTCCACTGGCTATCTACCAATGTGCTGTACCAAATATCATCTTCATCTTTGAAGCCTCCCACATTTTCCGGATGTTTTTTTCTTACGAAATATAAAGTTTTTCCGTCAGGGGAAATAAACGGAGCCACTTCATCATAGATAGAATTGATATTTTGTCCCAAATTTTCCGGTTTGGAGTTGAAAACCAATTTCGGCACCAGATTGATTTTCACCTTTACCGAATCTTTACAATCGGATATTCCTATAGCATCTATTTGGTTCCAACCGGGTACTTTTACCTGATCCATCTTTACTTCCACTGCACTCACATAAAATTTGGAGATATCCGGCAAGAAAATATTCAACACTCTGGTTTTTTGATTGATTGCTTTGGCTTCTGCCTTATATATTGTTTCTTGTTCTCCTTTTTCCGTACCATAAATTATTACTTCGGTCACCGCACCCGGTGCATTATTTTCACAAACTACCACCTGTCTGATCTTCATAGGCTTTTCATAACCTACTTTTATGAATGCCGGCTTGGGGTCTTCTTGTCCGTTTTTTGCTTTTACAGACCAAGCAGCATCCGATTCTCCTCCGGGAAGCATAGCATTCGGCCAGCCTAATACCATTTTGGCAGACCTTTGTTTTTTGCTATACTGTGAAGAATAATCCAACACTTTGGAAGCCCATTGGGTATTACAAGCCTCTGCGGTATCTTTTATGTATGTCACACCCGCTTTCCAATCTACTTTGGTATTTTTGTCCTTAGTTTGATTTACCACATTTTGGGAAAAAGCCGAAAATCCCATAAAAACCAATAATACACTTACTATTCTTTTCATATCTCTTAAAAATTTTCTACAAAAGTAGTCCTAAAATTGTAAACCTACAAAAAAAGAATGTATTTTTGTGGCAAACTTTTAATAAAATTGGATGAAATGCGGATGTGGCGGAATTGGTAGACGCGCTAGACTTAGGATCTAGTGCCGCAAGGCGTGGGGGTTCGAGTCCCTTCATCCGCACTGAAAAGCCCGCTTCAATTGCTAAATTGAAGCGGTTTTTAATATAGGTAACCCTCTAAAAAAAATAAATTATGGATATAAGTTTGATAAAAAACGAAGACTTGACGGCTACCATTAAGATTGTAATCGAGAAAAAAGACTACGAAGCCGACTTCGATAAAGAATTAAGAAAAATCAGAAAAGAGACGCACATTCCAGGTTTCAGACCGGGATTGGCTCCTCTGAGCATTATCAAAAAACGAGCGGGAGAATCGGTATTAGCAGATGTTATCGACAAGATGCTAAGAGATAAGCTGAATGAATATCTGAAAGGTTTGGACATTATCTTATCACCTATTGCTTCCGATAAGCATCAACCGGTAGCAGATTTCAAAAACCCCGATAAATTCGAATTCTATTTTGATGTGCTACTAAGGCCGGAAATAAATTTTGACCCCGATAAAGAAAAAATAGACTTGCCAAAATACAAACCGGAAATCACGGATGAAGATATTGAAGAAAGAATAAAACTTTACAGACAACAATTCGGCGATTGGAAAGAAGTGGACGAAAGAGAAACGGAAAAAGCCGTGGTTTACGGTATATTGGAAGAAATCAGCAATGTTGAAAACTCCGAACCTCTGAAAATAGAAAATGTACCGTTTATTCAAGACAGTTTTACTTCCGAAGACAAGTCCAACGAATTTAAAGCCTTGAAAAAAGGCGAATCCATGGATATTGATGTTGAAAAAGACATTAAAGAAGCCGACTTGAAATACATCTTTAAAGACAAAAAATACGATAGCAAAAATTTCAAATTCACCGTAACCGCTTTCAAGGAATTTAAAGAAGCCGAAGTCGGAAAAGAACTGTTTGAAAAACTTTACGGTCAAGAAATCACAGAAGAAGCATTCAGAAATAAAATAAAGGAAGAACTCGAAAAAGAAGGCGAACGCCTTGCCAATGATCTGTATAGAAAAGAAGTGGAACAATATCTGTTGGAAAAGATAAACATTGAACTTCCCGAAGAATTCCTCAAAAGATATCTGTTCGAAAAAGGCAACTCACAAGAAGATATTGAAAAATATTGGGACAACACGCTTAAAACTTTGAAATCCGATATTATAGTTGATCATTTGATGAAAAAATTAGGCGTGGAAATTAGCGAAGAAGAAATAGATAACCTATACACCGAATATGCCAAAGGCTATTTGGTACAATACGGCATCACGGACTTTGACAATAATCCGGAAATCTTGTTACAAGTGAAAGAATCCCTTTACAAAGACGAAAACCTATATAATCAGATTTACATGTCCGTAGCTTGGGACAAGTTGGTAAAGGCACTTAGCGAAAAAACCCAACCGGAAGAAAAGCCCATTTCGTTTACGGAATTGGAAAAACTGTACAACGAAAAAATAAGAGGCCTAAAAAAATAAAAAACGAGCCGGATTCTTTCCGGCTTTTTTAATTTATTATCTTTACCGTTGAATTAAAAACTATTCGGTATGAAAAAAAATGACGAATTTTACAAGTATGCCACCAAACATTTGGGGGTAAGCGGAACCACACTGGATAAATATGCCGCATTCGTAAACAGCTATATTTCTCCGACAATTATTGAGGAAAGGAGTTTGAACATCGCAACCATGGATGTTTTTTCCCGCTTAATGATGGATAGAATTATTTTCTTGGGCGTACCTATCGACGATTATGTTTCCAATGTAGTACAAGCCCAATTGCTTTTTTTGGAATCAACGGATTCCGGCAAAGACATCCAAATTTATTTGAATACCCCCGGAGGCTCAGTATATGCAGGACTCGGCATTTATGACACCATGCAATACATTTCATCCGATGTAGCTACTATATGTACCGGTTTGGCGGCATCAATGGGAGCCGTATTGTTGTGTGCCGGAACAAAAGGAAAAAGGTCGGCACTTCCCCACTCGCGCATTATGATACACCAACCGATGGGAGGCGTGGAAGGACAAGCCGTGGATATTGAAATTACTGCAAGAGAAATTATTAAACTCAAAAAAGAATTATACGAAATAATTTCCAACCACACGGGAAAAAGCATCAAGAAAATAGAAAAAGATGCGGATAGAGATTTTTGGATGACAGCCCAAGATGCCAAAGAATACGGAATGATCGACGAAGTGCTAATCAGGATGGATAAAGAAAGTCGATAAACTATGAAAGGTAAACGACATTGTTCTTTTTGCGGAAGACAAGAAAGCGAAGTAGGATTTTTGATAAGCGGATTGGAAGCCAACATTTGTGACACTTGTATTGTTGCCGCTTATGAGATTTATAATGAAGAAGTAAAACACGGAAGGGTAAAAGGAAACCAAAGAAAAGAAAAACTGGAAATACCTAAACCGAAAGAAATAAAAGCCTTTCTGGACCAATATGTAATCGGACAAGACGAAGCCAAAAAAACCATTTCCGTAGCCGTTTACAACCATTACAAAAGAATAAATGTACAAGAAAGCAGCGGTGAAGAAGTAGAGATAGACAAGTCCAATATTATCATGGTCGGAGAAACCGGAACGGGCAAAACCTTGTTGGCACAGACCATAGCCAAAATGTTAAGTGTGCCGTTTACCATTGTTGATGCCACGGTTTTTACCGAAGCCGGTTATGTGGGCGAAGATGTAGAATCTATTTTAAGCAGGCTGTTGCAAGCTGCCGATTACAATGTAGCAAGTGCCGAAAAGGGCATCGTATTTATAGACGAAATAGACAAAATAGCCCGCAAAAGCGACAATCCTTCCATAACCCGGGATGTTTCCGGAGAAGGCGTTCAGCAAGCACTACTCAAACTACTGGAAGGCACTGTTGTAAATGTTCCGCCGCAAGGAGGCAGAAAACATCCGGAGCAAAAGTTTATTCAGGTAAATACCAAAAACATCTTGTTTATTGCCGGCGGGGCCTTTGACGGCATCGAAAAAATAATAGCCAAACGGCTAAATACAAAGGCCATAGGGTTTAAAGCCGCCCAAGATGCTCAAAAGATAGACAAAGAAAATTTTTTGCAATACATCACCCACCAAGATTTGAAATCCTTCGGACTAATACCGGAATTGATAGGCCGGATGCCGGTACTCACCTACTTACATCCATTGGACAAAACCGCATTGAAAGACATCTTGGTAAAACCCAAAAACTCCTTGGTAAAGCAATACAAGCATTTATTCAAATTGGACGGTGTGGAATTGAAATTCGAAGAAGAAGTGTTGGATTATGTGGTGGAAAAAGCTGTGGAAAACAGGTTGGGAGCAAGAGGATTGAGAAGCATCATGGAAAAAATTATGAACGAAGCCATGTTCGAAGCCCCGTCTATGAAAGGTAAAACATTTACGGTAACATTGGATTATGCAAAAAAAATGGTAGAAACCGGCTTGTTGCAAGCATAGCTCCGATATTTTCAACCTGTGCCTGCCTTTACAGAGGCGGGCATTTTTTACAGGAGCCATTTTTGTTTGCAATAAAATTTCTATATTGTCCAACGAAAAAAACACCTTGGATGTATGAAAAATTTTATGAAAGATTTAATTTATCCGCTTGTAGTACTGATAATTGCTATTGTTGTTTTATTTTATTACTTTAAAAATGCCACTATGATGGAAAACAAAAATTCATGGAATTATCCGCACACCAAAAAAGTAGATGTCACGGATAATTATTTCGGCGTAAAAGTAGCGGACCCGTACAGATGGCTGGAAGATGAAAACTCCCCCGAAACCAAAGAATGGATAAAAAAACAAAATGAGGTAACTTTTGCTTATTTGTCCC
Source organism: uncultured Bacteroidales bacterium (assembly GCA_964393715.1). Taxonomy (GTDB): domain Bacteria; phylum Bacteroidota; class Bacteroidia; order Bacteroidales; family JALTDM01; genus JALTDM01. Next base: position 3,330 of record CAYMVE010000072.1, on the reverse strand, counting down.
AAATTCCTTACAGGACAAAAATAAAGGACCGACTGGAACAATTGTGGAATTACGAACGAAAAAGCACACCGTTTGTCAAAAAAGATTTGACCTTTTATTTTTACAATCCGGGCTTGCTCAACCAAAGCATATTGTATGTCCAAAGGCAAGGAGAAGACCCCAAAGTCCTGATTGACCCGAATAAATTTTCCAAAGACGGCACCATTGCCCTGTCGGGAATAGGAATTTCACCGGATGCCCGTTACATAGCCTACTCCATATCCAAAGGCGGTAGCGACTGGCGTGAAATTATGGTCAAAGATATTGAAACCGGTAATATGCTGCCCGACACTATCCGTTGGGCTAAATTTACCAATATCGCTTGGGACAAAGACGGATTTTATTACAGTGGTTATACCCCGCCGGCCAAAGGCAAAGAGCTAACCATGAAAAACGAATACCACAAATTGTTTTATCACAAACTGGGTACTCCCCAATCGGAAGATCAAGTAATCATGGAAAATCGGGAAGACCCCTATCGTATGTTTTATGCCAGCATTACGGATGACGGAAGATACCTAATTGTGTACGAAGAAGCACGCAATGTAATGGGAAACCGTATATGGGTAAAAGATTTGAAACGAAAAGGGAACTTTGTATTATTAAACCAAAGTTTTGACTTTGAATACGGAGTAATCGGCAATATGGGAACAATGCTATATGTACGAACCAATGATAATGCCGAAAATTACAAATTGATGACCGTAGATCTGAAAAATCCGGCAAATCCGGTTTGGAAAGAAGTACTACCCGAAAGCGAAAATGTACTTTTGGACGCCGCCCTTGCCGACCATGATAAGTTGGTGGTAAAATACATGAAAGATGCCAGCGACCGACTTTACATCTATGATAAAGACGGCAAATTTATCAAGGAACTGACTTTGCCTACACTCGGATCGGTAGGAGGCCCCAACGCTTACGCAGATAAAGATTATATGTATTATTCGTTTACTTCGTTCTTGTATCCGTCCGTAATTTACCGTTATGATTTCAAAAAAGATACCACAGAAGAAATTTTCAGACCTTCTATTGATTTTGACTTCGACCGCTATGTAACGGAACAAGTTTTTTACAAAAGTAAAGACGGCACCCGGATACCCATGTTCATTGTACACCCCAAAGACATTAAATTGGATGGCAACAATCCGGCATGGCTTTACGGATACGGAGGGTTTAACATAAGTTTGAAACCGTATTTCAACCCGGCAAGACTCGTCTTGTTTGAGAACGGCGTGGTTTTTGCCATGGCAAATTTGAGAGGCGGAGGCGAATATGGCAGGAAATGGCATGAAGCCGGTATGAAACTGAACAAGCAAAATGTATTTGACGACTTTATTGCGGCAGCCGAATATCTGATTGACCAAAAATATACTTCACCGGACAAGCTTATAATTCACGGAGGCTCCAACGGCGGACTTTTGATAGGAGCGGTTACCAACCAAAGACCGGACTTGTTTGCCGTTGCCATTCCGTCCGTTGGTGTTATGGATATGTTGAGATTTCACAAATTTACAATAGGCTGGAATTGGGTTACGGATTACGGTTCAAGCGAAGATTCCGTTCAATTCCATTACTTGTACAAATATTCACCGTTACATAACATTAAAGAAGGCGTTGAATATCCGGCCGTACTTGTCACTACCGCCGACCATGACGACAGAGTGGTGCCGGCTCATTCGTTCAAATATATTGCCACTTTGCAAGAAAAATATCATGGGAAGCATCCTGTTATGATAAGAATCGAAACCATGGCCGGTCACGGTGCAGGCAAACCGGTATCGAAAGCCATAGAAGAAATTGCAGACATATATGCTTTTGCCTTTTATAATGTGGGTATGAAAGACTGCTGCGTTAAGAATTAAAAAGCTGCTGTCTTCATTACTTTTTATGTACGCTTCACCTCGTTGTAGTTAAATGCCGTTGTGAATCGTGGATATTGACAGGTGTCGTATGTAACTACTACCAGCCCATCGGCGTGGCATTTACAAGTTAATAAAGAGTGTATCATTGACTAATAGGTATATTTTGTTCAACTCTTTTTTCTAATTAAAACTATTAAACTAAAAATCAAACAATTAAATACTGTTTTGTTTTACAAATTTCGCAGAATTATCGCTAAAAATCTCCTTCACAAATTTTTCTAAACCGGGAGTCTTTGTAGAACAAGACATTTGTTGTATTTTTGCAGGCAAAATTCAAGTGCTATGGAATATCCCAAAGTAAATAGTTTGGAACATTTTGAACAACTAAAAAACGGCAATGCTGCCGTCCTGTTTTATTTCTCCAATGACGACTGCAACGTTTGTAAAGTATTGAAACCCAAAGTTTATGAAATGCTACAAGAAAAATTTCCCGAAGTAAAATTTTATTATGTTGATACCAAAATGGTTCCCGATGTAGCAGCACAAAACAGAGTGTTTACCATACCGACCTTACTAATCTTTTTTGACGGTAACGAATTGATACGGAAAAGCCGATATATTGGCATCGGTGAATTGGCAGCCGAAATCAGCCGACCGTACGAAATCATGTTTTCGGAAGTTTAATTGCAATCCGGCAAAAGCACCTTTGCGACTGCAAGTGGGATAAGTTTTATAAAATTCCATACAACACAAGCGGTGCCGACAAGGCATAAGCCACAGCCAAAATTTGCATGAAAAAAGCATACCAAGAATCTTTTTCTTGAAAAAAGGCAAGCATAAACCACATTACCGGCAATATAAGAAGTACGGTCTCATCGTTGGTAAAAGAATAAAATACCAACAACAATAATGTAATAATACTCACAACGGATATATGTTTTCGCCTGTTTATCTTAAACTTAAAATAATTTCCCGTAGAAAACAACATCATAAGCAATGAAACACCCCAAACGAGCAGCTCCACTTTAGGCGAATGAATTGCTCCCGTACTGATTGTTACTATCTGCCAACCCGTAACATAATGCCAAAAAAAAAAAGTAAACGGCACCTGTGAGGCCGCTAATAAGAAAACCGCCACAAGCCGGCTCCTTAATCGTTGTTGAGACAAAATAATCAGAAAGCTCAACGCAGTAATAGCAAACAATATCGAAATCAAATAAGACAATAAAAAGACTGCTCCTGCCAGTGTTCCAGCATAAGCAGACCATTTAAACGAATCATAGCCTTTTGCCAATAAATAAAAAAACGATAAATAACCGACGGAAAAAATCAAAGCGGCCAGACTAAAATGGTAAGCTATGGGAATTAAGGTAGAAAACAAAACAAAAAATGCAGCTGCTCCGTTTTCCGATATTACCGGATAACTTTT
>CAYMVE010000071.1:0-10561 GCA_964393715.1 uncultured Bacteroidales bacterium | reverse complement strand
AACCTAACGGTGCAACTATCAATACCGCAGCATCCGGAGCAAATGCTTGGTACACCAATGGATACCAAAATAATGAAAATGCTTATGTAGAAAGTCCGTGTTTCGATTTTACCAACTTGCACGCGCCTATCTTGAAGTTTGATTTATTTATAAATAGCGAATCCGGTTATGATGGTGTACATGTAGAATATACCGTTGATAGCGGGGCTACCTGGCAAATATTGGGTAATGTAGGAGATTGGTATAATTGGTATGATGATGGTTATGTAGCAGGGACTCCCGGTTGGTCTTATGGACCTACTGACTGGGCTACCGTAAAACATGAAATATTTGCTTTGGCCGGGCAACCGAATGTGAAATTTAGAATATATTTTAAGGCAGATGGTTCTTTTGTAGGTGGAGATGGTGCCGCTTTTGATAATTTTGAGATTTATGAAGCACCCAACACATTGGCTCTTACCGAAATATCTTATAATCCGCCGGAAAGTGGTCAAGATAGTTTGGAATATTTGGAATTTTACAATTACGGACAAGATCCGGTTAATTTGGCAGGAATGTATTTCTTAGGAAATCATCCGGTACAAGATACTTTCCCTGCACAAACTTTGTTCCCGGGCGAATTCTTTGTAACAGCTGTTGATAGTGCTGCTATGGCCAATACTTTCGGTTATACGGGTGTTCATACCTGGATATCCGGAGGAATGGGCAATGGTGGAGAACAAATTTTGTTGGCTGACTATGCAGGTGATACCGTAATAAATATTACTTATGACGATAATGCTCCTTGGCCAACTGCTCCTGACGGACATGGGCCTTCTTTGGTATTCTGTCCGAATATGCTGTTGGAAGGAGCCGATCCTGCCGACGGAGCTAATTGGAGAGTTTCTTCCGTGGTAGCGGATACCAATGCTGCCGGTGATGTGATTTACGGTTCACCCGGATTTATAGACAATGCTTGTACGGATATTGTTATAGCAGAACCGGAATACGGTAATGGTCATCACTATTATGCTTGCGATATTGATAGTATCATAACCGTAATGGTTGCTAATATTGGAGGTGTTGCTATTCCAAGTGGAGATACCTTATTAGGTGGTTATCAAATAAATAACGGTTCTTGGGTTTATGACACATTGGTATTGACCTCCGACTTTGCAGCAGGAGATACCATACCGTTTACCTTCTCACAACCTTATGATTTCTCTGCTTTGGGAGATTATAATTATGTAGTGTATGTAAACTATGCAGGGGATGATAATGCTATGAATGATACGAGTGCAGGTATATTAACCCATTATGAAGTAACGGTGGATTTAGGTCCGGATACGCTTTATACTACACAACCCGATACAGTAGTATTGGATGCCGGATCTGGATTTGACACTTACTTGTGGAATGACGGTAGTACCGGACAAACCTTGCAAGTAACCTGTGGCGATACATGTACTTATTATGTGGAAGTTACCGATACCAACGGTTGTAGTGCAACGGATACCATTGTGATAATTAAGCAATTGGTTTATGATATTGCTTTGATGGGACCGGAATACGGAAGCGGTCATCACTATTATGATTGTGATATGACGGCTACCGATACGGTAGAAATACTTATAGCCAACGTGGGTAGTATGGATATTCCTATGGGGGATACCATTTATGCAGGTTATCAAGTAGATGGTAACGGTTGGATTGTTGATACCTTAGTATTACCCGGAGTGTTTGCTTCAGGAGACGCCATTCCGTTTGTGTTCTCACAAACTTATGATTTCTCTGCGTTAGGTGATTATAATTATCAGATATATGTTCATTATGCAGGTGATACGATTGCTATGAATGATACCAGTGCGGGTATAGTGACGCATTATGAACCGGTAGTTGATTTGGGTCCGGATACTATATGGACATCTCAACCTGATACTATTGTATTGGATGCAGGGGCCGGGTTTGACACTTACTTGTGGAATGACAGCAGTACCAATCAAACATTGGCTGTTGACACATTCGGAACTTTCTATGTAACCGTTGAAGATTCAAACGGTTGTGTGGCAAGTGATACCGTAGTGGTTGCTTATGCCGTAAGTAATAGTTATGCCGTATTGGGTAATGTAAGGATTTATCCTAATCCGACAAACGGAGTATTTTACATTGAAGTTCCGAATAATTCGGCAGGTGTAGAACTTACTATCGCCGATATAACCGGTAAGGTAGTGGTAAGAGATGTTATAAGAACATCGAAAGAAAGGATAGACCTAAGCAATTATAACAAAGGCATGTACTTTGTGAAGCTGGTAAGCGGTAATAATGTTGAAATTTACAAGGTGATAGTTAATTAAGAGCGGTGGAAATTTTCCGTTGAATAAAAAAGAAAAGGGGGCTGGAAAGAGCCCCCTTTTTTATTGTGGAAATTATTCGGCCAGTTTTTTATAGATTAGATAGGCAGCCCAAGCATCTGTAGCGGCATAGCGTTTTTGGGCCGGAGTAAGGTCGTATCTTTCCCAATTGGATAATTGCTGTCGTTTTGATATTCTAAGTCCGAGAACGATAGCTGCTAGTTTTCTTAATGATAGGTCTTTGATGCCTTTTTCTTTGGCAATTTTCTGTACATCAATGAATCCCTGTGCCTCGAAGCCGGGAATATACTCTCTTATTTTATGTAAATCCTGTTTGATATCCACCCCTATTTTCAAGATTGCCGGATCCGTAAGAATATCTAACAATTCGCGTGTTATGCCGGTTTGTTTTATTTGAAATATGTAAGCTTCTGAATCGTTTGCCAACTGAATTATGGACATTTTGTTTTTTTGTCCTTTACGGAAGGCCGGTTTGGTTTCCGTATCAAATCCCCATTTGCTGTATTTTTTTATTTCCTCTATGGCTTTGTTTAGAGTTTCATGGTCGTTTACAATAATTATATTCCCCTTGAAAAAACCCAAAGGTAATTTTTGTATTTCTTCTTTTGTGATAGTGTTTGTATAATTATTCTTCGTCATCTCCAAACATGTCTTTTTTTCTTCGTTCGGTAAACCAATTTTCCGTGTTCAAATCGCGTTCACCGAAGAGGTTGTTTTCTACAATATCGTCGTATTCATTGGTATATAACAGTTTGTGAATTACGAATAAAGCAGCCAATAGTTTGGCGCCCCACCATTCACGATAATCCAATACCGATTCGTACAAAGCATTACTCATCATTTCTTCATTACCGGTTCTGTATGTGTTGAGAAAGTCGCACAACGATTGGTAAATGTCGGTAAAGATTTCGGAAATATACAGCCATTCATTTTCTTTTTCAACATCTGTGGTATAAGGGTCTGTTAGGATGTTTAAATCTTTGTTTTCCAGTATTTTTTGAAGCGATATGAGTGTGGATGCATACATTTCTTCCGTAACGAAACGGTCGGTTTCTACCTCGTACATTTCGTCGGGAAGAGTCAATATGCTACCTTTGAGGTATAGTAATGCTCCTATTTTATGAATCTTACTGATGAAATCGTTTGTTTCCAATTCTTTCAGATTGTCTAAAAGGTTACAGTATTCTTTAGCTACCGTAATAAATTCTATGACTTCCTTGGAGAATATTTTTTCGTTCATTATATTTAATTTTAATGGTTTGGGTGGTAATATTTTAGTGCAGTTGGTAAAAATTCTTTTATGTTTTGAATTCGTTTTTCGTCGCTGGGGTGGGTACTTAAAAATTCAGGAGGTTTTTTGCCTCCCATTCTTTTCATTCTTTCCCAAAATTCTATGGCGTGGTGTGGGTCGTATCCTGCCATTGACATAAATATCAGTCCCAGTTTATCGGCTTCTGTTTCGTGTAAGCGTGAGTAAGGCAATAATACTCCCAATTGTCCTGTTACGGCGTATGCTGTCATAAATAGTTTTTGGGTTTCTTGCGGTTTGTCTTTCATGGCAACAGCCAGTGAAACACCTCCGAGTTGGTAGAGTAGTTGTTGGCTCATCCTTTCGTTGCCATGGCGGGCAATGGCATGTGCTATTTCGTGTCCTAACACTACGGCTAAGCCGTTTTCGTCTTTGGTATATGGGAGTATTCCCGTATATACCACTACTTTGCCTCCGGGCATGCACCATGCGTTGGGGGTATTGTCTTCAACCAGGTTGAATTCCCATTTATAGTCTTTGATAAGTTTACTTTTATGCTCTTGTTTCAAGTATTGTGTTACTGCATCTGCTATTTTTCCACCTACTTTTTTGACTAATTGTGTGTTTTTTGTGTCGTTGGAAAGTTCATGGGAACTTAAAAAATCTTTGTAACTGGTAAGTGCCATAGACATTAGGCTGTTTTCGGGTAACATGTGTAATTGTCTTCTTCCGGTTAGCGGTACGCGGGAACATGCTATGATTAAAATAGAAACCGATAGAAAAAATATGAGTATATTTTTTTTCATAATTCTCCTATTTTTTTCAATTTGTAATTCGGTGTATAGTTTAAAATAAAGAAGGTGGTATTATGATACGGCGGTTGTTGGCTTATTGTAAATTTTGTACTTAACAAAGTGAGCTTGTAATTTTTCAGACAGGTGAAGAAATTGTTTGAAAAATAGGAGTAAGCCGAAGTAAAGTAATAGCCGGCATCAAATCCCCAAAATGCAAACTTTGTCGGGATATTTTCAAATAAAGACTTGTATTTTAATTGAAAGTTGTGTGTCCATGTAGTATCGTAATCCGTGTAAGTTTGAGTGATTGTTATGGCATTTAAGCGGTGCAGATATTCGTAATCGTGCTTATAGTTTTTCCATTCCGGCATCATGACGAGAGAGAGGTTTTTTATTTTGTCTTTGGCTATTTTTAATGCCAGTTTGCTTATATATTTGGTTACTAGAGGTTCGTCAAATGACCACAATATTAGATAGTTATTTGTGGTTAGGGCGGTATAATCGGCTATGTTTTTTATTTCTTTCTCGTTTAAAGGTGCGGTTTTTATGGTTACTGTCGGTTTTTCGGAGGCGATTTGCCGAATGTTGGAAAAAAATGTCAGTGCTGTGGTATCGTTTGCCGGATACATAAAAATAATATTGGCGGAATCAAGTTTTGACAAAAAGTGCATAAGTGCTTCCCGTTTTTCGTTTTTTGAGGCCAAAAGTCTTATGTATTGAGGGTAGGTATATGACGGTGTGGTTCTAAAAATATTGATGACCGGAAGGTTGTAATGTGTTGCTTGTCTGATAACGGCTTTTTCGAAAACGGGCTTTCCGTACAGGTATATCATATTGGCATCCGGTATGGTGGAAAAGATTTGGAAAGTATCCGTTATGTCAAATACATTTAGTGTTATATGCAACCCTTTTCTTTTGAGAGAATCCATGGCTACGAGAAATCCTTCATAAAACTCTAAAACCGGGTAATTTTTAAAATTTTTTATATCGGTATAGTCTTTTTTGGGGTCATTGTCGATTTTTACATTTCCGAACGGGAGTGCCAATATTATATTTATCTTGTCGGTTTTGATGTGTGAAGTGTCACAAGAATTGAAAATGGTGTCGAGGGCAATGAGTAAACTGTCTGATAATTGGGTAGGGGTTACGGTGTCGGGCACAAACCCATTGAGTTTAGGTTGTTGTATGCTTTCCGAAGGAATCAGGATTTTGTCGCCTTCTTTTAGAGTTGATGCAGATATGGTAGGGTTGGCTTTTAATATCCGGTCTGTTGTGGTGTTGTATTTTTTTGCAATGGCGTATAGCGTCTCACCTTTGGCTACCGTATGGTATTTTTGTTTGCCGGAAGGAGTTGGCTGTGTTTGTTTTACGGGGATTCTTATGGTATCGTATTTTTTGAGTCCTTGGTCTTTTAAGAAAGGGTTGGCATCCAGTATGTCGTTTATGGAAACATTATATCTTTTGGCCAGGCTGTAAAGTGTTTCTTTGGGTTGTACGACATGAAACACATAGTTTTTTTCAATTTCTTCTTTTTCTTCAAATGTTTTCGGTTTGGGTACGAAAGATGATTTGGGGATTTTGATTATTGTTGCTTCTTTTAGTCCTTGTGTTTTTATTTCGGGATTAGCTGCGTATAATTTATTCGTTGTGATGCCGTATTTTTTGCAAATGCTGAATACGGTTTCTTTTTTCTTTACCAAGTGGTAGTAATAATGGTCGTCTTCTTTTATTTCCGGTATTTTGATGACTTGTCCTTCTTTTATGGAGTTAAATAATTCCGGATTGAAGTATAAGATATCGTTTATATCCACCCTATATGCTTTGGATATTCGGTAAAGGGTTTCTCCCTTTTGGACCGTGTGAAGATAAAAGGTGATGCCGTGTTCGTTTATTTTTTGGGTAGATATTTTTACTTCATTTTGTGCTTGGATGGTAGTTGCACAAAAAATCAATGCTATAAGAATTTTGATATATTTCATAATGGTAACACTTGTATAAAAGAATAAAACCGGTTGATTTTCATTTGTTTAATGTGATCATGAAAGTCCGGTTTTATGTTGCAATTTACAATGATTTTGTCAGGTAACAAAGCATATTTGTGGGTAAAAAAGAAAGCCGGCATGTGCCGGCTAAGGTTGGGAGTTTTTACAAACTCCAATAATCCAGATTTTTAATGGTTTTACGGTATATTCCTTTTACATCTACTATTAGGACTTTATCCGTACCGATGCTTTTGAAATACGATTCGGTCAAGTTGGCGTACTTTTCGTGATTGACGGCTACTATGATTGCATCATAGTTTTTTCCTATTTCGTCGTCCATTTCGATGCCGTATTCGTGTTTTACCTCATCTTTGTCTGCAAAGTAATCCACGATGTCAATATTTTTTATATTGTACGAGGTCAGTTCGTAGTAAATGTCTATTACCTTGCTATTTCTAATATCCGCTACATTTTCCTTGAAAGTGATTCCCATTATCAGTATATTGGCTTCCAATAGATTTATACCTTTTTGCAGGAGTCTTTTGGCGGTTTGTTTGGCTACATAGCGTCCCATGGAATCATTGACAAATCTGCCGCTGTCGATTATTTGCGGATAATAACCGAATTCTTTGGCTTTGAATGACAGGTAGTATGGATCTACACCGATACAGTGGCCACCTACCAATCCGGGGTAGAATTTTAAGAAATTCCATTTGGTTCCTGCGGCTTCGAGCACATCGTATGTGTTTATGCCCATTCTGTTGAAAATCAGCGACAATTCATTCATTAGAGCAATGTTTACATCGCGTTGGGTATTTTCTATCACTTTGGCTGCTTCGGCGGTTTTGATGCTGGCAGCTTTGAATATGCCGGCTTCCACTACGAGTTCGTAAGTTTGGGCTATGTTGTCCAATGCTTCGTTGTCGCAACCGGATACTACTTTTTTTATGGTAGCCAAGGTGTGATTTTTGTCGCCGGGGTTTATTCTTTCCGGAGAGTATCCTACTTTGAAATCTTTACAGAATTTAAGGCCTGAATATTTTTCCAGAATGGGAACACAGTCTTCTTCGGTGGCTCCGGGATATACGGTAGATTCGTAAACTACATAATCGCCGGGTTTAAGGGCTTTGCCCACGGTTTCACTGGCTTTGTATAGCGGTGTGAGGTCCGGCAAATTGTGTTCGTCTATTGGTGTGGGGACGGTTACTATAAAAAAATGTGCCTTTTTCAGGTCTTCTGCATTTGCTGTAAATTCGATGTCTGTATTTTCAAATTCCGAAGCGTCCAGTTCGCGGCTCGGGTCAATCTTGTTTTTTAGCATTTCCACTCTTTCGCGGCTGATGTCAAAACCGATGACCTTTATTTTTTTGGCGAATGCCAATGCAATGGGTAATCCTACATATCCGAGACCTATAACAGCCAGTTTTTTTTCTTTATTAAGTAATTCTTTGTAAATCATAATTTTTCGTTTTATTTGTTTATTTTATTACAAAACGGATGATAATCGCCTTTGAATCCTACCGGATGGGCATTTCTGATTTCATAAACGGTGTTTATGGATGTATAAGCATCGTCCAGTCCGAACCCTTTTCCGTCCAAGATATGTTGGTAACTGACGGTATGCAGGCCGGTAAATCCTTCGCTAAATTCTATCTCTTTTCCGTCTATGGTTATGGAGCGGAATGTTCTTTTTCCTTCTTTTCTTACCGGTTCGGGTATATCTTCGTATTCCAGACTTAAAAACCAACGGACATTGGCTCTTTTGAGTCTTAAAAACCCTGCGTTTCTTTTTTCGTCTTTGTAATGGATGATGTTTTGTTCCACATCGCCGAATATCCATGTAAGCATGTCAAAAAAATGAATACCTATGTTGGTGGCTATACCTCCGGATTTGGACGGGTCTCCTTTCCATGAGAAGTGGTACCATTTGCCTCGGCTGGTGATGTAAGTTAAGTCGATGTCGTATATTTTATCGGGATTTTCGGCTACTGCTTCTTTTAGTTTAAGGATAGAGGCATGGTGCCGCAATTGTAAGATGGTATTTACCTTTTTGCCGGTTTCCTGTTCGATGGTTTTCAGGGCTTCCACATTCCACGGATTGAGTACCAACGGTTTTTCGCAGATTGCATGAGCATTGCTACGCAGGGCAAATCTTATATGGGAGTCGTGTAGGTAATTGGGGGAACAAATGCCGATGTAGTCTATTTTTTTGCCTATCCGGCGTAATTTGTCTATATGGCGGTCGAATCTTTCGAATTCGGTGAAGAAGTCCATGTCCGGATAATAGCTATCTACGAATCCGACGCTGTCGCACTTGTCCAATCCGGCTAATAAGTCATTTCCCGTTTCTTTTATGGCTCTTACATGCCTTATGGCGATGTATCCACCGATTCCTATGAGTGCAAAATTTTTCATTATTCGTTGATTTTATACACATTGCCGTTTTCCAATTTGTATTTTTGTCCGCTTTCGGGACATACGGCTATTCCGTTTTCGTCAAAATTTAGTGTGTGTCCGTATTCGCTCATCCAGCCTACTTGCTTGGCAGGAACGCCTACTACCAGTGCGTAAGGTTTTACATCTTTGGTAACGACTGCTCCGGCTCCTACAAAACAATGTTCTCCCAATGTTACGCCGCATACTATGGTGGCATTGGCACCTATGGTAGCGCCTTTTTTTACCACTGTTGTTTCGTATTTGTCATGCCTTACTACGGCACTGCGTGGATTGTTTACATTGGTAAATACCATGGAAGGACCTAAAAACACATCGTCTTCGCAGATTACTCCCGTATATACGGATACATTGTTTTGTATCTTTACATTGTTTCCGAGTTTTACATGGTCGGCTACGAATACATTTTGTCCCAAGACGCATCTTTCTCCGATTTCCGCTTGGGGCATTACATGGCAAAAATGCCAAATTTTGGTGCCTTCCCCGATTTTGGCTCCTTCGTCAATTACGGCAGTGGGGTGAACGAAATATTCTTTTTCCATGATGATTTAGTGTTTTTGCAAAAATTCCAGTACTGTTGATGTTATATATTCCAATTGTTCATGGTCAAGTTCGGTGTGCATGGGCAAAGATAGGACAATTTTGCTCAATTTTTCCGATACGGGAAAGTCGCCTTCTTGGTATCCGTAATAGGAGTATGCTTTTTGTAGATGAAGCGGTACGGGATAATACACGGCTGACGGTATCCCTTTTTCGTGTAGATAATTTTTTAGTGCATTACGGTCTGCATTTATTATTTTTAGCGTATATTGGTGGTATATGTGTTGGCTAAAATCATTAGTGGCGGGTGTAATTATTTTTTTGCAGTCTTTGAACGCGTTGTTGTAATAAGCGGCGGCATGACGCCGGGCTTCGTTGTATTGGTCCAAGTATTTCAGTTTTACGGATAATATGGCGGCTTGAATGCTGTCGAGGCGTGAGTTTACGCCTATGGTGTCGTGATAATATCTTACTTTCATGCCGTGGTTTACGATGGAACGCATTTTTTCGGCCAACGAGTCATCATTGGTAAAGATGGCGCCTCCGTCTCCGAAGCATCCGAGGTTTTTGGAAGGGAAAAACGAGGTAGCGCCGATGTGTCCTATGGTGCCGAGTTTTTTTCTTGTGCCGTCGGCAAAATAATAATCGCTGCCTAATGCTTGTGCGGTGTCTTCTATTACATACAAGTTGTGTTTGCGGGCAATTTCGTTTATTTTTTCCATATCGGCGGCTTGTCCGAAAAGGTGTACCGGAATGATGGCTTTGGTTTTTTCGGTAATGTGTTTTTCTATTTCTTCCGGTAATATGGTAAATGTGTTTTCGTCCACATCTACAAATACGGGTTTTAGTCCCAGCAGTGCAATTACTTCTACGGTTGCTACAAAGGTAAACGGGGTGGTAATTACTTCATCACCGGGGTGCAGGTCCAGTGCCATTAGGGCTACTTGTAGCGCATCGGTGCCGCTTGCAGCCGGTATTACATGTTTCACCTCCAAGTATTCTGCAAGTTGCCCTGTGAAATTTTTTACGGCAGGTCCGTTTATGAAGGCGGTAGTATCTATTACTTCTTGTATGGCACGGTCTATCTCGTTTTTGATTTTTTCGTATTGGGTTTTCAAATCAACCATTGAAATATTTTTCATAGTTATTTTATTTTGCGGCAAATGTAATAATTTTATAGTTACCTCTTCA
>CAYMVE010000070.1:0-10565 GCA_964393715.1 uncultured Bacteroidales bacterium | reverse complement strand
AAAGAATCAAAAGATATTACTTTCTATACACGCCTTTTTTATAATCCTTCTTATCTTTTTGTCGTACTTTATATTGAAGTCTATTACAGATCCTATCAATTATCTAAAGCATATTATTTCGGAAATGGCTTATGGTAAGTTGCCTAAGGATAAGTTGAAGGAAAAGAATGACGAGATTGGCGATATGACCAAGGCTTTGAATCGTTTTATAGATAATTTGCGAAAGACAGCGAGCTTTGCTGTGTCGATAGGTAAAAAAGATTTTGACAAGGTAGATTTTCAACCGTTAAGTGACGGAGATGTATTGGGAAAAGCATTGGTGAAAATGCGGGATGATTTGAAGAAGGCGGAAGAAGAAGAAATGGAAAGAAGAGAAGAAGATGCGCATCGTAAGTGGATATCGGAAGGATTGGCTAAATTTTCGGAGATATTAAGGGAAAATAACGACAATTTGGAAGTGTTGTCGGATGAGGTGTTGAAAAATCTGGTGCATTACACAGGTGCCAATATCGGGGCACTTTATTTGCTGCAAGAAGACGGCGAAGATGAGGAGCATGGCGTGTTGGAAATGATAGCTGCCTATGCTTACGACCGGAAAAAATATTTGCACAAGACGATTTATGTGGGAGAAGGATTGGTAGGTGCTTGTGCCATAGAAAAAGAAAAAATCTATATGACGGACATTCCGGATGATTATATCAAAGTCCGCTCGGGGTTGGGAGAATCTAAACCGCGTTCCTTATTGTTAGTGCCACTGAAAATCAATGAGGAAATATTCGGAGTGTTGGAATTGGCTTCCATAGAAGAATTACCGGATTATAAGGTGGAATTTGTGGAAAAATTGGCTGAGAGTCTGGCTGTAACCTTAAATTCCGTTAAAATTAATATCCGAACCAAAGAACTGTTGGAACAGTCCAGACAACAGGCGGAAGAGTTGGCTACGCAAGAAGAAGAAATGCGACAAAATCTGGAAGAATTGCTGGCTACTCAGGAAGAACTTGCCCGACAAAAAGCCGAAATGGAAAGTGTGTTTACCGCTATTAAGTCCTCCAATTTGTATGCCGAATTGACAATATCCGGTAAGGTGTTGAATATGAGCAAGATTTATAAGGATTTGTTGGGCGTGGATAATACCAAGGCTACTTACCTTACTTTGTCCGAATTGGTTGGTTCGGATGAGGAAGCTGAAAATGTTATGGCTGAATTGAAACGGGGAAATATCGTTAAAAAAGAGGTGAATATTTGGGCCGGTGGTAAAACGATATGGCTGAGTCATACATTTTCACCTATTTTAGATGCCAACGGAACTATTGAAAAGATATTAGATATTGCTTCGGATTTCACTACTATAAAAGAGGCTGAGATTAAGTTGCGAGAACAACAAGAAGCACTTGAAATACAAGAAGATGAAATGCGAACCATGATATTGGAGTTGCAGAAAGAAGTTGAAGAGAAAGAAGTGGAATTTGAAGCACGAGAGAAAGAACTGAAACAAGAAATAGAAGACTTGAAAGACAAGTTGAAAAAATGCTAATTACAAGATAAGGTTATGGAATTTTATGAAGTAACGATAAGAGATTTTAAGCTCATAAATGAGATAATTAAGCGGAACTATGGTTTTAGTATTTCCGATTATGCGACCATTCCCATAAGGCGTAGATTGGCTGAAATGGTCAATGCCGGGATGGTAAAAGATATTGAAGCTTTAAAAGAAGAATTGTCCGGTCAAGCAATACCCAAAGAACGCTTATTATCTTTTTTCTTATTTGAGACCACCGAAATGTTTAGAGATCCTTCCGTATGGAGATTTTTAGGAACTTTTTTGAAAAAGCAAGAAAAGATTTTAAAAACAAAGATATGGTTCCCACTATGTGTTGACGGACTGGAATTATACAGTTTGTTAATTTTGCTAAAAATTACGGGTTGGGAAGATGATGTAGAGATAACGGTAAATGTGCCGATTGATAGAAAAATAGCAGAAATAAAAGACGGCTTAATACTTCCTGAAAAAAAAATGGAAATCAGCGAAGGAAATTTCAAAAGGTTGGAAATGAAAGTACCTTATACATTGCATGATTTTTTTGAGAAAAATGGGCGAGGATATAAAATAAAAATTAACTTTACGACTTCAATAAAGTTTGTAAAGGGGGGGGAGACGGAAATACCGGTGCGTTCGCAAGATATTATAATTTATAGAAACAAAATGTTGTATTATACCGTATCGAAAAGTACGGATATAACGGAAAAACTGGAAAATGCCTTGTTGCCCGGAGGTCTTTTGTTGCTGGGAGTGAATGAACGGTTGAGTGTTAGGAAGATAAGTGCCCTTACGGCTTTGAATGAAAACGACGGTATTTATAAGAAGAAGTAAACATGACGAAGTATAAAGCTGTAATTTTTGGAGGTTCTGCCGGAAGTTTTCAAGTAATCACCAAAATATTGGCATCAATGGATTATCCGCTTGATGTGCCGGTATTTTTGGTGTTGCATCGATTGAAACATGTACGAAGCGGATTTGTAGAATCGTTGAATATCAAATCGAAAGTGAAAATAAAAGAACCGTACGATAAAGAAACTTATAAAAAAGGGATAGGCTATTTGGCTCCGGCCAATTATCACATGTATTTTGATTACGGGAATAAGATAACTTTGTCAACAGAGCCGATGGTCAATCATTCGCGACCTTCTATAGATTTGTCTTTTATGGCGGCAGCCTATATGTTTCAAAATAAGTTGCTTGCCGTTATTTTATCCGGAGCCAACAAAGACGGAGCTAAAGGAATGCAGTTGGTGGCGGCTTACGGAGGTACGACCATTGTTCAAGATCCGGCGGATTGTCAGGTGGATACGATGACGAAAGGTACTTTGGATCTAATAAAACCGGATTATGTGCTTGATAGAGACGGGATAATATTAAAACTTAAACAACTGTTGCGATGAGGCGAACATTAGTGTTTTTGGTGTGGGCATATATTATTTTAGGTGTATTGGCCGGATTAGAGGTGTTCCATGCCTTTGATCATGATTGGCGATTGTGGGGGATGTATGCGTGGATGTTATTAGGCATGGTATTGTTGGAAATTGCTTTAAGCAGATATGTCAAGATAAGTAAGAAGCGTGATGAGTTGCAAAATCGTCTGGAACAGCAGGAAGCGGAGCTCTCCGCATTGCAAGAGAGGGTGAATAGTTTGGAAGCAACGAATGAAACGATGGAAGAAGATGAGGATGTATTTGAAAAGTTAGTGGAAAACCTGACGGGGCCGGACGAAGCTTCCTATTTTAAAAGTTTGTTGAAAGTATTGGCAGACGGAGTCGATATTGTACAAGGCATAGTTTTCAAGCGTGGTGACGACGATGTTTTTAGAGTATTGGCAACTTATGCTTATTATTATGAAGATGAAGCGGAAATAGATTTTAAGGAAGGCGAAGGGATTAACGGTCAAGTAGCATTGGATAAAAAACTGTTAATTTTGTCGGATATTCCTCAAGGGTATGCAAAAGTATATTCCGGATTGGGAGAAAGTTATCCGAATCATATAGGTTTGTGGCCTATTGTACAAAATGATGAAACCAAATACCTGGTTGAATTTGCAACCTTTGAGAATATAGATAGTGCCAAAGTGAATATTTTGAAAAAGTTAGAATCCATTATAACCGAAAAAGAGTTTTAGTGTGAAAAGGAAGAGGTTTGAAGATATAGAAAGCAAAAGCATCCTATTATTTGGGGTAGAAGTGAATATTTTTGAACTTGTTGCAATAGCGGCAGGTTTTTTATTTGTGATAGTATCTTGGATACTGGCCATTGTACAGAGTTCTTTACCCTTTGCTTTTGCTAGTATTGTGGCTATTCATCGTAACTTTCATGTGATTATAATAGATTGTGCGCCCATTTGTTTAGGATTTCTCGCACATTTATTAGTACGGATTATAAAAAATCGCGAAGCACAATTAAATGCTTTATTACAAGAAAAAGAAAAGGAATTTAATAGTTTGAGTCGTTTTACTCATGCCATTGGAAGTGGACAATTGGATGTGGATCCGGACGAAGGTGTAAAAAAAAGCGAGTTGGGGCAATTGATATTGAAAATGCGGGATAATCTATTGAAGAATAAGAAAGAAGAAGAAGAAAAGATTTGGATTAACAAAGGAAAAGAAATTGTTTCGGATTTGTTACGCCAGTACAACGATTTGGAAGAATTGTCCTATCATGTGCTGAAAGCAGTAGTTGATTATGCCGGTTTGGTGGAAGGAGCTTTTTATATTTATGACGAAGAAAAAGACAAGATTGTAAATTATGCTACCTATGCTTACAATCGTAAAAAACACTTAAAACAGGAATTTCGGATAGGAGAAGGTTTGATAGGTGAAGCAGCCTTTGAGAAAGATACGATATACCGGATTGAACTACCGGAAGATTATGCCATATTTACTTCCGGACTTATCAAAGATAAAAAGCCGGCTGCTATACTTATAGAACCTTTTGTTTACAACGAAAAAGTGGAAGGAGTTTTGGAAGTGGCTCACATTCATCCTATGGACGAATTGGTCGTAAGGTTTATAAAAGAAGCAGGTGAAATTATTGCCCAAGCATTGTTTAACATCAAAGTGAATTACAAGACCAGAAAACTATTGGAAGAATCGCAAAAAATGATGGAGCAATTGCGGGAGAATGAAGAAGAATTGAGGCAAAATGCTGAGGAAATGAGGGCAACGCAAGAAATTCTGGAAGAAACGAATTTGAAGTTGGAACAGAAAATAAAAGAAGTAGAAAATACCCAAAGGAAACTGGAACTATTGCTGGAAAATGCTTCCGAAGTGATTTCCATTTACGACAAGGATTATGTGTTGAGGTATGAAAGTCCGTCGGCTCAAAAGATTTTAGGATACGACCCCAAAGAGTATATTGATAAGCGAAGTGTGTATGACCTGGAAGATAAGCAGAGAGAGCAAGTGTTGGAAGCCTTGAAAAAAGTAGAAGAAACCCCCAATGAAGTCGCCGTTGTCAGGTTTGAATATACCCTTCCCGATAGTAACGATACTATTTGGCTTGAAATTGCTATACGAAATTTGTTGTCGGTTCCGGGTATCAATGGATTTTTGTTCAATTCCAGAGATATTACCCCTCAAATTATTGCAGAAATAGAACAGCGAAGGCGCGGACGTATGCAAGCTTTGTCAGAAAATAGTCCCGATATGATTATTCGTTTGGGGAAAGAAGGGGAATTCTTTTATTTGAATCCGTCTTTTAAGAACATGTTCGGGGTGGATTTGGAAGATGTCCGAAATAAAAGTTACCGAGAAATTGCATTTTCAAAAGATTTGAAAAACTTTTTGGATAAAGCCTTGCAAGAATCGAAAGAAAGTTTGATGAAAAGATCCTATGAGGAACATTTTATTATTGACGAAGTAGAATACTTTTTTAATATCAATGTAATTCCGGAATTTGATGAAAGCAGTGAGTTGGAAACTTTTTTGGTGATTCTGCACGATATAACCGAAAGTAAACTCTTCGAAAAAGAAATAGAACTTCAAAATAAAAAGATTACGGAAAGCATCAATTACGCACACCGTATCCAAAAATCGTTGTTGCCGGATCAAAATACGCTTCGGTCTTATTTTGAAAAATCGTTTATGATATATCGTCCCAAGGATGTCATAAGCGGAGATTTTCCGTGGATATTCGAACGGAATAATATTTTATATGTTGCCGCCGTAGATTGTACCGGACATGGTGTGCCGGGAGCACTACTTTCTTTTATCGGCTATTTCCATTTGAATAATATTGTGGATCACGAGAGGGAATTAAAAGCCAGCGAAATATTGGATTTATTGCATGAAAAAGTAAGAAGCACTTTGAAGCAAAATGTGCCGGGTGCTACAACGAGGGATGGGATGGATATTGCTTTGATGAAAATACATTTGAACAATAGAATGTTGGAATATGCAGGTGCACATCGTCCATTATATTTAATTAAAGATGCAGAATTGATAGAATACAAGGGAGATCGGAAAGCGATTGGTGGTATCCCGCATAGGAAAAAGTTTGAAAAAAAGTTTACGAATTATGAAATAAAGTTGGTAGATAATGAAAGAGCCTTTATCTTTACCGACGGATTGCCGGATCAGGTAGATGAAAAAATGGAGAAATTTAAGAACAAACGAGTAAAAGAGTTTTTGTTGGAACATAGAGATATGCCTATGTATCAATTGGGCAACCAACTGATACAGGAAGTCAATAAGTGGAAAGGCAATCAAAAACAAATAGACGATATTTTAGTAATAGGAATCGAGTTTTAAAAAAATAAATTATGGCGGATAATACAAAAGTTAAATTCTTTGATTTTGTTTATGACATTTACAAGCAAATGAAAGCCAATGATATTAACCTTGTTTACGAGGGGGAAATAACGCATGAGATAACCAAAGCGTTTACCTCATTGGCCGAAAGAAAGTTGGAAAACGAACAAGAGTCTTCATCCGTACAGCGTAAGGTGTTTCATGTAATGGTAGAATGCTTGCAAAATATTAGTAAGCATGCCGATGTGGACAAAAAATCGCCTTATGCCAGGAGAGGAATTTTTATGATTTACCGGACCGAGCGCGAATATGCCGTGATAACAGGTAACATGGTTGAACGGGAGAAGCAGGAAGGATTAAAAGAGTTGCTGGATAGGATTAACGGTATGACGAAAGATGAATTGAAGGAAATGTATAAAAAACAAATCAGGGAAGGTTCTTTGTCGGAAAAACAAGGTGCCGGATTAGGATTTATAGATATAGCACGAAAGACGGGTGAAAAACTGGATTATCATTTCATTGATGTAGATGAAACTTATGTGTTTTTTATTTTAACTACACACATTTATAGGAAATAAAAAAATAATGCTATGGAAGTAATTAAATTACAAGGAACGGACGATACACCGGGAGTTGTACTGGATCCTGAGAATATGATATTTGAAATTTCCGGCCGGTCGATGCCGGAAGATGTGGCGACCTTTTATCAACCGATTTTGGATTGGATGGATGCCCACATCCCACAATTGAATGATAAAATAGTATTTGTCTTTAAAATGGACTATTTTAATACGGCATCTTCCAAAATGCTTTTGGATATTTTGGTTAAGTTGGAAGATTATTATAGCGAAGGTAAAGATATTGTAGTACATTGGTATTACAAAGAAGATGACGAAGATATGATGGAAGCCGGAGAAGAATATGCCGATATTGTGGATGTGCCGTTTGAAATAAAGGAATTGGAATCGTAAACAAGTGACCGGATGAGTGAAGAGATCCTGAAAGCGTTAATGCAGCTGTTTGCTATTATTGCCAAGCAAGATGACGGCGTAGATATCTATGCCCGTGATTATGTTGTACGCTTTTTGAGGGAGCAGTTGAATAAGGAGATGGTCGATGAATTTATCCGGTTGTTTGACGAGTACATAGAAAAAGACAAAAAGAAAGTCCGAAAAAGTAAACTTACTTCCGTTAAAGATTCGGTGCGGACATTAGGCATTGCCAAAAAAATTAATCGTACGCTGAATCAGAAACAAAAAGTCGTTGTACTGGTTCGGTTGTTTGAATTTATAGGAGAAAAAGAAAGGCTGACAGAACAACGGGAAGCCATTATCAATACCGTTGCCGAAGTGTTCAACATTCCGGCAGATGAAACGGCTGATATTCAAGATTTTATATTGTTTCCGGATAGGATCAATCCGGAAGAAAGGGAGTCGTTTTATGTGATTCCCACCCAATCGGCAGAAGCAAAAGTAGGCGTAAAATATTTGTCGGATGAGAATGTGTACTTTTTGCATGTAAAGAGTGTCAATATTTACTTTTTCTATTACAATGGTACGCTGGAGCTGTTTTTGAACGGATTGCCGGTACATCCGCATCGTATTTATTTGTTTGCCAATGGGAGCACGCTGAAAATTCCTAATATAAAACCGGTTTATTATTCGGATGTTGTTGCTTATTTTTTGAAAGAGGAAAACCAGATAGAGATTGTTTTCGATGTCGGGGATGTAACTTATGTTTTTCCGACGGGAGATACAGGACTGCACAACATCACTTTTTCGGAAAAAAATGGCAAGTTGATAGGGATAATGGGGGCCAGCGGTTCGGGAAAAACAACTTTGCTGAATGTACTTTCGGGTATCTATACACCTACTACTGGTAAGGTTACCATAAACGGTATAGATCTGCATCATGAATCGGAAGGAGCCTTGAAGGGGGTAATAGGACTTGTGCCGCAAGATGACCTTCTGATAGAAGAACTGACCGTATTTGAAAACTTGTATTACAATGCCAAATTATGTTTTAAAGATAAAAGTGATGAAGAACTGATAGAACTCGTTAATAAGCAATTGGATAGTTTGGGGCTTGGAGAGATAAAGGATTTGAAAGTCGGATCACCGTTTAATAAGTTTATCAGCGGGGGACAACGAAAACGATTGAACATTGCACTGGAATTAATCCGAGAGCCACACATTTTATTTTTGGATGAGCCCACATCGGGATTATCATCACGGGATAGTGAAAATGTGATGAGTCTTTTGCGGGAACTTACCCTCAAAGGAAAACTTATCTTTGTGGTGATACACCAACCCTCTTCGTACATTTTCAAAATGTTTGACAATGTGCTGATTATGGATGTGGGTGGCTATATGGTGTATTACGGCAATCCGATAGAATCGGTTATTTATTTTAAAACGGCAGATAATCAGGTAAATAACTTGGTGGGGGAATGTCCCACCTGTGGGAATGTGAATCCGGAATTGATATTTAATATTCTGGATGCCAAGGTAGTTGACGAATTTGGGAATTATACCAAACAGCGGAAAGTTTCGCCCCAAGAATGGTACGAACGGTTTAAGAAAAAGATATCACTTCCGAAGTATGATAACCCGAAAACCGAGCAGAAACTCAATACTTATTTGAAGTTGCCCTCATGGGTAAAACAATCGGTAGTGTATCTTACCAGAGATTTGAAATCCAAGTGGGCGGATAAACAATACATGTTGCTGAATTTGTTTGAAGCACCTTTATTGGCTTTTATTCTTACCGTTACTATATTTTACATTGCCGATCCGGCTTCGCATGTTTATGTCTTTCGCGAAAACGAAAATATTCCTATTTATATTTTCATGGCCATTATTGTGGCTCATTTCTTAGGAATGACCATTAGTGCCGATGAAATCTTTAAGGATAGGAAGCTACTTTTGAGAGAAAAGTTTTTGAACCTGAGCCGGTTTAGTTATTTAATGTCAAAAGTGATTATTTTGTTTGGATTTTCGGCTATCCAAATGCTGACCTTCGTTTTGATTGGTAATTTTATTTTGGGAATCAAAGGACTGTATTGGGAATATTGGTTGGTACTGTTTTCGATGGCGGCATTTTCCAACATGCTGGGGCTTAATATTTCGGCCTCTTTCAATTCGGTGGTAACCATATACATATTGATTCCGTTGTTGATGATACCGCAAATGATTTTGGGTGGTGCCATGTTTAGTTTTGATAAGTTGAACCGATGGTTAACCAGACCGGACAAAGTACCGGTAGTTGCCGACCTGATGGCGACACGATGGGCTTATGAGGCGCTGATGGTTACGCAATTTAAGGATAATGCTTTTGAGAAGAAATTTTATCCGCTTGAAAAAGAAGAAAGCGTGTATAACTTTAAGCAGGTTTATTATATTCCCAAACTGCAAGAAGCATTAGACTTTTACGCTGAAAATTTAAAATCTCGGAATAGCGATACTGTACAGTTGCTAAGAGAAACTAAGGCTTTAATCTTACACGAATTGAAATGGTTGCAAAAAGATCAATATACAAAACCGAAATGTGCTTCATGTGTTCAAATTTGGCAAAAAGATCGAATAAGTTTCGATGATGTAAATGAAACTTACGAATACTTTAATCAACTTGAGACTTTTTACTCCAATCGCTTTTTAGCGGCGAATTTGAAAAAAGAAAAAGTGATAGAATATCTGTTGAATAAAAACAAGGAAGCTTATTACAAATTGAAAGATGAATATTACAATGAAAGCGTCGGAGAAATTGTTAAAAAAGTGTTTGAAAAGAATAAAATAATTCAATATCAAGACAGGTTGGTTCAACAGGTCGATCCTATATACGAAGATCCCGTAGTGGAAGGCTTTTGGGATTACAGGGCACATTTTTATGCTCCTAAAAAACATTTTGCCGGTAGTTTTTTTGACACCTTTAAGTTTAATATTGTGGTTATCTGGTTGATGACATTGTTTTTGTTTTTAACTTTGTACTTTGATGTTTGGAAAAAGATAATGAACCTAAAATATTTTAAATCGAAAAAAAACGATTGATTATGAAAAAAATATTCTTGGCATTACTGGTTGTTTCCGCCTTTGCAATGATGTATTCTTGTGGTGGCAATGATAATAAAGAAAGTGTAGGAGGAGTAGACGATTTGGATATACCCGATTCTCTTTTGGTGAACGACAGCGTTCCCCAATTGTCAGAAGAATCTATAGAAGATTTGGTACAAAATTTGTCATCACCTATCGAAATGGCTTCTTTGATTAAAG
>CAYMVE010000069.1:0-10576 GCA_964393715.1 uncultured Bacteroidales bacterium | reverse complement strand
GATGTTGAAGTTTTTTAACGATTTTTTGAGTGGTTTGGTTTATTTTTTTCGGGCATTTTCTTTTTCTTTTAAGCACCGGTTGTGGTGGGCTTACTTCATACCATTTTTATTGACTTTGGTTTTTTTTATGGTCGGATGGTATTCGGTAGGCTATTTGTTGGACGAATTGAATGCGTGGTTGTTGCATTATTTTGATACGGAACAATCTGCATGGCTCGGCATACTTACGCCTTTGCTTACGGGGATTACATGGATGTTGGTTAAGGTTGGTTTTTTTATCTTTTTTTCGTATGTAAACGGTTATTTGATACTGATTGTGATGTCTCCGTTATTGGCTTATTTGTCGGAAAAAGCAGAATATATTTTGACAGGCCGTCGGTATGATTTTTCGCTGAAAAAGTTTGTAAATGATGTTGTTAGGGGGATTTTGATTAGTATCAGAAATTTTTTTTACGAATTGAGGCTTCATATTTTGATTTTTTTTGCTATGCTGATACCGATTTTGGGACAATTTATGGCTGTATTGTCGCCAATAATTCTTTTCTTTGTATCTGCCTATTTTTACGGTTTTTCATTTATTGATTATACCAATGAACGCCGGAATTTTAATTTGCGGAAAAGTGTGAAATTTGTTCGTTCCAACATGGGATTTTCGGTAGCCATAGGGGGGATTTATGCGTTGTTTTTATCGGTGCCGGTGATTGGTTCGCTTGCGGCCGGTATTGTTTCGGTGGTTTCCGTGATAGCTGCGGCAGTTTGGAGGGTAGAAAATGAAAAGGCGATCAAAACAGAGTGATCATGTATAAAGTAGGGATTGTTTCGTACACGAATGTATTGCCGTTTTTGTACGGATTGGAAAGGCTGGATTCGATAAAGTTGTATGACGAGTATCCTTCTTTATTGTCGAAACATTTTTTTTCCGGTCGGTATGATATCGCGTTATTGCCGGTAGGTGCTTTGGAACGTGCCGGGGAGGATATTGAGATAGTTGCCGATTATTGTATAGGTGCGGAAAAAAGGGTAGATTCCGTATGTTTGTATTCCGAGGTGCCTTTGAGCGATGTGAGAGATGTTTTATTAGATTTTCAATCCGCTACTTCGGTGCGGCTGATGCGGGTTTTAGACCATTTTTTTCTTAAAAAGGATTTTAATTTTTGGGATGCAAAGGGGAATGAATATTTGAATGAAATAAAAGGGAAAACTGCGGGAGTGGTTATTGGAGACCGGACTTTTGCTTTGAATAGCCGGTTTGCATACCGGTATGATTTGGCCGAACTGTGGCATAAATATACCGGATTACCGTTTGTGTTTGCTTTGTGGGTAGCACCTAAGGGACTTTTGCCGTTGTCTTTCAAGAGGATGTTTAATCATGCTCTGGCAGAAGGTGTCTATAATATTCCCGGGGTAGTAAACAGATACGGGCGTGTGTCTCATGTACTTTCCGGAGAGGAATTGAGAAATTATTTGCAAAATAGTATTTCGTATAATTTGGGACACGATAAGAGGGTGGCTGTAAATTTGTTTTTGGAATTGTTAAAACAGGTGTAATGATAAATGTGTATGAACATTTACCCAATCCGTGTTATGTGATTGAAGAGAAAAAATTGTTAAGAAATATTGCGGTTTTCAAATATTTCAAGTCGCATACTTCTGTTCGCCTTCTTATGGCATTGAAAGGTTTTGCCAATTATCGGGCATTCGGTTATTTTCGGGATCTTATCGATGGGGCTTCTGCTAGTTCGTATAGTGAAGCAAAACTTGCCAAGGACTTTTTGCATAACGAAATTCATTTGTATGCTCCGGTTTATCATGAAGAAGAGTTGGCGAAGATGTCACGGTTTTCATCGCATATCACCTTTAACTCTTTGGGGCAGTTAGATCGTTTTGCGGATAAGGTAAAGCGGATTAATAAAGATATTTCCGTTGGTTTGCGGGTGAATCCCGGCTATTCCGATGTGGAAACGGATTTGTACAATCCGGCTCATGTCCAATCGCGTTTGGGTGTGCCGGCCGACGATTTGCCCGATGTGCTTCCCAAAGAGATAGAAGGGCTGCATTTCCATACTTTGTGCGAGTCGAAACATCAGGCTTTGGAACAACTTTTAGATGCTTTTGAGGCTCAATTCGGGCGGTTTTTGCCGGGCTTGCGATGGGTTAATATAGGAGGTGGACATTTGCTTACTCATGCGGATTACGATGTAGCGTATGCCATAAGGGTATTAAATCGTTTTTCCGAAAAGTATCCTTGGCTTACCGTGTATATGGAGCCGAGTGCCGCTTATGTGTGGCGTACGGGGGTTTTGCTGGCACGGGTTGAAGATATTGTGCAGAATGGTGGCATAAATACTGCTATGTTGAATGTGTCTTTTACGGCACACATGCCGGATACTTTGGAAATGCCTTACAAACCGCAAGTGTTGGGTGAGCATCCTCAGGGAAAGTATGTGTACCGTTTTGGAGGAAATAGTTGTTTGGCCGGAGATTTTATAGACGGTTTCCGGTTTGATAAAGCATTGCATCCCGGCGATATGATTGTTTTTTGTGATATGATTCATTATACTACGGTAAAGACCACTTTCTTTAACGGGGTGAAGCATCCTGCTATCGGGATGCTTCGCCGAGACGGAACTTTTGAACTTTTTAGGGAGTTCGGTTATGAGGATTATAAAAATAAATTGTAAGGAGGTTTTTATTGGGGAACAAGATGGTATGTGGAAAATGTAATGTTTGTTTTTAATATTTTTGATTTTCAGAAAGTTCAAATGATGTTAGGACGGTAAGTTCAATCAGTTGCAAAATTTTTTTATTAGTTCTCTAACATTTATGCCATATTTTTCCGCTGTTTTTAGATCTTTACATCCTTTGGTAATGTCTTTGTAATAAATTATATAAACCATCCCTCTGGTTTGATAAGACATTCCATAAGTAATATTCAAACTAATGGCTTTAGTCAGATAATATTCGGCTTTTTCCGGTTTTTTGATGTATGCATATACTCGGCCTAGATGGTCGTATGCAAGAAAAGATGAACTGTCTAAAGAAATAGCTTTTTCATAAGCTTTGATTGCTAAGGGATATTGTTTTAATGAAAAATATAAATTTCCTAAATTTATGTAAGTTGCAGCTCCTGCTTTATTTAATGTTATTATTTTGTTAAAATCAAAAAATGCTTTTTTATATTCTTTTAGTTTTAAATATAAGCTCCCCCTATTGTTTAAGGCTTCAACATAATTTGGATATTGAGAAAGTATTTCGTTGGCAAGTTTCAATGCTTTCCGATATTCGTGTTTGTTTTTATAAATTGATACCATGATGTTTTTTACCGGAATTGCATTGGGATTGTTTTCAAGAGTATGTTGGAAAAGGGTGGTTTCGTTTTTCCAATAATCGATATATTTGACAGAAGTCAAGAGGAAATAAATTGAAAATAAAGCAACTATTACTATCATGTGCTTTTGGTGTTGCATGAAAAATCCCAAAACTATCAATAGGCCTACCATAGGGAGGTACATATACCTGTCGCTAATAATCTGCACCGTGAAGGGCACTATATTTAAATTTATTAAGATGGTTGTTAAGAATAAAAAAGTGCCTAAAACTATTAGCGGTTTTTTTAAATAAAGTCTTTTTCGAATAAGCCAATAAACAAACAATATTAAAAGACTGTATAATAATAAAGATAAAAATAAAATCATGTTAAGATGTTGAGGGATAATTGTATAAAATGCAGAATAATGTACCGGAAAAATAAATTTGGATATATAGAAAAAGATTCTGTATGAGACCAGAAGTAGATTTTCCCAATAACTGTATTCTAAAGGTGGTTGGATTTTGGACAATGTTGTAATGTAGCCAATTATGATACTGACTATAAAAAAAGGTATTTTATTTATCACAAATGACGCTTTGCATGCTTTTGTATAAAAACAATCCAATCCGATTAAAACAACAGGGAGAGTAATTGCAGTTGATTTTGCTAATACCGACAAAAGAAAGAAAAAGAATGTGAGAAAAAAATAGAGTTTCCCTCCTTTTTTTAGGTACATAATGTATTGAACAAGGGAGAGCAGATAAAATAATGTAAATATAATTGTACTTCGTGCAGATAACCATGCTATGGGTTCTATGTTGACGGGATGTACTAAGAATATTATTGATAATATGAAAGATATTTTTTTGTCAAAAAAAAACGAAAAAAAGAAAAAGACTATGAAAGTTGCTATAAAATGATAAATTAAAGAAGAGATGTGAAACCCAAAAGGTAAAAGACCGAACGATTGGTAATCCAGTAGATAGGTTAGTTGTGTTATTGGGACATACATTTCAACATACAGGGAGGAAAAGAGCGTTTTTATTGAATGTAAAGAAACTTCTTTAATGGCATTGTTGTCCACAATGTTTTTTGCATCGTCCCAGTGCAGTAAAAAAGGACTGTAAAGCAGGTTTTTGTATAGAAAAAAAACAATAATAAATGCTATAAACAATCCAAAGATATACTTCAGCGAATGTTTTTTATTTCTAATTAGGTCGATCATTAACAATTAAGTCCTTTCGGAGTGAATACTTTTTTGAAATGACAAAATTATGAAAAATTTATTCGCCGGTAGAATTTCCCGCTTTGATAAATATTTACCACAAATTTTTACTGTGGATGTCGTATTTTTATTTATTTTTATTGCGAAAATTATTTTGATATGGAGCAGGTATTGTTATATATTCTTTTTTCATTGTTGATATTTAATGTTTTAACAGCACTTCCTTTTGTGAAAATACCGGAAAATATCAAGATTTTGGGGATAGGAGGGAGTTTGTTTTTATCTGTTTTAATGGTCGGATTTTTGACATATTCGTTTTATATGTATCATATTTCTCCCGTCCGGTTTTTGGGGATAGATTTGCTTAATTTTGAGAATAGCAGTTATTTGTTGGCTGTGTTGGCGGCTTATTTCTTACCTGTTTATTTTGACCGGGAGCATTTATTTGTGAAACGCAAAGGTGCTTTGTTTTATTATTCGGTTTCTTTGTTGCTGATTGCTGCGGGCATTGTGTTGCCGTTAGAAGATGCTTTGGTTTTGTACTTTATTGGGCTGATATTCCTGTACTTTTTGTTTTTGTTGTTTAGCTTTTATATTGCACCTAAAATATGGGTTGTAAGTCGGGTAATGTATGTTGTGGTGCTTGTGTTGTTGTTGTTGCCTCATTTGGGGGTGGGGAATGAGTGGGTGACCAAAGTGTACCTGATATTTGTTCTTATTTTTACATTGCTGCTTGTTGCTCCGTTTTTTGTAAATTTGTGGGTGTTCGGGTTGGTTCGCAATTTGCCCGGTATCTTGTTACTTCCACTGTTTACAGTATTGTTTATAGGAGGTTTTTTTCAGTTGTCCCGATTTTTAGTTTATGCCCATAATGTTGATTTTTACAACATTACGGCAATGGTAGGTTTTTTGTCTGCCTTGTTTTCCGTGTTTGCGGCTTTTGCAGTCAAAGATTTCAAAGAATTTTTGTTTTTTCTTCTTACCTCAATTTCGGGTACGGCAGTGACGATGCTGGGGCTGTCCCGATATGTCGGTGATGCGTATGGGATTGTTTCGGCGTTTTATATGATTACGGTATTTATTGGTCTTTCAGGTTTGGTGGTATTAGTGTATTTGAATGATGGGAAACGGTGGAACAGAGTAGTTTTGTTTCTTTTTGCCTTATTTAGTGTGGCTATGGCCGGATTTCCTCCGTATTCTTCCTTTTTCTCAAAAATAGAATTTTTATCCGATTTATTTTCTTATCGGATGTGGAGTTGGGCGGTTGGTTTTTCGTTGGTTTGGCTGTTACAAGCCGGTGTTTTGTTGAGGTGGTTTGCTTATCGGTATGGTTCTGTTGATTTTGATTTGAAGATTCGGGTGGGTCGTCTTTGGGTTGTGGGCTTATTAGTGGTAGCTCTTTTTGTTTTGGCTGTGTTGAATGCTTACTATGCTAACGGATTTTGGGGGCTGAGTTTTTTGATGTTGTATGTGTTCTTAATTGTATATGTTGTTGATGTTTTTTTACCGAGCATTTTGTCCGGTTTGTTTGTTTTTGTGTCTTTTGTTTTGTTTAATTACGGGAAGCTTGATTTTGACATGTTTGTCATTTTGGGGTCGCTTACTTTTTTGTTTATGCTGTGGACTTCTTTTGATAAAAAAAGCAAGGGGGGGATTCCGATGTTTTGGCTTCTCTTATCTGCGATTGTAGGTATTTGGCAAGCTTCCAACATTTTTATTTTTGCGTTTTGGATGTTTTTCGGTTCGTTAGCTTCGTTTTTGGTGTTGTTGTTTAACCGATACGATCAAATTTCCGTAAAAGGAGCTTTATCTTATTTGTATCTGTCTTTGATAGGGGATTTTCTAATATTTTCGGTATTGGCATATTTTTATACGGGTGATTCGGTACCGTTGTTAACCGATGTGTTTAAAATTGCCGGAAGTAATGACTTGACTGCGTTTGTGATTTTTACCGGTATCTTAATGAAACTGCCGGTGTTGGGATTTCAATTCTGGTTGGAAAAAATCTCTCTTGAATTTATTACGGTTGCCTTTTATCCTTTATTGATCTATTCGAGATTTTATTTGGGGGGATTTGCTTGTAATTGTGAGGGAGTGGTATTGCCCTATTTATTGATTATTTTGATATTTTCCGTCATACGCACCATCGATACCGATACTATTTATGAATATTTGAAAAACATAATTTCGGTTTCCATTACTTTGATTCTCATAATTTTTCTGATTGCCGGTATTAATTTGCCGGTTCTTATATTTATTGTTTCCGCCTATTCGTTTACGGTGTTTCTCTATTTCGTTTCATTGTTTGTTATTATGGCTTTTGATTCGGATGAGTTTTTGATGATAGGGAATTTGATAAAGAAAAATACGGGATTGGGAATTCTGTTGTATATGACTTTTATTTGGTTTTATTCTTTGGGGGTTACAGGAGTATTTTTTTCCGACTATGTAGTGTTGAAAAATCCTTTTGTAAGTTATGTGGTTTTGTTGGCTTACGGTGTGGCTTTAGCTTACTTTATGTATGGTATGTTTGCTGAAGGTGTTGATGTGAAAAATACGGATAGGAAGGGGTTGTCTGTTCATTTGTTTGTTATGATTATGAATACGGTTTTTGCCGTATGGATTTTACCGTTCTTTTATGATTTGCCTCATTTCAGCATAATTTTCTTGTCGATAGTGTTTTTTATGCTTTTGTATTTTGCTTTCCGGCACGGTAATATTGCTACAGTATTGAGAGCCTCGAAATTTTTCGAGATGGTTAGGCAGTTTCACAGGAATTTTTTTGTGATTCATTTTCCGAAATTTCTTGATCTGGCTGCCGAAGTTTCTTATTTGGTATATCGTGACAATGGAGGGTTGATTTTTAATATCCTGTTGTTTGCTGCTATTATTTTTGTGTTTGCTTGGTAATTGTTACCTTTGCCATGGCTGGAAATTCCAATGATTGATGAATGGTAAAGAATTTTTAAGGCGAGCGTTTCAGTCCGATATTTTTAAGAATGCGAGACTTTTGTAAAGCAAAATATACGCTTAATTAGAAAAAGAAGTGAACAAAATATATAAAAAAGGTTATTCGGATACCGTGGAATATAACATTCCGAAGTAAAAGAATAACGGAGCAAGGAATATCAAGAAAGACCATATTTTTGAACATTGAGTTTTCATTATGTTATTCTGCTATGCTTGCAATTTTTAATATTGTTTCAATTTTCTGTGTTTCCGGCCATTCGTAATCTATCCAATAGATTTTTATGCCATTTCTTTCCATTCTTCTGAACCAAGTCATTTGTCGTTTTGAAAAGCGGTATATTTCTGTAGCCAGTTTGATTTTCATTTCGTCGTAACTCAAATTGCCTTTTAGGTACAAGGTAATATATTTGTATTCGAGTCCGTACGACATCATTGTTTTTTCTCCGTATTCTTTCAGCAGGGCTTTTACTTCTTCTATCATTCCCTCTTTTAATCTGGTTTCCAGTCGTTGTTCAATTTTTTCTCTTCTTTTTTCCGGGCTGATTTTTATGGCAAATACTACCGGATGAGTTTCCGGTATAATTATCGGATTACCTTTTAGGGAAGATAGTTTGTTTTCGATGTGTCTGATCAGTCTTCTTTTATTGTTGCTATCGGATGTATTGAGGCTTATTGATAAGTTGGAAGCCGTTTTTTGTAGTTCTTCCAATGATTTTGTTTCCAGTTTTTGTCGTAATGTATTATCCGGAGCCGTTTCGTAAAAGCGGTATTTTTCTACTACTGCCGATATATATAAGCCGGTTCCTCCACATAGTATAGGATACTGTTTTTTATTTTTGATATCCCGGTAGGTACGGATAAAATCTTTGGCAAAATTATAGGCACTGTAAAATTCTCCGGGATTCAGGATGTCTATCAGGTAATAGGGGATTTTGTTGCCTTGTACGATGTAGTCGTCCAAATCTTTGCCGGTTCCTATGGTCATTTTTCGGAATACTTGCCTGGAGTCCGCACTTATTATGGCTCCGTTTATTAAGTAGGCCAGTTGTGCTGCCAGTTTTGTTTTTCCCGATGCGGTAGGACCTGTTATGACTATAAGTTCTGGTTTCATAGGTTTTTCTAAAAAAAAAGCCCTTTCGGTATGAAAGGGCTTTATCGGTTTTTAATTATGTTTTATTGGTTATTGTTGTTTACATCATTAGCCGGGGCCGGTGCCGGAACATAATCTTGTCTCAATACCCGGAACTCTGTTCTACGATTGAGTTGGTGAGCCACTTCTTGTTGTTCTTCTGTAGGAAGAGACATAATAAATTCCGGTGTTAATGCCTGTCCTTCGGGCAAGAACGGGAATTTTTTGTGTGTTTTTTTGTCCACCACTCTTGGTTTTGTTTCTCCGTATCCTTTGGCTACCAATCTATCCTGAGCAATTCCCTTGGATATCAGGTATTTTACTACCGATTCGGCTCTCTTTTGTGAGAGTTCCATATTGTATTCGTCGTTTCCTCTGAAGTCGGTATGGGCCGAAAGCTCTATAACAATGTTCGGGTTTTCGTTAAGGGTTTCTACCAGTTTGTCCAGAGCGGCCATTGATTCCGGGCGTAATGTTGCTTTGGCGTAATCGTAGAAGATGTTAGGCAACTGAATGGCTTTTTTTACGGAAGCCAAATAAATGTCCTGCTTAAAGTCTTTATCTTCTTCGATGCCTATAGTAGAAACGCTGGCTTTACCGTTGAGATAGTCTTTTTTTGATACCAATACTTGATAATCGGTGTTGGGTTTGAGTTTGAACTTGTACGATCCGTCTGCTTCGGACAAGGCTTCTTGTGTGGTTCCGTCGCTACCTTTCAGTACTATTTTGGCACCTTGTATGGGGTCGTCCGTTTTTTGGTCCAAAATGTATCCGGACAAAGTAAATTGGAGCGGAGGTAACCAGAATTTGTAAATATCGTCGCTTCCTATTCCGCCGGGGCGGCTGGATGAGAAGAAACCTCTTTCTTTATTTCCTTCGAATGTGATACCGAAGTCATCCGAATATGAGTTGATGGGATATTTCATGTTTTCTACTCTCCACTTTCCGTTTTCATCCAAGGTGGCTTTGAATATGTCGAGACCTCCCATGCCGGGTAGGTAGTCCGAAGAAAAGTACAGTTCACCTTTTTTTCTGCAATATGGAAATACTTCATTTCCCGGAGTGTTTATTTGTGGTCCTAAATTGATAGGTTCTCCCCAGGGTTTGGTTTTCTTTTCCCTCTTCATCATCCAGATATCTTTTCCTCCGAATCCGCCGGGAAGTTCTGCTGCAAAATACAAGGTAAGGTCGTCGGGCGAAATGGACGGGTGTGCAATTGAAATACTATCGCTGGCACCCGGTATTGGTATGAGTGTTGCTTCGCCGAAAGAAACCCCTTTCTTTTGGGAAACATATATTTTACATCCTATAAATTTCTTTTTTTCCACCCTACAGCGAGTGAAATACAGTGTATTTCCTTTTCGGTTTACGGAAGATGCTCCTTCGTCATCTTCGGTATTTACAAAATCACCCGGTAATGGTTGCGGTGTGCTCCAATTTCCTTTCCTGTCTCTTTTGCTGTACCACAGGTCGGTAAACCCTTGTCCGGTAACTTTGTGAATTCTGTTCCCTTTGGATCCTGGTCTATTGGAGGAGAAAATAATCATGTCAAATTTTTTGGAACCGTAAGTGGGAGAGAAGTCCTCGTATTTGGAATTGAACTGTGCCATATTTTCCACTTTGTAGCGGGTGGGGTGTGCCAACCATTTGGCTGACATTTGGCTGGATTTGATGCCGATGTCCGCCCGTTTGTCATTGGGCACCATTTGTTTGTACTTTTTGTAATATTTTATGGCTTGTTCAAACTTGCCGTTTTTTTTCAATTCGTTTGCATAATACAAATAAACAACCGGATCGGGATACTTTACCATAATTGCTTTTTTGAACCATAGTTCTGCAGATTTCGGTTCATTTTTAGCGGAATAACATTTCCCGATTTTGAAAACCATATCTACTTTTCGGGCATTGTTTTTCTCCTTGGCGTATGCTTTTTTGTAATAAT
>CAYMVE010000068.1:1811-10640 GCA_964393715.1 uncultured Bacteroidales bacterium | reverse complement strand
ACAACCAAAACAACTGGAATTACACATTTTGAGAGAACCAAGTGTAGAATATGGAATCGAATTGGATTTAACTACCGTACCCAACAAAGGCTATAAGTAATGCGGGTAAATTGCTAAATCTGAACATTATAACATTAAATGAAATTAGTAGTAAACTGAAAGTCTGGTATTTTGAAACCGCGCACTACGCATAGCCAAACCGTTCTCTCCCCAAGCCTCCAATCCCGAAAAATCCGAAATTTCAGGAATCAATTATTTTATAAATTTGACGGTTCGGAATAAATCATTTACCTTCGACACCTAATATTGAAAAAGTCAAAAAAAGTTATGACAACTAATAACGGACTGACTGACCGTCAAAAAAAGTGGATGGACAAATGGGAATATTGGCACCGGAAAAGTATGTGGCGGTACATCATCACCAACGGTATAACCTGGGGCATCCTTACGGCGTCATTGGTAACCCTTTTTTATAGGTGGCATTATCAGGTTTGTGAAGACACCTATTCCCTCATCATGCGATTCGGCATGTTTATTCTGGCCGGACTACCCTATGCCTATACGCTATGGGTCATCAACGAAAAACGCTACCGTAAATACCAAACACGGCAGGAAGCACAAAAAACAAAAAAGAAGCATTAACCCTGCTGCTTTGACAACCGGTCAAACAGCCAAATAACCGTGATTCCGGCCAAGAAAAACAACAACACCCCAAACACTTCGGGCGAGAGCCCCGTTTGAGTCGCAAAATCGTGAGGCAACAAATTCTCTTGCAGCAACGGATGTTTATGGCCATGCTTGTCTATAAAGTAAGAAACCGTAACTTTCCAAGGCCATACCTTATTGAGTGCTCCCGTCATAAACCCGGCCAATGCAAAAACGGTCGTTTGCTTAAACCTTTTTAGCAACCACGACAAAAAATTAGAAAAAACAATAAGCCCCACCACCGTTCCGGCGGTAAAAACCGAAAGCGTAAGAACATCCAAATTATTAACAGCTCGCAATATATTTTGATACTGACCGAGTATAAGCAAAATAAAACTGCCGGAGATACCCGGCAAAATCATGGCACAAATGGCAATGGCTCCTGCCAAAAAAGTGTTCAACATGCCCGACCCCATATTTACGGGAGGCAATGAGGTAATGTAATAGGCTACGGCCGTAAAAACCACAAAAACAAGCACATGCACAACATTGGGCTTTTCGGAGGATTTGACAATCAGCCCGACCGAAGCCAGAATGAGGCCGAAAAAGAAGGCCCATACAAACATCGGATAGGTTTCCAGTAGCCAAGTGATAAGTTTAGACAATGAAAAAACGCTAATCAATATACCGCCAAAAACCAGCGAAAGGAAATTTCCGTTTATGGCAGTCCAAAACTCTTTGATACGCAGAGTAAAAAGCAACCTCAATGTTGCCACATCGGAAATGGTCTTAATCGAAAACACCAGTTTTTCGTATATTCCCGTAATAAATGCTATGGTGCCGCCGCTCACTCCCGGAATGATGTCGGCCGCTCCCATAACCATTCCTTTTAGCAATGTTGCTATTGCGCCGTCTTTCATTATCTATACATTGGCTTTTTTGGGATATTTGTCTAATACGGCCTGACGCAACTTATCCCTGTATTGTGAACGGTCGAATTCTTCGCATTCGTCAATGGAAGACACTATCTTGGTGCTGTAATTGACGGCTTCCATAAATTCCGGAGAGCGTTTAGCCCCTTCCCCGATATTTATCAGCACCACATCTCCGTTTTTGATGTGTCCATCCGTAAGAGCTTCAAAAAATCCTCCCAGCGCCACTGTTGCCGCAGGCCCCACCTTAACGGTTGTTTCGTAAGTAGCCAAACGGGCTATATCTATGGCATTGTCTTCGTTAAAGGATATGATTTCCCCGTCACTTCTTTTTACGATATCCGCAATCAAGGGATAAGTCGTAGGATTACCGGTTGAAAGCGTTGGAATGGTCGTTTGCGGATTTTCCAACACAGGATAATCATTCAACCAACCTTCCGGAAAATTGTTTTGCTTGGCTTTTTCCCATGCCTGCGCCATAGGATTACAACGGTGAGGTTGTGCAAGAATAAAACGCGGCAGTTTATTTACCAAATTCAAATCTTTTATTTCGTTTATTCCTTTTTCAATAGCAATAGGTCCTGTACCGCCACTAAGCGCCTGAATGTAAACGGTAGGAAATTCCTCCATCAACCTTATCCATTCAAAAACCATGGTTCTTTTGGCTTCCACTCTTATCGGGTCAATATTACCCAATGATATAAGGATATTATACCTATTCGCATATTCCGCCGCCAACTGTTTGGCCTTTGCATAATCTCCCCTTACTTTGAAAACTCTTTGTCCATAAGTTCCCATTTCCGATTGGTGGGTCAATTGGGCGTTTTCGGGAATAAACACGGAAAGCGACACGCCTGCCAATGCCAGATAACGGGAGTATGCCGTAGCAATATTTCCCGTGCTGGCTATTACATATTCTTTGATACCGTGTTCTTTCATGATACTGGCCGCCATGGTAGCCGCCGCATCTTTGAAAGTGCCGGTACCTTGATTCTCATCGTTTCGATACACATATACCTTACAATCTATTCCGTATGCTTCGGAAGCAATATCCTCCAAGAATTTCCACCGGTTTACGGGAATAGCTCCTTCGCCCATCGAAATGATGTTTCTTTCGTCGTATAACGGCAAGAATTTGAAATACCTCCACAGACTTTGCGGATATTTACAATCTTTTTTATGTATGAGATTGGGTAATTCTTCCAAAGGTTCAAAATATTCTACAGTCACCATTTTGGACCCGTCGGGACAAGTTTGGTTCATAGCAAACCAATCTGCAAAATCACCAATAATTTCTCCGGTGGACATGCAGCGTATTTGATACTTCTTTTTCATAAGTTCTGTTTTATTGGTTAAGTTTTTTCAACACCGATTCAATTTTTTCTTTTATGCGTATTTCGTCGTAATCTTTTCCGTGTACAATAAAATACAACTTCAACCTGTCCGATATAAAGTTCAAAAACAAAGACTCTTCCGTATCAGACATCGATTGGGCAAGACCTTTCATCAGTTCGGAAACTTTGTTGTTACTTAATATAAAGTCCACAAAATCCGATAAAAATTCCTCCTCCACGCCGGATATGACCACAGCCTTGGCAAAATATTCCAATGCATCATTATCTTGCTCCAACATATTCAGCACATGGGCCTTGAAGTTTACATACACAGGGTCTTCACTATTATCGGACAACAAAGCGGAATTTATAAATTGCAAGGACTTTTCAAACTCTTTTCGTTCATAAGCAATAATCGCAAGCCCGTGAAAGACTTCCGGCGACGCATGGCCTCCGGCAAGAGCCTTGTTATAAAAATTTTCCGCCAGATCAAATTTCTTCAATTGCAGATAACAATCTCCTATCAAAGCTTCGTAAATATTCGTTTTCTCGTTTTTTTTACGCAAATCAAGATAATACAACAGCGCCTCTTCAAACCGGTCTTGCTTAAACAAAAGGTCTGCAATACTTGCCTCCGTTTCGGGCATACTGTCGTCTATGGCATAAGCATTCATAAAAGCATCCAACGCTTTTTCTTCCTCATTGATTTTCAAATAGGCTTCGCCCATGCTCAACCAAGTAAAGTCGGACAACGGATCTCTTCGCAGACTTTCGCGATAATATTTTATGGCAACATCGTACCTGCCCAATGATTCATAAGTAGATGCAATATCTTCAAGCATTTCTTCGTCCAAATCCTTAGCAGGAATTTCATTGAAAAATTCCAATGCCTCTTTATATTTTTTCACTATGGCAAGACTATTGCCTATCAGATGGCGGTACATGTTTTTATCTTCGGCATCGGCAACGGCAATTACTTTACGGTATTCCTTGATGGCTTCGTCTATCTTGTTTTGTGATGCCAAAATATTGGCTTTGAGGAAGTAATATTCGGGATTTCCTGCTTGAAAA
Source organism: uncultured Bacteroidales bacterium (assembly GCA_964393715.1). GTDB lineage: Bacteria > Bacteroidota > Bacteroidia > Bacteroidales > JALTDM01 > JALTDM01. The sequence continues at coordinate 6,658 of CAYMVE010000068.1, read as the reverse complement.
CCGGCTATGCTTTCCAGCATTTTCATGGCTTGACGGCTATGGCCGTTACGAAACAATAAGTTGGCTTTAAGAAAAATAAATTCACTTTCGTTGGGATATACGGACAAAGCCGTATCTATGGCTTTATCAGCTTCGTCAAAATTCAATTCTTCTATGTAATACGAGATAATATCGACAAATTCGAACACATCAAAAAAATAAGTCCCCTTCCCCGACAGAAAGTTTTGATACTTTCTAATCAAGGAAGGCATTTTGTCTTTATTTCCAAAAAAATCCCTGTTAAAATCTTCCATCTAATCGTATTAAGCGTTGGTATCTTCTATAAATTGGCTTATCCTTTCGTAATAATTGTTGAAATAATCGGTTACTTCTTGCCTGATTTGAGAATAATATTGCTTTACCGATATTTCTTTGTCCCGGAGTTCCGGATGATTAATTCTTGTTATCAAATCTTCTCTTTTGTCTATGGCTTCATGCAGCATTTTTTCGATTTCGGCACTCAATTTTTCATCATTCTTAATTTCGGACAAAAGCAATCCGTCACCGATCATGTGTGCAAACAATGTTTTAACATCCTTTTTAAGTTCTCTTAGTTTCATAGTTCAATTTTTTTTGCAAAATTAACTAAAAAATCAATTGATATTACGGTTTTTTGTTTTCGGAAATCTTATGCAAACCGGGAACCACATTCATCCCAGTACCATGAGTCTTGCAAACTTAAGTAGCAGTGTTTTTACACCGGCTGTTTCAAATTGTATTACGGCTTTGGTATTGGCATCTCCGCCCGTAAGTTCCAACACCGTACCCACGCCGAATTTTTCATGTTTCACTCTGCTACCGACTTTGATATCACCGTAAGCATCCAAATGTTTTTCCCGTGCATTAGCGGTAATTTTTCTCAATTTTTGCGGCTCACGGGCATACGAACTGCCGTAAACATCCTTTTTGATTTCATGGATTCTTCCATTGCCTGCCACGGACATGCCGCTTTTTGAAACTTTTTTGTCAAACAACGGATCTATTCCGTCGTAATGAATGTTTTCTTCTGGCAAATCCGCCAAAAACCGGCTGGGAACCGTATGGTTTACCTGATTGTACTTGAAACGTACTCGCGAAAAGGTAATAATAAGGTTCTCCATAGCACGCGTCATGGCTACATAGAACAACCGACGTTCTTCATTGATACGGTCTTGTGATTCAAAGCTTTGTGCTATCGGGAACAATTGCTCCTCCGCCCCTACAATGTAAACCGTATCGAACTCCAATCCTTTGGCCGTATGAACCGTCATCAACCGCACCTTATTATCATCATCTTCCGGCTCGTCGTTATCCGTAACCAACGAAACCGTTTCCAAATAGGCTTTCAGAGATACATCCGGTTCTTCGTCGCCTTCCACATCGGACATACTGTCCACAAAGTCGTACATACTGTTAAGCAATTCTTCCACATTTGCCGCTTTATCCTCTTCTCCCATATCCTTAAAGACTGTGGCTATGCCGAATTTTTCCACAATTTCTTTCGTAATATCCGCCACTGTGTCCGTTTCTTGTTTCCTTCTAAAATAATCCATGTCGTCACGGAAAGCCTTAACCAAATTGCGGGTACGCGAGGGCAACAAGGAAAATTCTTCGATATGGCGTATCACCATATCCAACGGAACATTATTCTGCTCCGCATAAGACAATATCTTTTTGACCGTAGTATCACCTATACCGCGTTTGGGAAAATTGATAATCCTACTAAAAGCAACCGTATCGTTAGGGTTGTTGATATAAAACAAATAAGCAAGCACATCTTTTATTTCCTTGCGATTGTAAAATGACATGCCGCCATACACCTTATAGGGGATGTTTTCCCGGCGCAAGGCTTCTTCCACTTTTCGGCTCTGGGAATTGGTGCGGTAAAGTACGGCAAAATCGTTATACCGCTTTTGATAAGAATAAATCCTTCGTTTGATATCTGTAGCCACAAATTCGGCTTCGTCGCTATCATACTCCGTTTCCTTGACATAAATTTTGGAACCGTACCCTTTGTTGGAAATCACATTTTTTTGGATTTGCTCCTTGTTTTTGCTTATCAGCACATTGGATGCCAGCACAATATGTTGGGTAGAACGGTAATTTTGTTTAAGCATAAACACTTGGGCATCAAACTCTTTGATAAACTTATACACATTTTGCACCACCGCCCCTCTAAAAGAATATATACTTTGAGCGTCGTCTCCCACTACCATAATGTCTGTTTCCTTGTCGGCCAGCAATTTGGTAATTTCATATTGCACAAGATTGGTGTCTTGAAACTCGTCAATCAATATATGCGGATACTGCGTTCTATATTTCGTAAGAATTTCTTTGTGGTTTCTGAACAAAAAGTAAGTATTGAGTAGCAAGTCGTCAAAATCCATTGCATTGTTCTTTTTCTTTTTGCTTTCGTACAGTCTGAATATGTCGGCAAAAGCTTCCCTTTTGTTTATCTTGTCCATTTTTATCAGTTCGGAGTTACTTTCGTACCGGTCGGGTGTGTACATATAATTCTTCAGATAAGAAATCCTTTTGAACACACTGCGTGCATCGTATTTTTTGCTATCCAATTGTTTGGCTGCCACAATTTCCCGTATCAGCACATAAGCATCTTCCGGTGTATAAATGGAATAATCGGACTCGTACCCCAACACATGGGCTTCGTTCCTTAATATACGATTGAAAACGGAATGAAAAGTCCCCAACATCAAGCTTCGTGCTTTTTGCCGGTTATCCAGCAATCCCGCTATTCTTTCTTTCATTTCGTTGGCAGCCTTATTGGTAAAGGTAAGTCCTAAGATACGAAAAGGTTCTATACCCTGCTCCAACAAATAGGCTATCCGGTAAGTAATCACCCTTGTTTTTCCCGAACCGGCACCGGCAATCACCACAGCAGGCGAAAAATCATGCGTAACCGCCTTATATTGAGATTCGTTCAGTTCTTTTTTAAAACACAGCTCCATTTTGATTTCACTTTTTCAAATAAGTTTTTACATAAATTAACTATCTCTGGAAAATTGCATTTTGCCGTTGAATTTACAAAACATTCCTTTCCCAAAATACACCGTTTTTATAACCTTGTATTTCTCTATTGTATTCGGCCTGTTTCAACCTTTCCAAAGCATAGTGGCAATATTCCTTTTCTTTTTCAATCATTACAAAATTTCTATCCAATTTTTTGGCAACTACTCCCGTTGTCCCCACTCCGGCAAAAGGATCAAAAACCATATCATTTTTATTGCTACTGGCAAGAATAATCTTTGCCAATAATTTCTCAGGCTTTTGGGTAGGATGGGGTGTATTCTCCGGCATCGACCAAAAAGGAATGGTAATATCCGTCCAGATATTGGAAGGATAGGTTAATCTAAACTTTCCATTCTCAGTTTCTTGCCAATCTTTGGGCTTCCCGTTTTCTCTGTAAGGGGCTATTACCTTCCTTTTCAACTTTACCGCCTCTACATTAAAAACAAACTTGTTGGACATGGTGCAATACCAAATATCCTCATGATTGTTTTTCCAATTGGTCTTGCTTCCTCTCCCCTTTTCCCTTTCAAAAGTAATTCTGTTTCTGACAATAAAATATTTTTCGCATAATAATTGTAGCGGTGCCGAAGTCCTCCAATCACCACAAATGTATATGGATGCGGTAGGTTTCAACAACCTTATGATCAATTGCAACCAATTGTCCATCCAATCCAGATATTCCTCCGTCCGCATTTTTTTAAATGCCGAAGCACCGAATTTTTTGGTAATGTTGTAAGGCGGATCGACAAAAAGCAAATCGACAAATCCGTCAGGCAAAAATGATACGGCTTCAAAAAAATCCTGATTAATGACCCTGTTTATGACCTCTTCAAGACTTACATTGTGTTCTAATGAAATCAATTGCTTGTCATAATCCTTTGTAGCATCCAATTGGATGGTTCTATTCCTCTCTGCCGCCATATCCTTAAAATATATTCGCAAATATACGAATTAAAACGGCACGGCACATTCACACCAACTTCTCCTGCATTCTAAACTATGAGTCTCAATGCCTTATCTTCTTGGGCTCGCATTTCCGCTTTTTCCTCCTCCGTAGCATCTTTGAAGCCAATCAAGTGCAAAGCGCCATGAATCATAACTCTTGCCAACTCATTCAAGAATGTTACACCAAATTTATCGGCATTTTCCCGTACCCGGTCAATACTGATGAATACGTCTCCCGACACCACATCATCCCGGGAATAGTCAAATGTAATCACATCCGTGTAATAATCATGATTCAAATAATCTTTGTTCATCTTGTACAAATAATCGTCCGAAACAAAGATAAAGGCAAGTTCACCGGTTTTTTTTCCATAACTTTCCACTACGGAAGCAATCCAGTTTGTAAACTTTTCTTTGTCCAATCCGGGACAAGCTACATCTTCTTTAAAAAAATTAATGACCATAATCAGTTGGTTTTAGGTTTTTTCGAATAAAAAATAAGAGTAGAGACAATCGCAACCACAAGAGCCACGAAGAAGGTCAGAATACGACTGGTTATCACTTGTTCCATGCCGGTACTGATCCATATAATGGTAAAAAGCATACCGGACACAATAGTTACCATAGCGGATTTTCCATTGAAGCGTTTCCAAAACAACGACAATAAAATCACAACGGAAAAAGTACCTCCAATGCCGGCCCACACATAGCTAACCAAAGTAAAAATCAAGTTGGATGGCGACACATAAGCAGCCAACAATGCCACTACGGCAATAACCGCAGTCACTATTCGAGAATAGGCCAAATCGGATTTGCCGGAAGGTACTTTTCTTAACGGCTTGATGATGTTTTCGTAT
>CAYMVE010000068.1:0-1801 GCA_964393715.1 uncultured Bacteroidales bacterium | reverse complement strand
AATAAAGAATCGGCGGTAGAAATCATGGCGGCAATAGCACCCGTTATCAACAATGCGGCAATATAAGGCGGGAAAATAGTCAAGAGTACCGAAGGCATGACAAATTCTCTGTCGCTGAGCCCGGTAGGTCCGAAAATGGCAATACCAATCCAACCCAACGACAAAGCCCCCACATAAGCAAATAATGTCCACAATATACCAATATTACGGGCTTTTCTGGCCTGCCTGAAATCTTTGATAGCCATAAAACGAGTGGTCAATTGGGGCTGTCCCCCCAAATAACCGAAAAACCATGAAAAACCGCTCATGATGACAATCCCCGATACAAAACCTTCGCCCGCACCGAACAAAGAAGTATAGGAATCGCCGGCTTTTTGCAAAGCTCCCAGCATTGTATTAGCAAACAGCCCATCGTGTGTAGCCAAGTAATAAATACCAACAACCGGCCCGACAATCAATGTTACAATCATGATAATAGCCTGAATCACATCGGTATAAACCACACTTCTGAATCCTCCGTAAATCGTATATGGAATAATAATGGCTGCCGTAATCAACATACCATACTCCGGCTTTATGCCAAACATAGTAAACAAGGTCTTACCTCCACCTAAAAACTGGGCACCTACATAAAAGAAAAAGAAAAAAACGATGGTAATACTGCTTATCACTCGTACATACTTAGCCGCGTCACTATTGCGTTTGGCTATATAATCGGTAAAAGTGTTTACCTCATACTTTTCCGCCTCATTCCTGAGTCGCCAAGCCAATACCGCCCATGCCGTAATGATGCCGGCCACACAACCTATTGCTGTCCACACTTCCATAAGTCCCATAGCATAAGCCGCTCCCGGCAATCCCAGCAACGCCCACGACGACTCACCCGTAGCCCGCTCCGACAAAGCCGCCGCCCACCCCGGCAAACTGCGGCCTCCTATCGAAAAATCTTCTCCGGTCTTCACTTTCCTGCCCTGATAAATTCCCCACAGTATAAGAAAGGTCAGATAGGCCACCATTACTATCAATAAGTCCATCTTATTGCTGCCCAAAACTGCTTCCATAGCTTTTTTGTTTTTTACAAAATTAGCACATTTGTGGGAAAAACAAAAGTGGACATCATAAATTTAACCGGCAAACATATTTTTTTGTTGGACAATCAATAAATTCTACAACTTGATTTTTTTACATAACGGCATAAGTAAGCCGCATACCACGGCAATGCTGTATGTCGGTAAATATATTTTTAAGACCGTTTACGAACTCTTTATCTATTTAAGAGATAATTTTTTGACTTTTTTATTTAACTATTAGGGTCCCGCATAAGTATATCTAATTTGTTATACCATACAACAAAATTTTAGGACCATTGTATCGATTGGGTAAATTCAATAATCTGTTTGAATTTATCTGCTACGGAAAAATATCTTATTCATAAAATAGTGTACAAACCGTAATCTTTCTTTTCCTGAACAAGATTTTGTTTTTTTTGAGTAACTCTATCGCTTCGTTTGCATTCCTAACAAAAATAAAATCCGTTTTTATTGTGTACTTGTCGTTTTCAATTTCCGGCGAGACAATGAAAATATCTTTCGTTTGTCTTGTAAGCATGTTGGCAAAACTCTTTCCTGTTGTATAAAATATTCTTGAAGTATCGGCTGTGTTAGGAATCATAACAATTTCATAAACATTTTTTTGCTCTTTTTTTTCCTTTATCTTCAAAAAGTCCAACAATGTATTTTTCGAAATACTTAATAATTTCTTACAAGAATCATTTTGGCGTAAACATTTTATTTCAACATTG
>CAYMVE010000067.1:0-10667 GCA_964393715.1 uncultured Bacteroidales bacterium | reverse complement strand
GCTTCTACCAATGGTATTGATAAGTATTCCACCAGTGTGAAGCGTGCCCTGGCACTCGGTATTTACGGAGCGGATTTGGGATATCTTAACATGTATAACCAAAGTCGTTTTATTGTGGATTACCTTACTGCTATAAAGACGCTTGCGGAGGGAATTAAGGTGGACCAATTTTTTGATTTTAATTCATTAAAAGAGTTGGCCACTTCCGGAGAGAATTTGGATTCGTTAATGTATTTGTCCGTATCCAGTTTTAATAAGATTGATAAATATTTGCGAGAGCATCATCGTACCAATATTAGCGTCTTGATAATTGCCGGAGTTTGGATTGAAGGGATGTATTTTGCAACTCAAATAAATGATGAGGCCCGGAATAAAAAAATAGCAGACCGTATTGCCGAACAAAAAAATGTTTTGGCAAACCTTTTGCTTATACTCAAACAATACCGTGGTGATAAAGATTTTGAAAATTTGGTGAAAAATTTGGAAAAACTGAAAGATGCTTACGAACCCATAGAAATCACTTATGAATTGGGTGAACCTGAAATGGTGGAAAAAGACGGTATGCTGGTAGTTGTCCAAAATGAAAAACCCGTGATAACAGCCAGCGAAAAAGATATGGAAAATATTAAAAAAATAGTTGAAGATATACGATATAGTATTCTAAATTAAATAGTTAGGGTATGAAGAATTTGACTTTGTTGATGATATTGGCTTTTTTGTCGGTTTTTGGCAATAATGCAGAGGCTCAGTGTAATGCCAAACTGGTGGATATTGCAGTAGGACAAAACAGGGGAGCTACCTACCTGAAGGATTTTCGTGTGAAACTGCCTGCTGCAAAACCCGGTAAACCGACACCGATTGCAAGGTTCAAGATTATGCTTAACAGCGGTAATCATTATCGTTTTAATGTGGCCAAGGCTCGGGAATTTGAAGGTACTCCGATTATTCAGCTGTACGAAGGAAAAAAATTATTGGGAACTTCTTATCTGGCTTCAAAGAATAAGGATTTTAAGATGTTTGACTTTTTGTGTACCAAAACCACTACTTACGAACTGATTGTTACTTTCAAAGATGGAAAAGCCGGCTGTGCCGTTGCTGTATTATCATTAGTCAGGGAATAAATTTTGGTAAGAGCAAAGAAAAATATTGGTCAGCACTTCTTGCACGATGAAAATGTTGCCCAAAAAATAATTGACGCATTTGCCCCATCAAAAGGGGCCTTTGTGATTGAGATAGGTTTTGGTACGGGGGTGTTGACCAAGTATTTGTTACAGAAATATTCCCGTGCTTTGTTTCTGGATGTGGATAGGGAATCTTATGATTACATGGTGAAGCAATATCCTGCTTACAAAGAGAAATTTTTGCTGAAGGACTTTTTGTTGCTGGATTTGAAGGCTTTGGATGGCAAGGTAAGCATTGTTGGAAATCTTCCGTATCATATTTCTTCTCAGATTTTTTTTAAGTTGTTTGAATATCGGGAAGTGGTAGAAGAAGGGGTTTTTATGGTCCAAAAGGAAGTTGCCAATAGGCTGGTTTCTACCGGAGGCAGCAAAGATTTCGGTATTTTATCGGTTTTGTTGGGGTTGTTTTTTGAGGTGGACAAATTGTTTGATGTAAGCAGAGGGGCATTTGTTCCTCCACCTAAAGTCACTTCTTCCGTTATTAAATTGAAAAGCAAAGGAGAGGTTTATTTAGGAGTAAGCGATGAGATTTTGAAATTAACGGTAAAGACGATTTTTGGAAAAAGAAGAAAGATGATAAGAAATTCGCTGCTTTCCATAGGGATTGATCCGGGGAGGGATATTTCGTTGAAACCATACCTTGATAAGCGTCCGGAACAATTGACCATAGAGGATTTTGTGGTTGTAGCCAAAGCTGTACAAAAACAAAAATTACAATAACCGGAAGCCTCCAATGGTAACATCGTCGGTTTGTTCGAGTCTGTTTTTCCAATTTTCAAATTGTTGGTCAAGGATGTTTTTTTGTTCGTCTAACGGAAGGTTGCTTATACGCAATAGTAATTTTTTGAAATTGACATGTTTGAACTTCTTTTGTTTGGCTCCTCCAAACTGGTCTGCATATCCGTCTGAGAACAAGTAAATGATATCGTCCGGTTCTAATTGTATGCTAACGGAAGTAAATTTGTCCATTCGTCTGTATATCCCGACCGGCATCTTGTCCGGTTGTAGAGTTACACATACCTTGCCGGGAGTAATATGTTCTACTTTCAATTTGTCCGAGGTTCCGGCAATTAGTTGTTGTGTGCTGTCGAAGTGACGGCTTATCAGGAGTGCCTTATTGTTGGCGCCGGAAAATTGTAAGATGTGCAATTCGGTGTCAAAACGCAATATGGCCATATCTATACCGTCTTTATGCTGGGAGTGTTCGTCCCTTTGATTCAGGATGTTTATAATTTCCCGTCTCATGATTCTGAGTATCCGGGCTGTGTCGGTAACCTGATTGTGTTCTACAATTTCTTTTAGAAGCGTAATACCTAACATGCTCATGAATGCTCCCGGTACGCCGTGTCCTGTGCAGTCCGCTACGGTTACAATAAGATGTTTGCCGCTTTGTGTCCACCAGTAAAAGTCGCCGCTTACCTTATCTTTGGGTTTGAATAGGATAAAGTAATCGTTGAGGTTCTTTTTCAGAATGTGGTCTGACGGAAAAATGGTAGTTTGCAAATCTTGGGCGTAATTGATGCTTTCCGACAATTCGTTGTAGATAGCCTCTATCAAATGTTTTTGTGTTTCTATTTTATCTCTTTGGGCTTTGATTTCTTCGTTTTGCAGACTTAGGTTTTCATTTAAAGTTTCCAACTCTTTTTTTTGCTCGTTAAGAAGGAGGTTCATTTTGATTTTCTGCTTGTAATTCCTAAAAATATACACCAGTGTAATTAAAGTGATGAGAATGCCTATAATTAAGAAATTTTTTTGTTCGGCTTGCTTCCGGATTTCCAGATTTTTTATTTGTAACTCTTTGATGTGTGCCAAACTGTCCAGAGCCGCTTTTCTCTGATATTGGTATTTTACTTGTTGCTTAACGAGGGTTTGCTTATTCTGTGCATTGACAATACTGTCGTTCATTTTTTTTGCCTCCATAAGGTAACGGTAGGCGTTTTTGTAGTCTTTTTTGATAACATATATTCTTCGTAATAATTCCGATGAGGTGGCTAATTCTTGAGGATAGCCCAACTTTTTGCTAAGGTTGTATGAGAGTTTTCCGTAATATTCGGCTTTGTCCAGTCGGTTTAGTTCCATGTAAATTCCGGCTAATAGTGAATAGGAGGAGGCGAGTCCGCTTTGTTCGTTGAGTTTTTCTTTCAGAGTAATGGCCTTTTGTATAAGGATAATGCCGTATCGTATTGTGCCAAATCCGAATAGATTTTGGCCAGATTTTGATAGTTGAACGATTGTTCATATTCGTTGTTTTCTTGTTGGTTGATTTTCAAGCTTTTGTTGATGAAGAATATGGCAGAGTCCGGTTTGCCGAGTTTCAGGTAAATTTGTCCAATATTATTGTTCAACAGGGCTATTCTTGACGGATTGTGTATGGTTTCTGCCAGTGTTAGTGTCTGTTGCTATCGAAGTAAGGCTTTACGATAATCTTTTTGGATAGCATAAATGTGTGCAATATTATTTTGTGCGGTTATGATTCCGTTGGTGTCTTTTAATTGTTCTTTGGTGTGTAGGGCGTCTATAAAGAAATTAAGGGCTTTGGGTAAATCGCCTAGTGAATAATAGACATATCCTATGTTAATAAGAGAAGAGGACAAGAGTTCCTTGTTTTTTATTTTCTTCCTTATATACATGCTTTTTAGATAGTTTTCGAGAGCAATCAGAATTTCTCCTTTGATGCTATGGATAAAACCGATATTGTTGTAGGCAGTGGATAAATGGAGCTGCAGCAGGGCTTTTTTGATTTTGGGACGGTTTTCTTTTTGAATAGCTTGGGTGGCAAGGTCTTTGGCTTGTTCGAACAGGAGTAGAGCCGAGTCCGGATTGTTCATATAAATGGTTTCTCCTAGCGATAACAGGGCGGATGCTTTTGTGGTATCCGAAGCGTGTGGTGATTGTATCAGTTGGGTAAGGCTGTCTATTTCACAACTTGATTGGGAATGTGTGTGTATTGTGAGTAAAAATAATACTATTACAAATTACAAAGATGTAATAATTTTTCATTTTCAATGAAACTAAAAAGGGGCTTTACCAGCCCCTCTATGTATGTTATTGTCCGCCTCCGCCGAACATTTTTTTCAGTTCGTCTTTGGTTACTTGTTGGTATCCCGGTGGAATTCTAAATTCTTTCTTTTTTACTTTTTTCATAGGAACTACTTCTTTGGCTTTGTAAACGATGGAAAGCTCTTCGTCTTGTGTGGGCATGGTATATTCCAACGGAATATTGCTTAATCTTTCGTCAAAACCAAAAAGTTTGTTGGCATTGGGTGCTTTAAGATCGACGGCGTAAAATATTTCCATGGTGGTGTCGCCTTTGGATACTACCATTTTTTTACACTTATATCCTGCTATGGTTTTGCTTTCGTCTTTTTTTTCATATTTGATAGACTCGTCTTTTTTGATTTCTACGGTATCGGGTTGTGTTATTGCCAATTTTTGTCCCATTATATCCATAAGCATAATGGTTTTTTTATTGGCGATGTCTTGAATGACTGTTATATCTCCCATGGGTGTTTTGGTGGTATTTTTAATAATGTTGTCTCCGAATAAAAATTCCGTTTCCGTGGGCATTTGCATTTTTTCGTTCGGAGTTAGTTCTCGTCCTTCGTATTTAATAGAATAAACGATTTTACCTTTGAATGGTTTTTGTGCACTTACTTGTCCCAAACTTACCATTACAACTAATGTTGCCAGTATTACTTTTATTTTTCTCATAACTATAACAATTTATTGATTTCCTCTTCCATCTCTTCTTTGGTGATTTCTTTGTAATCGACCGGTATTTCAAATTCGGAATCATCCACTTTGATAAATGCCACGCTGTCGGCTACGATTTTGGTTCTTATTCCGAACATGACTATTTGATATTCCATCAATACGCCGTCTATTTGATAGAACGGATTATTCCAATTCGGTTTGTCTATTTTTATTTCGTTGGTATAATAAATGTCAAAGTCTTCAAAATTTTTATCCGGAAATGTGACTTTTACTTTTTTGCACAAAAATCCGGCAATTTTTTTTGTATCATTGGTTGGTACAAGTTTCATGCCATTATAAGGGTTGTATCCGAATACTACTTGTTTTAATTCATGTTCCGTGAATACAAATCTTTTTCCAAGTACTTTGAACAGTGCCGATGAAGTTTTGTCTTTTACATTTCGAATTCCTTCCAATGAAAAAATGTTACTCCATCCTACCACTTTTTGATGCATGTTGTTGTGTTTGAAGGATATGGTCATTTCCGTGGGGAGGAGTGTAATAATGTCGTTGTCGTCCAAATACTTCAATTTATAAGTGATTACCCCTTCACTTTTCGAGGTACTTAATGCGATGTTAATAGTTTTGCCGGTTAGAGCCAGATATGCCGCAATTCCTGCTCCGATAACCAGTAGTGCGATAATGAGTGATATTTTTGTTTTGCGGCTCAACTTTTTTAGAATTTTCCTTTTAATTTTTGCACAAATATAAAAAAATTAAAACATACTATTTGTATTCTCTATTATTTTTTACAAAAACTTTTTCATGTCCAAATATTGTGCAAGTTGCAAATTGTCAATTTTTCCCAAATCGATTACAAAATTATGGTTGTGTGGATAGCCGTATATTTTAAGAGGTTCCAGTTGTTGAAGGTAAAATTGGGTTATGGAAAATTTTTGTTCCGGATGGTTGTTTATTTTTTCCAGTGCGGCAGGTCCCAAAATGTGTATGCCGCTAAATGCCAATGGGTGTAAGTTTTTTGTTTGTGTACCGTTTTTTAATATGGTTTCTCCTGTTTGTGTATTTTTCCATCCCGTTAATCTGTAAGAGTCGTCAAACAGAAGGTATCGGCTGCTTTTCCGGGCTTTTACCGCTAATAGTACATCTGCGTTTTTGTGCTCAAAAGTTTTTTTGAATTCGTTTAAGTCGATATCCGACAAAATGTCCACATTGTGTAGCAATACGGGATGGTTTCCTATCAGGTGGGCAGCGTTTTTTAATGCTCCTCCGGTATCCAATAGTTCCTTTTCTTCGGAAAACGAAATTTTAATTCCGAAATAATTTTTTGAAGCGACAAATTCTTTAATTTGGTTGCTTAGGTGGTGGAGGTTGATGATGATGTCTTCAAACCCGTATTTTATAAGTCTTTTAATAACAATTTCCAGCATTGGTATATTTTGTACTTCTACCAATGCTTTGGGTACTTTTTCCGTATAAGGTTGTAACCTTTTGCCGTATCCTGCTGCCAGTATAAATGCTTTCACAGTTTGGTATGTATTGTTTTGATTATTATTTTGTTTCCAAATATTTTTTTGAGGTGTTCTCTTGTTTTTTCCGTGCAATATACGGAACGGTGTTGTCCTCCGGTGCATCCGAAAAATACCGATAGGTATTTAAAGTCTCTTTCCAGATAATTTTGTACTGCATAATCTACCAATGCGTAAACATGTTCCAAATACTTGTCCACTTCGGGTTTGGCTTTGAAATAGGCTATTACTTCGCTGTTTTGTCCGGTTAAATCTTTATACTTGTCTATTCTGCCGGGATTAGGAAGGCTGCGACAGTCAAAAACAAACCCTCCGCCGTTACCACTGTTGTCCAACGGTAATTTGGTTTTATGCGAAAAACTGGATAAGGTTACCGTGAGTTTTTCCGGTTCTTCGTCTTGAATGGCATATTTTTTCCAGTTTTCGTTGTCTGCCAATGAGTGTAATACTTCGAATAGGTATGTGGCACCGAAATTGAATTTGCCTGATTTTAGCAATTCTTTGAGATTTTTTATAGCAAAAGGAATGCTTTTCAGGAAGTGGGCTTTTTGTTCATAGATGCCGCGATATCCGTAAGCTCCAAAAGCTTGAAGTATTCTTACGAGGGCGTATCCGTAAAAATATTCTTCGAATTTTTTTTTGTCGATGGATTCGTATGCTGAAAATGTCTGATAATAATGGTTAAAAAGGATTTCTCTTTCTTTGGGAGAAAGATTGGCTTTGGAGTCGTATAGTAATGATGCCAAATCATATTGAACGGCACCAAGGCGTCCTCCCTGATAATCGATAAAATAAGTCTTATCGTGGTGAATCATGATGTTGCGTGATTGGAAGTCGCGATACATGAAGTACTTGTGCGGTGCGGAAACCAGATAATCGGCAAAAGTGTTAAAGGCGTCTTCCAGTTTGCTTTCGTTGAAGGGGACATAAACGAATTTCAGAAAATAATATTTGAAGTAATTTAAATCCCATAATATGGCTTGTTTGTTAAATTCTCTGATGGGATAGGCTACCGAGAAGTCGATTTTTTCTTTGCCGAGCAATTGTATTTTTATCAGGTTTTCAATGGCTTGTTTGTAGTAGGGGAGTGCTTGTTCAAAGTTGTTGGATGCCAGATGTTTGAATAAGGTGGTGTCGCCAAGGTCTTGCAAAATATAGTATTGCCGGGTTGTGTCGATATAATAAATTTCCGGAACGGGAATTCCTGCTTCAAGGAATGTGAGGGTGTAGCTGAAAAAAGCGGTGTTTTCTTCTACATCTTCATTAAAAGCAACAATAATCGAGTTTTTGTTATTGCTTGTTACTCTAAAATATATTCTGTGAGAGCCCGATTGAGGCAACGGATACAGTGATGCTATTTCAAAGCGATTGTTCCATTCCGTAATTATTTCCCTTACTTTTTTGTAATGTGTATCCCAGTTCATACGACTTAATTGAAGGTTATGTTATAAGGCATCAATGCCATTACCCCCTTGTGTGTTTTGATGAAATTCAATATTTCGGCTTGTTTGCCGATTTCTTCCGGTATCAGTGTGTTGATATAAGTTTGTGCAAAATCATCTTTTAAGGCATCCATCAATACTTCCATAAATTCTTTTTTCTTCGGGTATTCCACTACTTTGTATTTTTTGATGCGAGCTCTTTTGGCTGCTATTTTTATGGCGTCGTTTAATCCACCGAATTTATCAACCAGTCCGATTTTTTTTGCGTTGATACCGCTCCAAACTCTGCCTTGTCCGATGCTGTCCACTTGTGCTGTGGTCATGTTTCTGCCGTTTGCCACGCGTGTAATAAATGTGCGATAGGTTTTTTCCACAAGGTTTTGCATTTTTTGTCTTTCATAGTTGGTCAGTGGACGGTAAAATGAGCCAAGGTCTGCGTATTTGTTGGTTTTGTATCCGTGTACATTAATGCCTACTTTGTTGTTTAAGAATTCTTTGGCATTCCATAGTAATCCGAATACGCCAATAGAGCCTGTAATGGTGGTGGGATTGGCTACAATATAATCACCGGCGGACGAGATGTAGTAGCCTCCCGATGCGGCCAAATCTCCCATGGAAATTACCAGTGGTTTTTCTTTTTTGGCCAGTATTAGTTCTCGCCAGATTATCTCCGATGAAAGGGCGCTACCCCCCGGCGAATTGACGCGTAGCACTATTGCTTTTACAGAAGAGTCTTTGGTGGCTTCGTGTATATACTTGATAAGTCTGTCCGGATAAATTTTGTCCGGTTCTTTTCCGTTACCGGTTTCTATTTGTCCTACGGCGTATATTATTGCTATTTTGTTTTTTGTTATCTCAAATGGTAGCGTTGTTTTGGCGTATTTATTCATCGATACATAATTTATTTCGTCTTTGTCTTTCAGTTCGAGCATCTTTTTTAGTTCTGCTTCCACCTCATCTTGATATTTCAGACCGTCCACCAAATGATGTTGTAATGCGGCGCTGTCGGAATCTATGGTAAGATTATCGGCATAAGCGTTTAAGGTATCTACGGGAATGTTGCGGGTGGCCGATATGGCTTCCAATATATGATTCCACAAGGATGATACATAAGTCTTGGTTTGCAGATAGTTGGCTTGGCTCATGCTGTCCAGAATAAAAGGTTCCACGGCACTTTTAAATTTGCCGTGTCGGATGACTTCCGGCTTTATGTTGAGTTTGTCCAATAAATTTTTGTAAAACATGATTTGTGCGTTCATGCCTTGAAAAAGCATGGCTCCTTCCGGTGTAAGGTATATTTTGTCGGCGACGGTGGCTATGTAGTATTGATATTGGCTGTACATGTCGGCATGGGCTATGATAAATTTACCCGATTTTTTGAAATCCAACAGAGCATTTCGTATTTCTTCCGCTTTTGACAGAGTCAGGTTAAAACCTTTGAAGTCAAGATATATTCCTTTTATTCGTTTGTCCGTTTTGGCTTTTTTGATGTGGTCTATAAAACTTTTTAGCGAGATGTTGTTTTTTTCGATTTTGCCAAAGTCAAACAAAGAAAAATCAAAAGGATTGATAGTGGGTTTGTCCGTAACATTTTCGTTGAATGTGATTCGGAGCAGGCTGTTTTCTTTGATTTCCGGTTGTTGTTCTTTGCCTGTTTTAACTGAAAATGAGCTTATCATTGAACCTATGGCAACAAAAAATACCAGAAACAGTGCGATAAATGTTCCGATTAGACTTGCCAGCAGGTATTTCAAAAATGTTTTCATAGTTCACGAATTTTATTGAGCACAAATATAATTCTTTTTGTAAAAAGCGCTTTGTCCGATTTTTACATATTATATCGTTATTGGGATTCTGTGCGTTGGATAAACGTTTCGTACAGAATAATACCGGTTGATACGGAGACATTCAGCGAATCAAAATTCCGGGACATCGGTATTCTGATCCAAAAATCCGATATCTTCAACAATTGGTTTGAGACGCCTTTCCCTTCGTCTCCCATTATTATTGCTGTGGGGGCTGTGAAATCCGCATCTTGTATGGAGGTGGTGCCTTTTTCGGTGGCAGCCATTATTTGTAGGCCGCTGTTTTTCAAGTATTTTACGGTATGAAACAATGATGGAGTACGGCAAATCGGGATTTTGTAAATGGCACCGGCTGATGTTTTTACGGTATCGCTGTTGATGCTTGCACTACCCGAGGCTGGAATGATTATGGCATGGGCGTTCATACATACTGCCGACCGGACAATGGCACCGAAATTTCTTACATCGCTGACACCGTCCAATATCACTACCAATGGCTGTATGCCTTGTTCAAACCACCCGGGAAGCAAATTTTCTATCTTCTGAAATTCTACGGGAGATACTACTGCTACTATACCTTGGTGATTTTTACGGGTGAATTTGTTTAATTTTTCAGACGGTACTTTTTGTACGGGAATGCTGTACTGTTTAAAAGCTTTTAACAAAGCATTTATTTTGGGATTTGCGGTGTTTTTGTTTATAAAAACTTTAAAAACCGGAATGTTTTTTTCCAATGCTTCTTCAATGGAGTGAATTCCCCATATTATGTCTTTTTTATCCATAGTGTATAACTTATGATTGAATAAAGTTGGTCCAATGAAATTTGTTCCATATCGGCAATAATTTTGCTTTTGGAATAACAATCTTTTTCGCGTTTGGAACGGTGTTCTTTTATAAATTCTTTGAGTTCGTTCAGTGTGTTGAATTTGCTGATAAGCGGTCTTCTTTCTTTGTTGAATTGTAAGCGTTCTGCCAATCTATGGGCGTCCATTTTCAAAT
>CAYMVE010000066.1:0-10684 GCA_964393715.1 uncultured Bacteroidales bacterium | reverse complement strand
CCGCGTTTGAGATTTTTTTCTACATTCAGTAAATCAAGGAAAGTTTTGTCTTTCAAGGATTTTTCAAATTCTTCGCGTGTTACTTTTTGTTTGAAGCCCATTATGATTTCTGCGGAGGTATCGGCATCCAGCACAAACCACATTTCGGTTTTGCCATACGCATGGTGTCTTTCTTTTGCCGTTTCGTCGTTGGGATGTACTTGTATGGACAATTGTTCGTTGGCGTCAAGAAACTTGATAAGCAAAGGAAATTCTATGCCGAATTTGTCAAAGTTGGCCTTCCCGACGATGTCATCCATGTAGATTTCTATTATTTCTTGCAGGTTGTTGCCGGCAAGAAAGCCGTTTGCCACTATCGATACATCTCCTTCCAATGCGGATATTTCCCACGATTCGCCACACATTTGCGGAGCATCATGTTTGTTCAATTTGGTTTTTAACCTGTTGTTGCCCCAAATCTTTACTTTATATTGAGGTTTGAACTTCAACGGATAAAGTGTATTCATTACATAAATTTTTTTGAACTTTCAAAAATAATGAAAAATGCTGATGTACTTATTGTTTAGTTGTAAGTTAATCTGCCAGTGGTGCACATTTTAGATGTATTACCGTGTCTTTTTTAGGGAAGGCCGTTTTATAAAGTTTTTTTCTGGTAGGTAAAGAGATTTTTCTGTTGAACATTTCGTTTTTTGATTCTATCATGGTAGCAATTCCCAGTATGGTGCTGTGTATAGGAGGCCGTTTTCCGTCGTACAAACAAATTTGTGTATGGTATTTCCAGTGGGCGCCTAATATCAATTCGAGCAGCGATTGGTCGATAGGGTTTTGGTTGTATTGCTGTATCATGGATATTTTGTTTGGGGAATTTTCAAGGGTATAGCTCATGTTGATAAGCCGGATGCTTACCGTTAAAAAGAAAAGGATGGTAATAGCAGCACCGGTAAGATGGGCTGTTTTGGCTTTGATATTGGATTTCCTGAACAGTCCTATAGACAAGTCCAGCATAAATAAAGGAAAAAGCGGGATAGTCCATACCAAATTTGTGAGGTACTTATACGTTTGCTTAGGAGAGTATCGGGCAAAATAGTAAATCATGACAAAGGCTATGGGCAATAAGAACAAGGAAAAGACTAAGTAATAATAATCCCCGAAAGCAATTATGTATAACATGGCTACATCGGTAAATCCCAAAATCAAGCTCGGAAGAATTGCATTGTAGGCTTTTCGGCTGTTTACGAGTATTAACATGTTGATAACCATGGCAATCAATGCTACGGTATGCCACAAGGACGGAAGGCAATAATATTGGTTGTTAAAGTTCATTAAGGCTGCAAAAATGAAAGACCACAAGACAAGTATTGAAACATATTGAGGTTCTATGCAGAGGCCATTGCTACACTTAAGTTTCCCAAGCAGTAGTGTTTTGAAAAACTCAAACAAAAAGAATAGTGCTATGTAAATCCGTAATGGTTCCATGGGAAATTATTTTTTTAACGGAGTATAGAATAGTTTATTATATTGGTTTCCCAAGAAAATCATTTATTTCTGGTGTGTGTGTGTGCTATTGTTAAAATCATTATCTTTGTATTTACTAAAAAAGGTAGTATGAAAAAAGGTTGGTTTTTCTTTATATTATGGTTGTTTCCTGTTTTGATGTTTCCGCAAAAAGCAGTTACTCCGTTGAAAGTGTTTTTCTATTATTCGCCTTTTTATTTGCCGGGTACGGATTCGTTATATATCGAAATGTATTTTTCCGTTTTGGGTAAAAGTGTTGATTATGTGCCTGTTAAGGTTTTGGAGCGTGGACAGGAAAAAACCGTGTATCAAGCAGCATTAAAGTTTCAGTTGTTGTTGAAGCAAAATGACTCTATTGTTGATTTCAAAAAATATGTGCTCAATAGCCCGTCTAAGCATGACAGCCTGGAAATTGCGCGTAGTTTTGCCGATGTGAAAAGGTTTAAATTGGGGTTCGACAAATATATGTTGTCCATTGAGGTGGCCGACACCAATTCGGACAAGAAGCCGATAACATATAATATTCCGCTGGATTTTACGGACTTTTACACCGACAGTATATTTTTTTCCGGCATAGAATATGCGGCTTTTATTGACTATGCTACCGCCGAAGACAAAAGCAAATATCCCGAGATAGTAAAAAACGATTTGCTGATAGCACCTTATGTGTCCGATTTTTTCCCTCAAGGAATGGAAAATTTATCGTACTACATAGAAGTTTACAATACCGATACGGTGTTGCAGCACAAGCCTTTTTTGCTGAAAGTATATTTGGAAAATGCCGAAACTTTGGAGATGTTGCCCAAGTATGTCTATTATTTTCGCAAATCGTCTGCTCCGGTTATACCGGTAGGTAGCAGTATAAACATTGAAAAATTGCCGTCCGGTAAATATAATTTGGTGTTTGAGGTAAGGGATGTCCATAATATTTTGAGAGCCCAAAAGCGTTTTATGTTTGGCAGAAGCAATCCCGCTATTGATAAGAAACTATTGGATACTTTGCCGGATGTCAATGTGGATACTACTTTTGTAGCCGGGATTCCTTCGGATTCCTTACCTTTGTACATAAAATATTTGTATCCTGTATCCACGCAGCCGGAGGTTACTTATGCTTCCAATCAATTGAAAGCTGGAGAAGTCAGTATGATGAGGAATTTCTTTTATATGTTTTGGGTGCGGCGTAATAAAAACAGTCCGGCAAAAGCATGGCGGGAATATTTGAGGAATGTAAAATATGTAAACTCGGTGTTTTCCACACAGATTAGAAAAGGTTACGAAACAGACAGGGGACGGGTGTATTTGCAATATGGAGCACCTGATGATATCTTTACGGAAGAACACGATCCGGGGCTGTATCCCTATGAAATATGGTATTATTATCATTTGAAAGGACAGAATAATGTAAAGTTTGTGTTTTACAATCCGTCTCTTACTCATAATGCTTATGTGTTGATACATTCAACGGCTAGGGGAGAGGTGTATATGGCTAATTGGAAAACTTTTCTGGATAAAAGAACCAATCCGCAATACGACCCTTACAATAATAGCATCGGTAACTATTGGGGATCGCATTTAGACAGGGATATTATGCCGGAAAACAGTATAGACAGATAATCGGGAGCAAGTTATGAAGCATCTGAAAGGATACATTTTGTTGGGGATAGTTTATTTATTTGCGGTACAACCGTTCTTTTTGTTGAGGCGTTGGCGCGATTTGATTTTTCTGATGCTGTATTATGTGATCGGTTATCGTAAGAAAGTAGTGATGGAAAATTTAAGGAATTCGTTTCCGGAAAAAAGCGAAGAAGAATTGGAACATATTGCCCGCAAATTTTATTTTCATTTGTCTAATCTTGTGATTGAAACATTGGCTTTTTTCCGCTTGTCTTCACGGAATATGCTCCGTCGCATCAAGTTTCACAATACGGAATTGCTGGAAAAACTATACGATAAGCAAAAAAACATTGTTTTGGTAATGGGGCATTATGGCATGTGGGAGTGGATGTTAGTGATGCCGAAAATCATGCGTCATACGGGTGTGGTTGTGTATAAACCATTGAACGATAGGTTTTTTGATGAGTTTATGAAAAGGAAACGAACCCAATACGGTGGATATGCTTTTTCTATGCGTGACACTTTGAGAGGGCTGATAGAAGTTACTCGTAAAGGCAATCCTTGGTTGGCCGCTTTTGTAGCGGATCAAACACCTACCGGTAACGAAATCAATTTTTGGGTGAAGTTTCTCAGTCAGGATACACCGGTTTTTTTAGGTCCCGAGAAAATTGCCAAGCGCTTTGGGGCGGCAGTGGTATATGCGGAAATGAGACCTGCCGGAAACAACCGCTATAATGTGTATTTCGACTTGATAACGGAAATGCCGGAGAAGGAACCGGAAGGGAAAATTACGGTGCAATTTAACCAAATGTTGGAACAGACCATACGAAAAGCACCTCAATACTGGTTGTGGTCGCACAGGCGTTGGAAACACAAACATTTAAAGGATAAAAAATGAGAAGGCTTATTCCGCTTTTATTGTTTTTAGGTAGTTCGTGGTTGGGTGCTTTCGGACAGAATTACAAGGTGAGCGGCGTAGTGGTAAGTACTTCAAAAGATGAGAAACTGGCTTTTGTAAATATTATTTTCGGAAAAAACAAGGGGGTAATAACCGATCTTAACGGAGAATTTTCCATAGAGGTGCCCGCAGAATTATTCCCGTTGGATATTAGATTTTCTTATGTCGGGTTTCGCGATACTGTGATTGTATTGGACAAGCCCGGAAATTATTCATTGGAAGTTGCTTTAAAACCCAAGTCTTATGTGTTGAATGAAGTAGTGGTATTGCCGGGAGAAAATCCGGCACACCGGATTATCAAAAAAGCCGTTGACAACCGTAAAAAAAATAATCCGGAGCAAGCCTTGACTTCTTTTTACTACAAGTCATACAACAAAATGTATTTTACGGCTTATCAAAAAGATAAAATTGTGGTAAAAGGGGATACGCTTTTTTATGTTGATACTTTGGCAATGGTTAAGGATACTTCCCGGGCGGCAAAATTGCTAAAAAAGCAACATCTTTTTCTGATAGAAACCGTGAGTGAGCGGTATTTTGAAAAACCGGACAAGAATTATGAAAAAGTTCTGGTTTCCCGTGTGTCCGGATTTACTATTCCGACCTTTGTTGTGTTGGCTACGCAATTTCAATCGTTTTCGTTTTATCAATCGCAAGTGAATTTGTTGGACAAAAAATATCTGAGTCCGCTATCAAACGGAAGTTGGAAAAAATATTTGTTTCAAATAATCGATACGGCGTATTACGGCGATGACGATACGGTGTTTATCATCAAATTCAGACCCCGAAAAGGAAAAAATTTCGATGGGCTCAAAGGCGTTTTGTATATAACAACCGAAGATTATGCTTTGAAAAATGTAATAGCCGAACCGGTAGAGCAGAACTCGTTTTACATCAAAGTCAAGCAAAATTATCATAAGGTAGGAAATGCATGGTTACCTTGGCAATTGAGCAGCAATATGATTTTTAACAATATTTTCTTGGATTCTTCCTATGTGCTGGCGGGAGTGGATCAAACCTATTTGTTTGATGTTCTGATCAATGCAAAGCCCGACACTTTGAAACCCCGTTTCGGAAGTTTGGAGGTATCAAAGGATGCTTTTAAAGAACCGGAGTCGAAACTGCCACATTACCGTTTGGTGCCGCTTACCGCCCAAGACAGCCTGACCTATCGCATGATCGATAGTATAGGTAAGGCGGAACATTTAGATAGAAAGTACACTCTGATTAAATACCTGCTTACAGGAAAAGTGCCCGTAGGATGGCTAAACATAGATTTAAGCAAATGGCTGAATTACAATCTCTACGAAAAGTTCTGCATGGGATTGGGACTTGAAACCAACGAAAGGGTATCCGGTTATTTTTTAATAAATGGCTATTATGCCTATTCTTTTGGTATAAAAAAACACAATTACGGAGGGGGAATAGAAATCAAGCCTTGGCCAACAGGTATTTTTACTATTTTCGGCAAATATGCCGACGATGTAGCGGAAATTGGGGGATATGATTTTTATCGTTACCATCCGTCTTGGACTTCTTCCGAAAGTTACCGTCTGTTTTATCTGAAAAAGATGGAGCCTGAGGTGCGGAGGTGGGGAGGTGTAACTTTTCGTTTGCCGGGATTGTCCGGTAAGTTGCAATATGTGGATGCCGACAGAAAAAACGATGCCTTTTACCGTTTGGAGGATGAGAGTGGTGCCCGTTATCACTACGCCGAAGGGATGGTTTCGCTAAGGTGGGCTTATCGCGAGCAAGTGATGACTACGCCGGATGGAATGTTTGAACTTGGTACTTCTTATCCGTTGGTGTTTCTCAATTGGCATTACGGTTGGCTGAATGGGCGAAAACCTTATCAGAAAATAGAAGTGCTGGTCTCCAAAACTATTGATCTGAATCTGGCTGGAAAATTTACGCTTCATATTGCCGGTGGAAAGGCAGAAGGAAGTTTGCCTTTGGGATTGCTTTATGATATGCGGGGAAGTCGGTACAAGGATATGATTTTTGTGTCCAACACTTTTCAAACCATGCCGCTGTGCTCGTTTTATGCCAGTCAGTTTGTTGCCGGTCATTTTTATTACGATTTCAAAACTTTGTTATTTAAAACCCGGCATTTTGCTCCCAATCCGGTTTTGGCTTACAGTGCCGGTTGGGGAACTCTGTCGAATCGGGATCGTATTAGCGGTACAAACTTTGCTGTGCCGGAGCGTATTTATATGGAAACAGGCTTATTGATTAATAATATTTTGCTGTCCAGCTTTACGGGAATTGGTGCCGGAATATTTTACAGGCTAGGGAATTATGCATATCCGGATTGGAAAAAGAATTGGACTTTTAAGTTTAGCTTAAAGTTTTTGTTGGATTGATGCTACGAGGCGGTTTTGTAAGCGAAGCTCATTTTTATTTTTTGATAAGCGTTTAAATTTTACTATCTTTGCAGATTGATAATGGTAGGTGGTATGGGAAATTTATTTTTTGCGGTAGTATTTTTATTATTGGGTTTTGATGGGTGGGCGGCTCATTCCGATTCTTTGCTGGAAGTATTGCGTAGGACTGTGGATAAGCGGGAACGTGCCTCTATTTTTTTACAACTGGGAGAGGAGACTATTACAACAGGAGATTATGAAAAAGCGAAAGAATTTTTGAAATTATCACATAAAAGTGCTCCGACATATTATGAAAACAACATTGCTATCCTTCTAAAACTTGTACAGATTGAAATAAGAGAAAAGCACCGAGAAAAGGCCTTGAAATTATTAAACAAAGTGGCTTCGTTATTGTCTAGGAAAGCTACTGACAAGATGCTACTTGACCTTAACAACATGTTTGCTTATTATTATTACAGCTATTCGCAATTGGATAGTGCCATTCGGTTTTTCAAGAAATGCGTTTCGTATGCTGCTCATTTGCATGACAGTGCCGGTATGGCTTCTAATTGGAACAATGTCAGTGTGTGTTATTATTACAGCGGCAAGGTCGATTCGGCATTGAACTATGCCAAAAAGGCTCTTGCGATTAAATTGAATTATGATTCTTTGAATTTTAAGGGAATAGCATTGGCCTATTTGAATATTGCCAGTTATTATGATATTTTGGCCAATTACGATAAAGCCGTTGAGTATGGTTTGAAAGCCGTAAAGTACGCGGAGTTGTCGGATGATAAGTACACACAAGCAACAACTTATAATAATTTGGGTAGCGTTTTTAAACATTTGAAAGATTATAAAAAGGCGGTTTTCTATTATGAAAAGGCACAGGAAATTTTGATTACTACCGACCTTAAAAGGATGAGAGCTACTGTTTACAACAATTTGGGAACTTGTTATATAAAATTAAAAGCATATACGAAGGCCGAGAATTATTTATTCAAAGCTTTGGATTTGTACAAAAGTTTGGAATACTATTCCGGTATATCTGCTGCCTATGAAAATCTGGGAAGTATATTTCTCCAAAACGGAGATAACAAAAAAGCATACGAATATTTTAACAAATCGTTGGAATATGCTTATAAAGTAAACGATTTGGAAGGAATTATTACCGGGTTATTGTCAAAGGCCAAAGTGGATTATGCAAGGAGAAAGTACCATACGGCTATAAAAGAATTGGAGACGGCTCTCGACTTGGTTCAAAAACATAATATTCGCACTTCGTTGTTGGATATTTACCGTTTGCTTGCCAAAAGTTATACTCAGACGGGAAATACGCAAGAAGCCTCCACTTATTATGAGCAGTACATTGTAACAAAAGATTCTATATTTAATATTGAAAAAGAAGAGCTTGCCAACAAGTTGGAAGTACAATACCAAACCCGTTTGCAAGAAAAAACCATTAAAAATCTTCAGCAGGCTAATGCCATAAAAGAACTGCAGTTGAAAAAAAACAAACAACGTAATTTGTTCATACAGATTTTTTTGCTGGGCATCATAGCCTTTGTAATATTGCTTATAAGAAAGAACAAGATAAAGTTTGAGAATAAGATTATAGAGTTTAAGCAAAAGCTTCTTCGTTCGCAGATGAATCCGCACTTTATATTCAATGCTTTGGCCACCATACAAGGATTACTGATAAAAAAAGAATATGAGGCGGCTTCTCGATCATTAAGCAAGTTTGCTTCGTTAATGAGGCAGATTATTGAAAATTCCCGTGAAGAATATGTCTCATTGCGAGAGGAAATAGATACGGTAAGGAATTATTTGGAGATTCAGCAAATAAGAAAGCAGTCTTTTGACTACGAAATACTAGTAGATGATGATTTGGATGTGGATGAGGTGGAAGTGCCGCCCATGTTATTACAACCTTTTATCGAAAACTCAATAAAACATGCCTTCCCCGAAAAAAATGCAAACAATAAAATAAAGGTTGAAATAAAAAAGCAAAGGGAACAAATTCTTTATGAGGTGACGGATAATGGTATAGGTGTTTCCAAGTCGTTGGAAATGAAGCGTAAAATTAAAACCTCTCATAAATCGTATGCCATAGAAATTACACGGGAAAGGCTTAAATTATTATATTCGAAAAAGAAAAAAATCCGCTTTGAAATTTCGGATTTACAAAAAATTGACCGAAATTTGCACGGAACAAAAGTAAGTTTTTATTTACCCTTAAAATAAGCTTCTTATGATTAAAGTAATAATTATTGAAGACGAACTCGAATCGTTGGATTATTTGAAAACAATGTTACAAACCAGCTGCCCCGAGGTGGAAATAATCGGTATTGCTTCCACGGTACAGGATGCCGTAGATTTGATTGATTCAACCAACCCGGATGTAGTTTTTATGGACATTAATCTTCCGGACGGAACAGGATTTGATGTGCTCGAAGAAATTGACAATACGGATTTTTTTCTTATATTTGTAACAGCATATGATGATTTTGCATTAAAAGCATTTCGATTTAATGCTATTGACTATTTGTTAAAACCGGTGGATAACGACGAGTTAATAGATGCCATGAATAAAATAAAACATTTAAAACTGAACAGGGAGGTTGTGAAAATTTCAAACTTATTGAATTATATCAAAGCTCCCGAAAAGATTAGCCAAATTCTGGTTAACACTTCCGATAACCTTTATGTTCTAAATTTGCACGATATTATTTACCTGAAATCCGAAAGCAATTATACACGCTTTTTTATCAGCGACATTAACGAAGAAATTATCGTGTCGAGAACATTAAAGGAATACGAAGAAATGCTGAAAGAGCACGATTTTATCAGGACACACAACTCTTATTTGGTCAATTTACATTGGATTGCTCGTATTGTGAAGAAGGAAAATGTAGTAGAGCTGAAGAATGGCATGAAAGTTCCCATTTCTGCCCGTAAAAAGGAGACGGTAGTGAAGGAACTTTCCCGATTTATCAATGGTTAATGTTTTAATATATCTTTCAGCATTTTACCGGTAAGTGAGTCCGGACTTTGAGCTATCTGTTCGGGAGTGCCGGTTGCTACTATATGTCCGCCGTTTTTGCCTCCTTCCGGTCCCAAATCGATAATCCAATCGGCATTTTTGATGATTTCCGGATTGTGTTCTATCACGATGATACTATGTCCGCGTTTTATCAGGTTGTTGAAGGCTACCAACAATTTTTCAATATCATAAAAATGCAGTCCCGTAGTAGGCTCATCAAACATAAAAAGTGTGGGTTCACTTTTTTCTTTGCTCAAGAAGTAGGCTAACTTGATACGCTGGCTTTCGCCACCGCTAAGGGTGCTTGACGACTGACCGAGTTGTAAATATCCCAATCCCACTTCGTCCAGATAGGAGAGTTTTTTTACTATTTGTTTAGCAAGTGAAGCACTGTCTTGTGCAAAGAATTCGATGGCCTCTTTTACTGTCATTTCCAGTATATCGGAAATATTTTTGCCGCGGTATTCGATTTCCAGAATTTCCTCTTTGAAGCGTTTTCCCTTGCAGGCTTCACAAACCAAATAAACATCTGCCATAAATTGCATGTCAATCTTTATGATTCCTTCGCCCTTACAGTTTTCGCATCTTCCGCCGTCAACATTAAAAGAAAAATGTTTAGGAGTAAAACCGTTAAATTGTGCTCGGGGTTGTTGGGCAAACAATTTTCTAATGTCGTCGTAAGCTTTGAGGTAGGTTACGGGATTGGAGCGGCTGGATTTTCCTATGGGTTTTTGATCTACATATTCGATGTGTTTAATCAGGTGGAGGTCTCCTCCAAGTTTTTCGTACCGTCCCGTTTCTTGTAATTCTTCTTTTACATGGTTTCTTACGGCTTTGAACAGTACATCGTTTATCAGGGATGATTTCCCGCTTCCGCTTACCCCGGTAACAACCGTCAGCACATTCAAAGGAAATTTTACCGTAATACCGGATAATTTCAGATTGTTTTGGGTAGCACCTGTTAGGGTGATATAATTGGTCCATTTTCTTCTTACCGGAGGCATGGGAATCTTTCTTTGACCGGTAAGATAAAGAGCCGTGAGTGTTTCGGCTTTTTTTAGCTTGCTAGCAGGGCCTGCAAAGATTACTTTACCCCCGTTTCGTCCGGCCAGTGGACCTATGTCTATGATATAATCGGCTGATTCGATGATTTTTTCGTCATGCTCTACCACTACTACCGTATTTCCTACATCC
>CAYMVE010000065.1:0-10703 GCA_964393715.1 uncultured Bacteroidales bacterium | reverse complement strand
TCGATGAACGAAATTTTTATCAAAATGGTAGAACAACAAAAAAATACAAACAATGAATAAAATCTGGCTGGTTATAAAAAGAGAATACAGTACACGCGTCGTAAAAAAATCTTTTATCATAATGACCATTATCGGGCCCTTGTTTTTTGCGGCCATGATTATTGCTCCCACTTATTTTTCTTCGCTGGAAGCTCACAAACTGCGTACCATAGCCGTAATAGACCAAACCGGAATATATGATGATACGCTGATAAATACCTCTTTGCTCAACAACCTGAAACTGAAAAACAAAAAGGTGGACATGCAACAGGTGTTGTATCGCCGCTTGCCCGATACCAAATATATCCGTTTTGAGTTTTTGCCGTCGCATACCAGCATCGACAGCGTACAAAAACATTTTAAGAATACCGATTATTACGCCCTTCTGTTTATTCCCGAAAACCTGGCCGTAGCCAATCGTATTCAACTATACTCCAACAAGGATATTGCACTCAATATCAAAATGTATTTGTCCAATTTTTTCAAAAACGAATTGGAAAAAGAAAAACTCAAATCGCATAATATCGACCCGGACATCCTGAAATCGGTGGAAACCAATATCAAAATAGACACCATCAAATGGACCAAAGAAGGAGAAGTAAAATCGTTTGCTTCGGAAATTGCCATGGTATTGGGATTTATCGCTTCTTTTCTGATTTACTTTTTTATATTCATGTACAGCTCTCTGATAATCAGAGGGGTAATTGAGGAAAAAACCAACAGAATCATTGAAATCATCATATCCAGTATCCGATCTACACAACTTATGATTGGTAAAATTATAGGAGTTGCCTTGGTCGGACTTACACAATTCTTGTTATGGGTGGTTTTGTCTTTTGCCATTATTAGTTTTGCAGGCAAAACAGATTTTTTCCAATCAAAAAACGATTTGGCCTCTTCACAAACCATTGGAACATTACTGAATGATACAACAGCATCTACTACCGAATTGCAACCGGTAGCCGAAGAAGAAAACGATATGAGCGAAATCACCAACGAAATTCAATTTACCGTAGGCACCATCAATTGGCCCGTGGTCATTTTTTCGTTTCTGATATACTTCTTAGGCGGTTATTTGTTGTATTCGGGTCTTTTTGCCGCTATCGGAGCCATGGTAGATAACGAAACCGATACCCAACAATTCATGCTTCCCGTAACCGTTCCGATGCTTATCAGTATTGTAATGATACAATCGTTTGTCAATTATCCGGATAGTCAGGTGTCTTTCTGGTTTTCCATAATTCCGTTTACGGCTCCTATTGCCATGATGGCACGCATACCTTTCGGGGTGCCCTACTGGCAACTCTTTTTATCCATAGCCTTACTCGGTATTACCATTTACTTTACCACTATATTTTCGGCAAAAATTTACCGTGTGGGTATTCTTACTTACGGTAAAAAACCATCTTACAAAGACATTGTAAAATGGCTGAAACTGAAATTATAAGCAACAACCAACTTCTAAAATAAGCGGTCAAGAAAAAATAATTTTGAAAAATGTTAAAGATAATGGAGAATTATGGTACAACAATTCCCCATTATCTTGCTTCGTGTAACAAAAACTAATGAGTCACTATCAATTTTTTCCTCATTTTATTTTTACCATTGGTTAGAACAACAAAATATACTCCACTATCCCAATTAGAAACATCAAAATCTTTGATGTCTTTTCCCTGATAAACCAGTATTCCGAGTTCATTATATATCCTCATATCATAATTTTTGCCGTTAGTTATAATTTTAACAATATTTTGTGCAGGATTAGGTGAAATATTAAAAACAAAATCATTATAGTTTAAATATGGAACAGAGGTGGCCAAATAGGAACAATTTGTATCTATATCCAGATTGTTTACAAAATCTACAATATGCGGAATTTGTGCGAGTAATCGTTCTACAGGTGTGTGTACATTGTCGTAATTAACAGTGTCTCTAGCCCAAGTAAACGCGAAATCAATAGAAACACACGAATTTTGAGGTAGTTCATCTATTGATAAAGTGGCCGCACCACGCCTGTCATCGGGAATATTCCCCATTTCATATTCAGTCCATCCCGAATTTTCCGGAAAAGCAAACATACAAGTATCTGTAACAGCAGAAGAAGTATCATAACCATTTCCGTGGGCTACTAAATGTGTCCCATCTCTCCAAATTGAGTTCATAGCCCTATAATATTCGGGACCTGTTTGAGGATCACCTGTCGCCCCCGAACCATTAGAATAATACATAAATGAGGTCATTTTTCTTGACAAAAATACAACTCCTGCGGCAGGAGGTTTGATGCCATAATACGCATCTGTGTCATTACCGTTATAGACGAAAAAGCAATTCAAAGAAGTGTCACACCCTATATAATCATCAAAAGCATTACCTATATCAAAATCAACATTTAACGCAAATCTTACATCATGATAATTTTGGAGTGACTTGTTCAAAATATCGTAATGTATAAAAAAAGTATTATCAATAATTGAATCACCTGTATTGTAAGCAAAAGCCATAACCCTGACTTCCGTTCCTATTTTTTGTGCATCTGACAATGTGCTACCCCATTTATCCGTTATGATATAGAATAATGCTTGATCACCGTAAATAAAAGGATAATCACCGTTTTCCGGATCATATACACCGTTCTGATTTACATCTACAAATGGAGCCAAAATATACGATTCTCCATTACTGACATCACCATGTGCAGGCCAAGTCTGAATAACTTCGGGCATCTGGTATCCCGGGTCATCCCAATGTGCAATATGATAATCTATTTGTTTTTTGCTTATTTTCCATATCTTATTGTATGCCGATGAATTTGGTAAAAAGCCGTAAGGACCGGGTAAAAACATTCCTTCTCCATTATAATAATATCTGTCTGCGGAAACATGAAGATTACCTGCATCATCATAGCCTCCAAGCCAAAAATTCATAGAAAATATGGCGGTAGCTCCACCTATAGAAGTTTTGCTTGTTCCTGATAGATCCCAAAAAACAGAATTTGTTGGAGTAAAATAGGCTTCCCAATTATTCGTGTCCAAATAGGCCGATGCATAATTAGTTTGTTGGCCGTAACTAACAAAAGTGGACACCGATAACATAAGAGAAAATAATTTTTTTATCATATCACTAAATTTTTAAGTTTATTTATATATAGACAAAAATCATAATATAAAGTTGTCTAAGTTTTACCTTTTTATGCAAATATAATTTGAAACAGAATAATTTTGAAAAATGTTAAAAGACATTGAAAAATCGAAATCAGGTTACTAAATCCGAAACCACCCCGGAAGTAACAGCAATGTGGGAAGTTTTATCATAAATAAGATGCTGGGTTTAATGTTAAGTGTAAGAATGATATTGTTATAGATACTGGTGTATGGACCACAAAGAAAAGAAAATAATGGCAAGAACTACGAGGACTACCAAAATAATATCGAGATAATATTTGAAAAGACACCAACGCATTATTAATTTTCTTTATATTTTAGACTGACAACATTTTAAAAAAGTTGCTTCAAAAGACAACTTTTTTTATATTTGAGCATCCAAATATCATGCCTAAAATGAAAACGGAAGTCAAACAAGTCGCGGAAATAATAAAAGGTTCAAAGCATCTTACGGCTTTTACCGGTGCGGGAACCTCGGTAGAGAGTGGAATTCCTCCTTTTAGAGGAGAGAATGGGATATGGAACAAATATGACCCCCAAATTTTTGATTTGGAGTATTTTATGGCTCACCCTGCCGAAGATTGGAAATTAATCTACGAAGTGTTTTATAAGACCATACGCAACGCCCAACCCAACGCAGCCCATTATGCTTTGGCAAAATTGGAGGCGGAAGGCCGATTGCAGGCTATCATCACCCAAAATATAGACAATCTGCATTACAAAGCCGGAAGTCGCAATGTTATCGAGTTCCACGGCAATACCCGCCAAACGGTATGTTTGGAGTGCGGGAAAATGTATCCGGTAGCGCAGATAGACTTTTCCGATATGCCGCCCCGCTGTTCCTGTGGCGGATTACTCAAACCGGACTTTGTCTTTTTCGGTGAACCGATACCGTCCGGTGCATTGCAAGCCTCTTACGACGAAGCACAAAACGCCGATGTCTTTTTAATTATCGGTACTACCGGAGTTATTTATCCGGCCGGACAAATACCCGTATTAGCCAAACAAAACGGAGCCACCATCATAGAAATCAATGTAGCACCCTCGGAATATACCAACCGTATTACCGATTTATTCATAGAACAAAAAGCAAGTAGTGCCATGACGAAAATCTTGAATTTGCTGAATATAACCTAATCCGGATTGAAAATCGGAACATACATGGGCATTTTCTCTTAACTTTGCACACACAGACAAATGTACCGGAATGAAAAACAAAACAGTAATTATCACGGGAGCATCATCCGGCATAGGACTTGCAACGGCCAAAGCATTTGCCCAACTGGGTGCACAAGTGGTATTGGCCGCCCGGAATTATGATAAAATCAAAAATATAGAACAAGAAATGCAAGCTGCCGGACAACAAGCCTTAGCCGTGAAAACCGATGTAAGCAAAGAAGAAGATTGTAAAAATTTGATAAACCAAACCGTAAGTCGATTCGGCAAAATTGATATACTCATCAACAATGCGGGTATATCAATGAGAGCGCTTTTTCGGGATTTGCAACTGGAAGTGCTGAAAAAACTAATGGATGTCAATTTCTGGGGAACCGTTTATTGTACTAAATATGCCCTTCCGTATCTGCTAAAAACCCAAGGCAGCGTAGTCGGTGTATCTTCCATAGCAGGCTTTGTAGGATTACCCGCAAGAACCGGTTATAGTGCTTCAAAGTTTGCCATGCACGGATTCTTGAACACATTAAGAATAGAAACCTTGAAAGACGGATTGCATGTAATGATTATAGCTCCGGGCTTTACCGCATCCAATATTCGCAAAACTGCACTGGTTGCCGACGGAACGGCACAGGGAGAAACACCTCGCAACGAAGAAAAAATGATGTCGGCCGAAGAAGTGGCTGCCCATTTGATAAAAGGTATAAAAAAACGCAAACGAATCGTTGTGCTTACTACCCAAGGCAAATTAACGGTGTGGCTCAATAAGTTTTTTCCGTCATTTATGGACAAAATGATTTACAACCACATGGCCCAAGAAGAAGATTCGCCTCTAAAATAGCAGGGTATGAAACTGGATGTGAAAGAAGAAGTATTATTCAAGATATCGGATATCTTAAACGACTTGGGAATAGAAGGCTATGCCATAGGCGGATATGTAAGAGACCGGTTGCTGGGTAAAGAAAGTAAAGACATCGATATTGTTGTACTGGGCAAGGGAGTAGACACGGCCAAAGAAGTAGCCAAGAGGCTCAAAGAAGCCAAAAACCTTGCCGTATTTAGAAATTTCGGTACCGCTATGTTTTATTACAAAGACCGGCAAATAGAATTCGTAGGAGCCCGCAAAGAATCCTATACCCGAGACTCACGAAAACCTATGGTGGAGGAAGGTTCCTTGGAAGATGATCAATACCGGAGAGATTTTACTATCAACGCCTTGGCTATCAGCCTTCAAAAAGATAATTTCGGTCATTTGCTCGATCCGTTCAACGGCATGGAAGACCTGAAAAACCAAATAATCAGAACCCCCCTCGACCCCAATAAAACATTTGACGACGATCCGCTTAGAATGATGCGTGCCATCCGGTTTGCCACACAACTGGATTTTGTGATTCACCCAAAGACCTACGAAGCTATAAAAAAATATCGAGAACGAATAAAAATAGTATCCAAAGAACGCATTATCGATGAACTCAACAAAATCATAATGGCAACGCTACCTTCCAAAGGTTTTAGACTGTTGCTCAATACCGGATTGCTGGAAATCATTTTTCCGGAACTCTACCGCCTGAAAGGGGTGGAAGAAATCAACGGCATTGCACACAAAGACAATTTCTACCATAGCATCAAAGTGGTGGACAATATTGCTCCGAAAACAGATAACCTTTGGTTGCGCTGGGCTGCCCTTTTGCATGATATAGGCAAGGCAAGAACCAAAAGGTTTGACCCTGAACACGGCTGGACCTTCTACGGACACGAAATGGTGGGTGCCAAAATGATTCCCGAAATTTTCAAAAAAATGAAAATGCCGCTGAACGAGAAAATGAAGTATGTTCAAAAACTTGTCAGATTGCACATGCGTCCCATAAGCCTTGTGGAAGATACCGTTACGGATTCGGCCGTAAGAAGATTATTGTACGAAGCGGGAGACGACATCGACGATTTGATGACACTGGCCGAAGCCGACATCACTTCCAAAAACGACGAGAAGGTAAAACGCTTCTTGAACAATTTTAAGAAAGTGCGTCAAAAACTCATCGAAGTAGAAGAAAAAGACAAAATACGAAACTTTCAACCGCCCATTAGCGGGGAAATCATCATGGAAACCTTCGGCATAAAACCGTCAAAATTGATTGGAGAAATTAAAAATGCCATAAAAGAAGCCATTTTGGACGGAGAAATACATAATGATTATGCCGAAGCCTACCGCTTGATGATACGACTCGGAACGGAAGCCGGACTGATACCGGTATCGGACAAACACAAACCGGAAAATCATGATAAAAAAGAACAAAATACTGAATGACCCGGTTTACGGATTCATCAGTGTACTCGAAAAAGACTTGATAGAACTCATTGAACACAAATTTTTCCAACGCCTGAAAAGGATAAAACAACTCGGACTTACCTATTATGTTTATCCGGGCGCTCTGCACACCCGGTTCCACCATACACTCGGAGCTACTCACCTAATGAGTTTAGCTATAAATGTATTGCGTCAAAAAGGGGTAGCCATAAGCGAAAATGAAGCCTTGGCCGCCAAACAGGCTATTTTGCTCCATGATATTGGACACGGACCGTTTTCTCATGCTTTGGAACATTCCATAGTGAATGTGTCGCACGAAGATATTTCACTGAAAATAATGCACGAGTTGGCCAAGGAATACGAATTGGAAACCGCAATAGACCTGTTTCAGAACCGGCACCCCAAAAAATTTTTACACGACCTTATTTCCAGCAATTTGGATGTGGACCGGCTCGATTATTTGAAAAGGGATAGTTTTTTTACCGGGGTATCGGAAGGCGTGATTGGTACTGAACGCATTATCAAAATGCTGAATGTTTATCGCAATAATCTGGTGGTGGAAGAAAAAGGATTGCATTCCGTAGAGAACTTTTTGATAGCCAGAGAGTTGATGTATTGGCAAGTATATCTTCACAAAACCGTTACCATAGCCGAACAAATGCTTATCAAGGTGCTGAAAAGAGCCAAAACACTAGCTCAAACCGGACACGATTTATTTGCCTCTCCACCCCTCGAGTTCTTTTTGAAAAATGAGGTTACCATAAACGACTTTAATGAAAAAATCTCGTTATACGACCGGAAACTAACGGTATTGGAGGCTTTTACCCTATTGGACGATTACGATATAATGAGTGCCTTGAAAGTATGGGCATACAGTCGGGACAAAATTTTGTCGGAACTTTCACAACGCCTGCTCAACCGCAAACTGTTCAAAATAATTTTCAAAGACACGGCTTTTGATTATTACAAACTGAAAAAAATAGAAGAGCTTATTGCCAAAGAATTGAATCTGACTGGTGACGAAGTGGAATATTATTTTATAAACGACAAAATAGTGCTTCCCAAAACGGCATCGGAAGACGATGAAATTAAAATATTTACAAGAGGCAAAGCCATTCCGGTTTCAAAAGTAACCGAGATTTTGAACATCAATATGTTTTCCAAATCGAGCGAGAAACACTACATCATATTTCCGGCAGAAGTCAAAGACAAAGTAATTGCTATGTTATGAAGATAAGGGATAACCATATCCTCAAAAATTTAATTGTCGTAATAACCGGATTTGTGATGTTGTTCGCTTTTGTAAACAATTATAAAATTTACGAAGAGCAGCGAAATCAGCCCAAACCGATATGGGTCAAAGAAAAACATTATGATAAATTGGCTTACCAACCCGGTGTGGAATTTTTGAATTGTCATTTTAAGGTTGATTTTGCCGATACGCTATTGGCAAGAAAAAATATTAAGTCCGTAAAGGTTGTGGGAACAATAAATCCACATAATTACGACATTACCATTCCGCTGGTTTTTGAGGTGAAAGACCGGGAAAAAACAGTATATTGGAAAAAATACGAATTGCAAAAATGCTTGACAGATACGGGTTTTTGGCAAGAGGTTGAGTTTGTTTTTTATCTTTCGGATTTTGTGGCTCGTTCTGAATATGTAGGACATGTTTATTTTTGGAACAAAGACAATAGTAGATTTTCTGTAAAAAAATTGCGTGTGGAATTTTATACTGACAGCATTCCGCAACCGATATATCTGTATTGAGATGAAAAAGCACCGGAAAGAAATAGTGTTTGCAATAATTGCTTTTGTAGCGGTAGCCGGATTTTTGAGCAAATTTTACGGTGAACTTCTTTTTTCGCCGTCGGAATACATGGTGTCGGTAACAGGTGACGGCATAAAAAATTACACGAATTTTTGGTATCATGTAAATATAGATTCGTCTTATACTCAGTATGATGCGAATTATTATCCGTGGGGCGAATCGTTGATGTTTACCGATATTCATCCCTTTATCGTTACAGTTTACAAGGCCGTATCATCAGTTTTCCCTTCTTTGAAAGACGGTACAGTTACCTTTTTAAATATTTTATTGGTATGGTCGTTACCTTTTACCGCTTTTATTTTATTCTTTTTGTTCCGGAAGTTTGAAGTGTCCGTTGTTTCCTCTGTTTTCGGTGCTTTTTCTATTACCGTATTGTCTTCGCAAGTGCTTTTGTGGAAATTCGGACATTTGGCGTTATCCTATACCTTGGTTATCCCTTTGGGTTGGCTCCTTTTAGAGATTTTTTTTCAATCTAATCGAAAACTTCTATGGTCTTTTATTATTGCATTGAATGTTTTTTTCTGGTTGGGTACGCATGGATACGACGGAATGTCGTTGGTTTTGTTTTACACGGCTGTTTATGTGGTGCGGTTGCTTTCAAAATACGGAGGAGCTAAGGTGAAGCAAATGGTTGTGTATTTTTCGCTACAAGTTTTATTGCCTGTATTTATTTTCTATGTAGTGGTACAACTAAACGATATATATCCCGGAGACAGGATAAATTTTGCATTTACGGCTGAATATGCTTCACATCCCTTTTTTGTTTTTGTGCCGCTTTTCGGTCCGTTCAAATCGCTTTTTTACTTCTTTTATAATTTTAATGTCCCTGAACTTTCTTGGGGAAGAGTAGGAAATTATATCGGATTGGTTACGGATGTAGCATTGTTGGTACTGGTTTTTAATTTCAGACGCATAAGGAGATATGAAGGTTTTAAGAGCATTGGGCTTTATTTGGTTGCATCTGTATTGGTGCTATTTTACTCTTTTGGCTTTCCGTTCAAATATCATTTAAGTTTTTTGCTGGATATAGTGCCAGCTTTCAAACAATTTACGGGAATCGGAAGGTTTGCCTGGGTATTTTATTATGTAGCGGGAGTTTTTGCTTTTTGGTGGTTGGATAGAGCCGTAAAAAAAGAGTGGTTAAGAAATGTAGCGGTTATTGGGGCTGGTATAATTTTCAGCATGGAAGCAACCGGATACCATTCTTACGAATCAAAGTTTGTAAAAAACAAAAATATTTTAGCATTTGCCAATATTCCTTTACCTTATAAAGATTTTGTAAAAATGGATGCAGGGAAATATGCAGCCGCTCTCATCTTGCCTTATTATGTAAAGTACACAAATCCTTATGTGCCGCCGGCAGATGATAAAACAGAACTTTTGGGCTATCTTACCAACCGATATTTGCATCTACCCATTGCCAATGCCATATTATCTCGTCCTGCTGTTACTCCGGGAAAGATGTGGCGGCAATTGTTTTCGCCGGATGGGTGTCCAAAACCTATTCTGAAAAAATTACAGAAAAACAAACCGCTTTTGGTAGTTTATTCGCATTCTTCCCAAATAGATTCGTTGCAGCAAAAATTTTTAACCCTAAAATGTAAACCTTTGTACAAGGGCAGGAATTATGACCTGTATGAATATTATCCAATTGATAAAAAAACAAGGGTTATTAATGTTTTTAGACAATTTAATAACGAAAAAGATTCTTTAGTGAAGATGGATGATTGGTTAGTGCCACCCGGCACATTTTTTCACGAAATCCACGGAAAAGAAGTTACGAATACAGTGAGTCTTATTGGTAAAGTAAGTCTTGTTATGCCCATAGAGTCAAACGAAAATATTTTTGCTTTTTCTGCCAAAGATATGATGCCCGGCAAGCCGTATGAATTAAGTTTTTGGTATTACAACAAAGGATTTGATGTCGCATTTGTCCAAATAATACTTACCGAAAATGCTTCACAAAAAGGCAAAATTATTCGACAAACATCCGTAGCACCTACGCAAACAGGCATTATTTGCGGCAATTGGACGCTGGTTACATTTACATTAGTCCCCAATAGCCCCAACGATTTTTTCACCTTAAAACATACCTATTACAAATATTACGGGAAAAATAAAATGTATTTGAACAGCATCATCATCAGAGAAAAATATAAAAATGTGTATAAATGTATCGGTAATGATACGTTGG
>CAYMVE010000064.1:0-10869 GCA_964393715.1 uncultured Bacteroidales bacterium | reverse complement strand
CCGGCTTGATATTCGTGTTCCACGAAAAATATTTTCAAATCGGCCTGATACTCGTGTTCTACGAAATATACCTTTTTATCGGCCTGATATTCATGCTCCACAAAAAACCACAGCCCTTTATTCCCTTTGGCCTGATATTCATGAGGCACCACATAAACCTTCAAATCGGCTTGATATTCATGATTGACACTATATACCTTGATGTCCGCTTGATATTCATGGGCGACTTTATATATTTTTTGTCCGTAACTCCGGAAGAGTAAAACGGAAAACAGCAAAAAGAAAAAATACCGTCTCATGTTGTTATTATTAGGTTTCATTAGACAAATTTAACATTTTTTCTCAATAGTGCCCCAAATACTTTTCCAAAGTAAAAAATTCCGTCAGGATTTTTGGCGGGCAGTCATTCCCAAACAGCAGAGTAGCGTGGAATACTCCATACACAATCCACCCCAATAGCTTCCAGAAGATTTCGGGTCTTTGTATCCCAAAATAATTTTTCCCTCCGCATTTCAATAGCAAATTTGGTTATAATCTTGTATCTTTGCACCCCAAAACACTTCACTGGATATGGACAACATCAGAAACTTTTGCATCATAGCACACATAGATCATGGTAAAAGTACCCTTGCCGACAGAATGCTACAAATAACCAATACCATAAGCGAAAGAGAACTGGTAGATCAGGTTCTGGATGATATGGATATCGAAAGAGAAAGAGGCATTACCATAAAAAGCCACGCTATACAAATGAACTACCAACACGAAGGCAAAGACTATGTTCTCAACCTGATAGATACTCCCGGCCATGTAGATTTCAGTTATGAAGTATCCCGGGCAATTGCCGCTTGCGAAGGTGCTTTGCTGGTGGTAGATGCCACACAAGGCATTCAGGCACAAACCATAGCCAACCTTTATCAAGCCATTGACTACGATTTGGAAATCATTCCGGTAGTAAACAAGATAGACCTTCCCCAAGCCATGACCGAAGAAGTAAAAGACCAAATTGTGGACTTGATTGGATGCGACAGAGACGAAATAATAGAAGCCAGCGCCAAAACCGGACAAGGCGTGCAAAATATCTTGGAAGCCATTGTGAAAAGAGTCCCTGCTCCCCAAGGCGACCCCAACGCCCCTTTGCAAGCTCTCATTTTCGATTCGTTATTTAACCCCTACAAAGGGATTATCGCTTATTTCAGAATATTCAACGGCACGCTAAAAAAAGGAGATTCGGTAAAATTTTACCATACCGGACGCGAATACGAAGCCGAAGAAATAGGGGTACTCAAAATGGATTATCATCCCACGGCAGAACTAACAGCCGGCAATGTGGGATATATCGTATCCGGCATCAAGAACTCACGCGAAGTAAAAGTCGGCGATACCATCACACATGTAGCCACACCTTGCGACACTCCAGTAGAAGGCTTCAAGAATGTAAAACCTATGGTCTTTGCCGGCATTTATCCCATCGACAGTGACGATTACGAACTCTTGCGGGATTCTCTGGAAAAATTACAACTGAACGATGCTTCTTTGGTCTTTGAACCGGAAAATTCTTTAGCTCTCGGATTTGGTTTCCGTTGCGGTTTTTTAGGGCTGCTTCACATGGAAATCGTACAAGAAAGGCTCGACAGGGAATTTAATGTGGATGTAATTACCACCGTCCCCAATGTGCTGTACAAAGTGTACATGAAAAACGGGGAAGTAATAGATGTCTATAATCCCTCGGAACTACCGCCTCAAAACAAAATAGACCACATAGAAGAACCGTACATAAGCGCCCAAATCATTACCAAATCGGAATTTATAGGTCCTATAATGAACCTATGCATAGACAAACGCGGCAAACTGGTTAATCAAACTTACATTACACCTACCCGAATAGAAATGAATTTTGAAATGCCGGTAAGCGAAATCGTTTTTGACTTTTACGACAAACTGAAAAGCATATCGCGTGGATACGCTTCATTCGATTATCATCACATAGGATACCGTCCTTCCGATTTGGTAAAGTTGGATATATTGCTGAACGGACAACAAGTGGATGCCCTCTCGGCACTTATCCATAGAGACAATGCTTTCCAATTCGGAAAAAAAATGTGCCAAAAACTCAAAGAACTTATCCCCCGACAACAATTTGACATCGCTATACAAGCCGCAATAGGTGCCAAAATTATTGCACGAGAAACCATCAAAGCCTATCGCAAGGATGTAACGGCCAAATGCTATGGCGGCGATATTTCCAGAAAACGAAAACTCCTTGAAAAACAAAAGAAGGGTAAAAAGAAAATGCGACAAGTCGGAAAAGTGGAAGTGCCCCAACAAGCTTTTTTAGCCGTGCTCAAACTGAATGACTAATGCCGCTTTCTGCGGAAAAGCAATAGCAGC
This sequence comes from uncultured Bacteroidales bacterium, assembly GCA_964393715.1. GTDB lineage: Bacteria > Bacteroidota > Bacteroidia > Bacteroidales > JALTDM01 > JALTDM01. The sequence goes on along the minus strand of CAYMVE010000064.1, from coordinate 8,478 downwards.
AAAAAAGTTACTAAACCATTGAAAATAAGCAGCTCGAAGCTGACTTTATATCCACCCAAAATATGGGAAATGTTCTGTGCCACCCAGTAAGTAATACCTACGGACAAAACGGCCACCAACGGCACCAGCCAATCATTAACCTTGATACGGGTAAACAACCCGGCAAAATACAATCCTAACAACGGTCCGTAAGTATATCCGGCAATCTTGAACAAACTGCTGATAACCGCTTCGTTTTTTATAGCGGCAAAAAGCAAAACCACTCCAATAACCAATCCGGAAATAAGTAAATGGGATATAATTCTGACTTTTTGAAGTCCCTTGCTATCCATTTTTTTGTCTGCTTCCAAGATGTCTATGGTAAAAGATGTGGTAAGAGCCGTCAAAGCCGAATCGGCACTGGAAAAAGCCGCAGCAATCAATCCGACTACAAACACTACCAACAAAAAACGGCTGCCGGTATGCATCAAGACAGCAGAATACAAATTGTCCGAATCGGCAACTGCTATACCGGACTTTCTCGCATACAATACCAACAAAGCCCCCAACAACAAAAAAATGAAATTGACCACCACCAAACTCAACGACAATCCATATACATTTTTCTTCGCTTCACTCAAAGTCTTACAACTCAAATTTTTCTGCATCATATCCTGATCCAAGCCCGTCATCACAATAGTAATAAAAGCTCCGCTGAAAAATTGCTTCCAAAAAAACCGCCCGTCTTTCCAATCCTCGAAAAAGAAAGTTTTTGAAATCCCTTCGGAACTCATTTGTTGCCAAAAATCTCCAAAACTCCATCCCGCTTCCTTCAATAAAATGATAAAAGTCCCGGCTACCGCCAACAACATAAAAGTCGTCTGTAAGGTATCGGTCCATACAATGGTTTTTATGCCACCGCGATAGGTATAAATCCATATCAGCATAATGGTCATTATTACGGTCAGCCAAACCGGTACCCCCAACGCATCCAACACCAAAAAATGCAGCACGCTTACCACCACATAAAGCCGTAAAGAAGCCCCGATAAGGCGGGATATTAGGAAAAATACCGAACCGGTCTTTTCACTCACAGGGCCGAATCGCTCTCCCAAGTAGGAATAAATGGAAGTCAATCTGAGGCGGTAATACACCGGAAGCAATACGAGTGCAATAAAAGCATATCCCAATACATATCCCAAAACCATCTGAAAATAAGCAAATTGGTTGGTCAGTACCCAACCGGGCACGGAAATAAAAGTAATCCCCGACAATGAGGCTCCTATCATTCCGTAAGAAACCAACCACCATGAAGACTTACGCCCTCCAACAAAAAAATCTTCGTTATCCGCTTTGCGCGAAGTAAAATAAGCTACCGACAATAGCAAAGCAAAATATCCGAAAACCACACTTATTATCAGCCAAGCATACATCTCAAATAAACATTTGCTCTATTCTGTGTAATGCCTCTGCAAACACTTCAATTTCCTCCAAGGTATTGTACACGGCAAAAGAAAGCCTTACCGTTCCACTTACCCCAAAAAACTCCATAGCCGGTTGGGCACAATGTGAACCGGTTCGCACCGCTATGCCCATTTTATCAAGCAATATCCCCAAGTCGCCTGACGGAATCTTATCATGCACAAAAGATAATGCGGAAATATTGGTGCCATCAATTCCAAGCAGTCTTATATGTTTGTTTCTACCCAACATGTCTAGGGCTTTGGCATACAATTCGGCCTCGTGCCGTGCTATAAAATCAAAACCGACCTTGTTTACAAACTCCAAAGCCACCCCCAAACCTATGGCTCCCACATAATTAGGCGTACCAGCCTCAAATTTGAACGGCAACCGATTATAAGTGGTCTTTTCCATAGTAACACGGTCTATCATTTCGCCTCCTCCCATAAACGGCGGCAACTCTTCCAGATAAGACTGCTTACCGTATAGTACTCCTATCCCGGTAGGCCCGTAAATCTTGTGTCCGGAAAAAACCAGAAAATCACACCCCAATTCCTGCACATTAATAGGAATGTGCTGGATAGACTGGGCCGCATCCACTAAAACCGGAATACCTTTTCCATGGGCTATTTCAATTACTTTCCGAATATCGTTTACAGCTCCTGTACTATTGGCTACATGTGCCAGCGTAACAAGTTTGGTTTTGGGGGTTATCAGCGAGTCCAACAAGTCCAAACCCAAGCTCCCCTCCCCTTTTATTGGAATATGTTTCAAAATGGCATTCTTCCGCACACACACTATTTGCCAAGGGACAATATTGGAGTGATGCTCCAACTGCGTAGTTATAATTTCGTCCCCTTCTTTCAAAAACTTTTCCGCGAAGGAATAAGCCAACAAATTTATGGATGCCGTAGTTCCCGAAGTAAAAACGATTTCTTTTTCGGACGAGGCATTGATAAAATTTTTCACCTTGGTTCGTGCCTCCTCATAGGCTCCGGTAAGATAGTTGCTTAGATAATGGTTACCGCGGTGAATATTGGCATTGGATTGTTCGTAAATTTCCCGTACCGCCGTAATTACCTCTACCGGTTTTTGGGTGGTTGCCGCATTATCCAAATACACCAAATCGTGCTTTCCTATTTTCCGGCTCAAAATAGGAAACTTGTTGCGAATATCAGCAAGCGTCATCTTTTAGCATTTAGCATTAGTGCGCTAAATGTAATAAAATTTTCTCTAACGAATGCTGATGCGGTTTTTTCTTCAAAAAATGTTTTTTCTCTTTTTCCAACAACTTGATAACATCGGAATATTGAAACATTAAAACAAGCTCCTTTTCTTCCGGATTCAGTGCGGATAACGCTCCGCTTTCCGATTCGTCCACAAGTAATAACTTAAAAAAATTAGAATTGTCTTCCATAGGCTTATTTTTTCTTTGAATAACGCTTTCGGCCAACAAATATTTTGTACCCTATGGACCAATTTTCAAAAAATTTTTCTAAAAAGCCATGACAAAAAATATAACACAGCATTAATAACTATGAGCGAGGTCAAGGGAAAATAAAAAGAAAAACCGGGTTTTTCCACCTTTATATCACCGGGCAAATTCCCGAACCAAGAAAACAACTTCAAACCGGATATCCACAAAACACCGGCAATAATCAATACAATGCCGGCAATAATAAGCATTTCTCCTATCATTTTATGTGTTGGTTTTCCAGAAAATTTTCCCATTCTACCTTTTCTTTTCGGTATTTGTTTTTTTTGAACCAACCTTCTTGTATAGCCTTAATAAGTTGGTACCACGCCACAATATTGGTAAGCGGATTCGGCATAAGTTGCCCCCGGTAATACATAGGATTCACAAATTCTTTATAGACATAATTTTTATAAGCAGCCGGAGCACTCGGTATATCAAGCACTTCATCTTCATACCACATCTGTAACGCAAGTGTATTCAAATTATTTTCCGCTTTCTCTTTGGCAGTCTGAGGAGGATGAGTCGTCAAAACCGCATGTTTGAACTCCTCATAATTTTTCCACGGCAAAACGGTTACCTCTTTCAAATAGACCGTATCCCTTTCCATAATTACAATTTCATCTATCTCAGTAGCATCTGTTTCCGGAACGATATAATATTTACTCTTGAATCCGACTCTGGAAAAAACCAAAGTATCATGTTGATTGCATACAAAAGAAAACTTTCCCGTCCTGTCAGCAATTGTCCCTTTATAGCGGTTGAGAATAAGAATATTTACATAAGGTACCACAATCGAATCGTTTGTAATTACTTTGCCGGTCACCTTTATGGGTTCTTGTGCCCAAAGATGCAGTCCCTCTATCAAAAAAAAGACATAAAAAGCACTTTTTTTTAGTTTCTTCGGAAAAATTGTTTTTATTTTGCAATTAAGCATTTATTTTCAATTAAAAAACGCAACGAAGATAATACTTTTTAGTCTTTTTATATGAAAAACCATTCAACTTCTACAATGAAACTGAAATCTTTTATCACATTTTTGGCCTTCCTGCTCACTTTTCACGGGCAAAGCCAACTTGTTGTTTCTACGGGAAACAGTGCTTCATATTATGTACAAAATGTATTATTAGGCGGAGGAGTCGTTGTTTCCAACATAACATTTTCCGGCAATTCGCAACAAATCGGGGAATTTTCCGACGGAAACAATACCGACCTCGGATTCGACAGGGGAATTGTGCTATCCAGCGGGAATGTAACAGACATTCCCCAAAGTGGCAGCTCTTTTGCCAGTACAAATGAAGGAGGAAGCGGTGATGGTTCGCTAAATTCTTTAGCAAATGCCACCACTTACGATGCCGCTATATTGGAATTTGATTTTTATACGGAAGCCAATCATGTGGAATTCCGGTACATATTCGGCTCGGAAGAATATCCGGAATTTGTAAACAGTGGCTACAACGATGCTTTTGCCTTTTTTTTGACAGGTCCCAATCCGAATGGCGGAAACTATTCCAACTATAACATGGCTCTTATTCCGGGCACCTCTACCCCTGTAACTATCGACAATGTAAATGATTATACCAATTCTCAGTACTACATAGACAACAGTAGCAGCAGCACAATCGTTTACGATGGAAAAACCGTTATTTTAACAGCCGAAGCGGATGTTGTTCCGTGTCAGACTTATCACATAAAAATAGCCATCGCCGATGCCGGTGACGGCATTTATGATTCCGGAGTATTTTTAGAAGCCAGTAGTTTTGTTGCAGATGGGGTAAATTGGGATTTGGGATTTTCTGCCAATGGATTAAACTATGCCATTGAAAACTGCGTGGATGCCTTTGTTACTTTTCATCGGGACAATGCCACCAACGACACCACTTTCAACATAACCTTTGCCGGAACAGCCACCTATGGAACGGACTACGAACCCATAAACACATCGGTATTTATTCCTGCCGGACAGGATTCCATCACTTTGGTACTTCATCCTTACGAAGATTATGTGCCCGAAGGAACCGAAACCGTATTGATTATCTATGAAACCGGATGCGGTTTTCAAGACACTATCCAGATGGCAATTGTGGATGAACCTTTGGTAAATGCATCCTTTACCGCCAACCAAACCTCAATATGCGCGGGTTCGGTTATCACCTATACCTATACGGGTGGAAATGAAAATGATACAGGAATTACTTACCTTTGGGACTTTGGGCAGCAAGCTACAGTATTATCCGGCAACGGATACGGACCATATCAAGTCCGGTACGATACTCCCGGCAATTATACTACCACACTTGTTTTAACCGCATTTTGCGATTCCGACACTGCCTCTATCCCTATTACCGTCAATCCTATCCCGACCTCAAACTTTACTATATCCGACGATACTATCTGTTCTGCCAATAGCACTACCATAACTTATGCCGGAACAGGAGATGCAGACGATACCTACAATTGGGACTTCGGTTCGGGTGCTGAAATCATATCAGGAAACGGACAAGGTCCTTATATCGTTCATTGGAATAACCTGGGAAATGCTACCATTATACTACAAGTGGTCAGCTCGGAAGGTTGTGATTCCGAGGTTTCCGTTGATACCGTCACGGTGGTACCAACACCTTCTCCCAATGCCGGACCGGACAACGATGTATGTGGATACCAATATCACCTACAAGGTACCTTATCATCACAAAACGGAGTGGGAGAATGGAGTATGATAGCCGCTCCGAGTGGAGGAACCTCTTCTTTTTCCGACATAACCAACCCAACCGGATTTGTTAATGTCAATTTGGCCGGAAATTACACCTTTGTTTTGCATGAAACCGACACATCCCTAAATTGTGATAGTTACGATACCGTACATATAACCTTTATTTTACCGCCCAATGCTCCTTTTACTGTAGACACCATTAATTGCTACGGCGACGGAACTACCGTAGAATACATAGGAGTAACCGGTCCCAACTCTACCTACCACTGGAATTTTTACGGAGGAACGGCATCTACCGAAGACGGTCCTGGCCCCATTGATGTAAATTGGGATACTCCGGGCGTTCACACCATATCACTATGGGTAGATAACAACGGCTGTTTTTCCGACACTACGATTGTATCCCTATTCAATCCATATCCTTTGGAAATTAATTTGACAGCTATCAACCCTACCTGCAATGGTTCAAACAACGGTCAAATAGAATCTTATGTTACCGGAGGTCGTGCCCCTTATTCTTATTTATGGAACAACGGTAGCGAAAATGCCGATTTATTCGGCTTATCAAACGGACATTTCTCGGTAACCGTAACCGACCAAGGCGGATGTACCGATACCGCACAAGCCCATGTGTACGAACCCGATCCGCTAGTGATAAGCGTACCGGATACTTTGCGAGCCTGTAATCATGATTCCACTACCCTATATGTAGCTGCAACCGGAGGTGTATATCCTTACCAATTCCACTGGAATACAGGCGACACAAATCAACTTATATCTATAGAAGTAAACGGTAATGAATCCTACTGGGTATATATAACCGATGCCAGCGGTTGCCAAACCGATCCCAGAACTATACACATCATAATACCGGACACCTTAAAACTTACCGCAATTCCTGAAAAAGACAGCGTTTGCCCGGGAGAATCCGTCATAATTAACACCGAAATATCAGGCGGCTTGGAACCGTTCAATCTGTTTTTAAATTCTGACATTACCTATCCGCCCATTACCGTCTATCCCACTTCAATCAACCACAATTACACCGTAACCGTACAAGATATTTGCGGAAGTCAAGCTACTCAAAATATCAGTATAGGGGTTTACCCCGTACCTGCCTTATCCTTTTCCACAGATACCAACGCGGGATGTAGCCCGCTCACCGTCACCTTTAACAATAACGCCGCTCATCCGGGTTATCAAGCATTCTGGGTGTTTGAAGACAGTACAGGCATTTACAACGGAAATATTATATCGCACACCTTTACCACTTCGGGGGTATACGATGTAAATCTTACCGTAATTACGGACAAAGGATGCAAAACCAGCCTTACCAAACCGGATTTTATAGAAGTTTATCCCGATCCGGTAGCTCATTTCATTACCCAACCATCCACCGTTTATATAATCAATCCACATGTAAACTTTATCAACCAATCTGTAAACGGGACCCACTTTGCATGGTCTTTCGGAGACGGAGACAGTTCATTGGCCCTCAATCCGTTCCACACATATCGGGACACCGGCACTTACTTGGTATCGTTATATGTAGAAAGCGACAAGGGTTGTAAAGACACCACCACCTATTTGCTGGTAGTCAATGATATTTACACATTTTATGTACCAACAGCATTTACTCCTGATAATGATGGTGTCAATGATTTGTTAAAAGTGTATGGAAGAAATATTGATGAAAAGCATTATTTGTTTACCATATACGACCGATGGGGCGGTATAATCTGGCAAACCCAAAAACTTACCGATACTTGGGACGGCATAGCTCGTAACCATAAAAAAGTACAACCGGGCATTTATGTATGGCATGCCCAATTCTATGACAAACTCGGAAAATATCACGAAGAAAGCGGAAATATTAATGTGATATATTAACAATTTATAGCACCATGAAAAAAATAATAAATTTACTTTTCATCATCATTCTCACCGCCTCCGTAACCATGGGACAAGAAATATGTGATAACGGTATAGATGATGACGGAGACGGACTAATAGACTTAAATGACGGAGATTGCGATTGTGACGGCTTCACAACTACCGTTCCTTCCATGATTCCCAACCCTAGTTTTGAGGAGAGAAGCTGTTGTCCGGATGATTTTAGTGAATTATATTGTGCAGACACTTGGATACAAGCATCTGAGGCCACTTCAGATTATTGGAACACATGTGGAACCAGTGGTAACTATTATGCTGGTCTCCCACCACAGCCAGCTCCTGATGGAGATGGTTATGTAGGCTTCATTAATATGGAAGGATGGCAAGAATACATAGGAGCCTGTTTATCCGAACCCATGCTTGCCAACCATGAATACATACTGAATTTCTGGATTGGCCCCTCTAATATGTCCCCGGATTTTAATTTAACATTTTTCGGAGCAACCGATTGTAACAATTTGCCTTTTAGTGACACTGATTGCCCGGTAGGACAAGGTTCTTGGCAAGAACTCACAAGTGTACATGTTCACTTTGATTCTTTTGAATGGATGAATCTAACCGTATCTTTTACTCCTACACAAGACATATATGCTTTGACATTTGGTCCACCATGCAATTCTACCTCGGACTATACCTACTATTATTTAGATAATCTTGTACTTAATGAAGTTGACGCGTTCAGTTCCGTAGATATTACAGCCACAGGACATTTATGTACCAATAATATGATTCTTCATGCCAGTAGCGGAGCCTCTGGAAACTGGCAATGGTATTACGAAGGTGTAGCCATTCCGGGAGCAACGGATAGTACTTTAAATGTATCGGACTTGGGATACGGAAACGGAACCTACCAAGCAAGGATTTCCAATTCACAAGGATGTGATGTTGGAGAATATGT
>CAYMVE010000063.1:0-11074 GCA_964393715.1 uncultured Bacteroidales bacterium | reverse complement strand
TTTTGTTCAACTTGCCAGAAGTGGAATGTCATAATTTTCAAAAAAATAATACCTTTGCCGTAAAATTTAGGAGGTATGTACAAAAGAATTTTGTTGAAATTGAGTGGCGAATCTCTGGGGAATGACTCCGGACAAGGAATAGATGAAGGAAGATTGATAAATTATGTTTCTCAAATAAAAAGTGCAATTGATAACAGCATTCAGGTTGGCGTAGTGCTGGGGGGCGGCAATATTTTCAGAGGCGTAAGCGGTGAAAAATCCGGTACCGACAGGGTTACCGGAGATTATATGGGAATGTTGGCAACGGTAATCAACTCCATGGCCTTAAAAGACGCTTTGTTGCACCATGGTATCGAGGCCGTTTTATATACATCGTTTGTCATTCAATTTATTGGAGAGCCGTTTGTGAAAGAAAAAGCGATAAAGGACTTGGAGGCCGGCAAGGTGGTTATTATTGCCGGAGGCACGGGCAATCCTTATTTTACGACGGATAGTGCGGCTGCTCTGCGGGCTATTCAGCTTGAAGCGGACATTTTGTTGAAGGGTACCAGAGTGGACGGAGTGTACAGCGACGATCCGGAAAAAAATCCCGATGCGGTAAAATACGAAGAATTGTCGTTTGACGAGGTTATCGTAAAAGGACTCAAAGTGATGGATCTGACGGCTTTTGCTTTGTGCAAGGAAAACAAAATGCCCATACTGGTATATGATTCTACCGATGCCGGAAACTTTGCTAAAATAATCTCGGGCAAAAAAGTCGGTACTATAATCAAATAAACTGTTGTCGGCAATGATTAAGGATAAAAAAATAGTGGTAGTAATGCCGGCTTATAATGCCGAAAAAACTTTGGAACAAACCTATAATGAAATTCCGAAGGATATTGTGGACGAAGTGATTTTGGTGGACGACAAAAGCAAGGACAATACTGTGGCGAAGGCCAAGGAATTGGGAATAAATCATATTGTGGTTCATGAAAAAAACAAGGGGTACGGAGGCAATCAGAAAAGTTGTTACGACAAAGCACTGGCAATAGGGGCGGATATTGTGATTATGGTACATCCCGATTACCAATACACGCCCAAACTCATACCTTCTATGGCGTACCTTATAGCTAATGAGGTGTACGATGTGGTATTTGCTTCGCGTATTCTCGGCAAGGGAGCGTTGAAGGGAGGTATGCCTTTGTACAAATATGTGGCAAACCGTATTCTTACTTTTGTGCAAAATGTGCTGATGAATCAAAAATTGTCGGAATACCATACCGGCTACAGGGCATTTTCACGCAGGGTATTGGAGACTGTGGATTATCATGCCAATTCTGATGATTTTGTGTTTGACAATCAAATGATTGCACAAATATTTTATGCAGGCTTTGAAATTGCGGAGATAACTTGCCCCACCAGATATTTTGAGGAAGCCTCTTCTATAAATCTTATCAGAAGCATTAAATACGGTTTGGGAGTGCTGGGGGTCTCGTTTCAATATATGTTTGCAAAACTGGGTGTGATTAAGCCTAAATATTTGATGCGTAAATGAAAAAGTTTTTTTTGTTAGTTGCCACGATAGTCGTTGTCAAAAATAGTGTTGCCCAAACAGGCATTGCTTTTACTTCCTTTTTCTCGAACAAGACTTTAAGGATAGATTTGATACATTCCGGTAATGCTACCCAAGAATTCATGTCCGTTATAGATATGAAAGCGCTTCCGTATTGGAGCGGTAGCCGTAAGCATTTGACAGATTGGAAAAATTATGGTAACAATTATGTAGAGGTGTATGATTCGGCAACCGGAAAGTTGATTTATTCCAGAGGTTTTAATTCGCTTTTCAAAGAATGGCAACGATTGCCCGAAGCCCACAATAAAATATTATCGTTTTACGAGGTAGTGGAAATACCGTATCCGTTGGCTACGGTTAAAGTGGTTTTCTATTCGCGTGATTTTACTTCTTGGAAATTGAAAAAGATGGCGGAATATTATGTAGCTCCGGATTATTATATGATAAAGCATGAAGAAGCTTATGCTTATGCTCCGCATGAGTTACTAAGGGGCGATTCCTTGTCTTACGGGAAAAGACTGGATATTGCTTTTCTTGCCGAAGGATATACTGATGAAGAGAGGGGAAAATTTAAAACGGATGCCCAAAGAATGGCGGATTTTTTACTGAGGTACGAACCGTTTAAGTCGTATAAGGATAAAATAAACTTTTGGATAGTGCTGTCGGCATCGGAAGAGAGTGGTACCGACGACCCTGTAAAAGGCATTTATAAGAAAACGGTTTTTAATTCTTCGTTCAATACTTTTGGCAGCGACAGGTATCTGACCACTACCGATTTGCGTGTTGTTTACGATTACGCCGATTTGGTGCCGCATGACCAAGTATATGTGCTGGTTAATTCGGATAAGTATGGCGGAGGCGGTATATTCAATTTTTTTTCGTTGACTTCGGTGGATAACCCTGCCTCTTTATTGGTTTTTGTGCATGAGTTCGGACACGCTTTTGCCGGTTTGGCCGATGAATACTATTACGATGAAGAAGATTATGCCCGTTATTATCCGGATACGATAGAACCATGGGAGCCGAATATTACTTCGTTGGTAAATTTTCAGGAAAAATGGAAAAACAGGGTGCCCGATACCGTACCTGTACCTACTCCCGATGAAGCAAAGTATTATAATGTGGTGGGAGTGTTTGAAGGTGCCGGTTATAGAAGTAAGGGACTATACCGCCCGATGCATACCTGTATCATGAAAGAACTCAAAGCCGCTGGATTTTGTGAGGTCTGTAAAGATGCCATTATCAGACGCCTGAAATTATATTGTGAGTAATTGAGGGGGTTGAAGCCCGTTGAGTATGACCTGAGGAATAACATTCAAATAAAAACACCCTCTCTATCGGATTTTTGGCTAAAATGAAAATTGCGAAAAATTAGGCGGCTTTTCAAAGGAAAGATTTGCTCCCCAGCCTGGACTCGAACCAGGGACCTACTGATTAACAGTCAGTCGCTCTAACCAGCTGAGCTACTGGGGAGTGTCAAAGAGCAAATCAAAATTGCGAGTGCAAATTAAACACTTTTTTTTCAAACAGAGAACAGATTTTTCCTGTTTTTTTTGAAAAAAATATGAGTTTTTGTTTTTTGTTTTGATTATTAACGGGTTATTGAGGAGGGCTAATAAAAAAGCCGGCATCCATACCGGCTTTTTTTACAGTTATTGTTTATTTTTATTTGTTTTGAGGCGATGCTTTGGGGGCTTCTTTTTTAGCAGGAGCGGCTTGTTGCGTTTTTTGAGCCTCTTTTTTGTTAACAAAACCGTGCAGTCTCAAAATGATTTGAGGATGTTGCGGGTCGTTGGTAATTACCGTTATGGTTTTGTATTGTTTGTGTCCGCCACGGCCTCTGGTGTTGAATTTGGCTTCTATGTAGCTTTCTTTTCCTTTCTTTATTACTTTGTCGCCAACAAGGGTAGCCGTACAGCCGCAACTGGCTTTTACTTTTCTTATCATCAGGTCACTTTTTCCCGTGTTTTTAAATGGGAATTTGTGAATAACAACATCTCCGTCGGTGGCTTCTCCAAAGTCGTAATCAATGTGGTCGAATTCGATTTTAGGAGCTTTTTTCGGATCTACATTGGAAAAATCTTCTGTAATATTGGCACTTACATTGAGCCTGTTGGAAGTTACCCTTTTACCGTTTATGGTAATGTAAAGCCTGTCTATTACATATCCCCAATCATTCTTTTTGGCGGCATCGTATGTTACTACGATATGTCCTTTTTTGTGCGGTAATAATTTTTCGGGTACTGCTTTGATGGTTAAATGCTTGGGTACCAATTGGAATCCTATGGTAATGGTGTCTTCGGAGTCGTTCAACACTTCCAATGAGTCGGTTTTTTTCTCGGTATTTTTCATTTTCATCATGGCAATATGGTTGCTTCTTGCACGCAATTGATTGAATTTTTGCGGATAAAGGTCTTTCAAGGTTTTCTTTTTGGGCATTACTTCACCTTTTACTCTCAGTACCACAACCGGATTGGTGGCATTGGAGCTTACGGTGATGGTTTTGGTAAATTTACCGGGTCTGTGTGAGGCATTGTAGGTAGCTTTTATATAGCCTTTACCTCCTGGAGGTACCGGTTTTTTGGTCCAGTCGGTTACCGTACAACCGCATGATGAACGCACATTATTAATAATCAACGGCTCTCCTCCGGTGTTGGTAAATTCGAATGAATGTGATACTTTCCCTCTTTCTTCCGGAAACTTACCGAAATCGTATTCGGTTTCTTTAAATGTGATTTTGGGTTTTTTGGTTTGGGCGTTTATTGAAGCCCACGGTGCAACTACAAACAAGATAGTTGCTACTGCCAGAATTAAACTTTTTGCTTTCATATCGATAAATTTTTGTTTGTTCGATTCTCCATTTTTCAAAAGTAAACACTTTTAATCATATTATGACTGTTTTTTCTCTTTTTTTGTAAAAAAACTTACGAGTTTTACCAATCTGTTTACCAGATGCTCTTTTAGTGTTACGAAAAATGCATTGGGGTTGTAGGATGAATTAACCACATAGTTAAGGCTGTCTTTTTGATAAATCCTTATAGTGACAGGTGCCATTTTATCGCCTTCAAACGACACGGTATATATGGCATCCTTTCCGGGTTTGAATTGGTCGTCGAAATGGGAGTCGCTTAGCCATGCTACGGCGTTTAGATAGGCATCTACTTTTGAAAAATCTGCGGTATCTTTACCGTTTATTAGCCAAGTCGAATCTTTTTTGACCAGAGAATATCCGCTATCGGCAGGCATATTGAATTTGATATTATTTACTTGACTTTTGACAAGTTTACATATCATTTGGTTGCGTAAGTTGTTGAAATTCCTGTTGAATGTTATGGCCAGCATGCCTTTTACCAAATACACTTCATCGTTGTCTTTGGTGCGTACAAATGTATAAGGAGTGCCGTTTGTGCCTGCTCCGTAAGGAGTTTCCGTTCGTTTGAATCTGAATTTGCCTATGTAATAATCTTTGAGCACATTACCGTCTGCATCAAATACTTTGACTTCGGTAGCGGAGGAGTCGGTAACTTCGTAGTCTTTCCATTTATCCGGTGATGTGGCTACAATGCTTTCTATGCTCAGGTTGGCCAATTCCGCCAACATGCTGTAAACGGTATTGATGTCGGCATCGGCTTGCATAGAATCGTTTTTCACTATCCATTTGCCGTTTTCTTTTATCACATAAACTCCTCCGGGTTCGGCTTGTGACGAGATGTAAAGCTTGGCTACTTTTGCCGTGTCAATGGCTAACGAGCCGGTATCGAAATTTTTTTCCGGTGCAAAATCCGTCAGTTTGATACCTGCATATATAAGTACCAGCAGCAGAAGGATACCGGCGTACATTACATTGTTATTTTTTTTCTTTCCCATAGTGCAAATATTTTATTTGTAATATTCACCCGTTCTTTTGATTCTTAATACTTTATTTCTTTGTGCTCTTATTAGTCCGTAAATGATTATGAGTAAAACAGGCAGTAGGAAGTTCAGGTATTTGAGCAATGTTTTGGTGCTATCGTCCAGTTCTTCTATTGGTCTTGATGTTACGGCTTTGGTTCTCAATTTTATCAGTCCCGTATCGTCGGATAGCCAATCTACGGCATTTACAAAAAGGTTTACATTGTCTTCTCCGAGTTCCACGCGTTCTTGTCCTTTGCCGTTTATGGCAAAATCGGCATCTCCGAATACTACTATTTTGGCGGGCTTACCTCCTTGCCAGCTTCCTTCAAAGGCGGCAGCCAATACTATTTTTTTATCCGTAAAATCGGCTTCCGTCCATTGTTTTTGGATGTTTATGTAAACGGGAGCTTCCACTAGTCCCGATTTATCGGAGCTGAATACCAATGGGGTATATTTTATGGTAGAATCACCTGTGTAGCTTACCGGGCTTACAAACGGGAAAATGACTTGTTCCAAACCGTCGGAAACGGGATGCTTGGAAAAATGGGTGGCAATGGGGAAATAGGGAAATGCTACATTGGACATAAACCTAAACATACCGCGTTCTTGTTGTACTGTAATCATGCCGCATGAGGCATCTACCACCAATTTTTTATCTATATTGATATGGTGTGCTGCCAACCACGATTCCAGACCGGTATTGTTGAGTGAGGCGTACATGTTTTGCAAATTGCCGTACACGCGATTGTAGGCAACCAGCAGGTGTCCGCCGTTTTGTATGAAATTGTCCAATATGTTAAGTTCTGCCGTACTGAAAGAATCTGTCGGATCTACAATAAGAAGTGTCTTGTAATCCGAAGGTATTTGTGAGGTGTCGGTAAGGGTGAATTCCCTTACTTCGTACAATATTTGCAGTTGGCTTACTACCTGAGACATTTCATTGGTAGAGGCTTCACCTTGCCCTTGTAGGAGGGCGATTACGGGCTTTTTCTTTATGGTAAGTTTTTTAATGGCGGATGACAACAAATATTCCAGCGGTGCTCCCGGCTGCACAAAGGGGATTACTTCTTTTTTTTCTTCCAGCATAATTACTGCTCCGAGGTATGCCTTTTGTTGCTTGATTTGGTCTTTTTCTCTTACATTGACCAATACCGGTTGGATGCCGTCTTGTACCGCTTGTGTTTCTAATTTTTCGTCTTCGTTAGGATTGATGATTTCATATTTTATCTTTCCTTTCGATAGGTTTGAGTATTCTATCAGCAGGTCCTTAAAATCCCGTCTGATATTGGCTATCTTGGGTGGTAGATTTTTTGAGAAATAAGCTTTTATGGTAATGGTTTTGTCCAAATTCTTCAATAAGTTTTCGGTTGCTTCGCTTAATGTGTATTGCTTGTTGTCGGTAAAATCCAGCCTGAAAAACACTTCGTCGGATATCAGATTGATTATTACTACTATGGCTGCAACCAACAATGCCGATATGTAGTACTTTTTCATGTTCATAACCTAAAATTTTTAGTTCAAATTTCTTTTTGCAAGATTTAAAACGGCAAAATACAACCCCAAAAAGGTGATTGATGCAAAGTATATAAAATCTTTGCTGTCGAAAACACCGCGGGATATGCTTTCGAAATGAGTACTCATGTCGAGGTACGCAAACAATTGGGCTATGGCACCTGACATATTATTGGCAAATACCGAAAAAATGATGTGTAAAAACAGTCCTATAAAAAGTGCCGAAAGAAATGCCACGATTTGATTTTTGGTAATGCTACTGGCAAAGATACCAATGCCTATGTAGGCGGAACTCATAAGCATGAGTCCTGCATATCCCAATAGGGTGGCTCCGGCATCAAGATCACCTATGTTGGCCAATGTGATTACATAAGGTACCGTAAGTGCCAAGGCTATGAATATGATTATTAAATCCGCCAAATATTTGCCCAGTATTAATTGCCAGTCACTTACCGGTTTGGTTAGTAGCCATTCAATAGTGCCGCTTCGTTTTTCTTCCGCAATACTTTTCATAGTGAGGGCGGGAATGAAAAAGAACAGCGTCCAATATGCAATGTTAAAGAACGGTCTTAAATCGGCTTGGCCGATTAAAAATATATCTGTTCCGTACAGCCATGTAAACAATCCGCTGAATCCCAAAAACAGCACAATAAGTACATAAGCTGTGAGCGAATCGAAATATGTTGACAGTTCTTTTTTGGCTATTATCCATATTGTTTTCATGACTTTACCGTTTTTAGTTTATTGTCAATTGCCTGAATATATCTTCCAGTTTTCGTTCTATGGGTGTAAGTTGGGTCAAGTACCAATTGTTGTTTACGCACAGGGTAAAGATTTCCTTTTTGGAGCTTAGACCGGGTCGGGATGTTACTTCAAACTTGTTATTTTCTCTGTTTACCGGTTCGGCTTTTGCTACGGTGGGCAGTTCCGAGAGTTTGTTCAGTATTTCTACCGGGGTACCGCCTTCTATTTCCACTATCAAAATTTCATTTTCCGAGGCTTGTTGTTTTAGCATTTCCGCCGTACCGTCGGCTACTATTTTACCTTTGTTTATGATCAGTATGCGATCGGTTATGGCTTCTACTTCCGGTAGGATGTGGGTGCTTAAAATTACGGTTTTTTCTTTGCCCAGTTCCCGAATAAGTTTTCTTATTTCCACTATTTGATTTGGATCGAGTCCGCTTGTGGGTTCGTCCAATATTAGGATGTCCGGGTCGTGTATGATGGCTTGTGCCAATCCTACCCTTTGTTTGTATCCTTTGGAAAGCTCTCCGATTTTTTTATGCTTTTCGTCAAATAATCCTACTTGACTTATTATTTCTTTTATTCTGGTTGTTTCGTCAGGTATTTCCATAAGTTTGGCTACATAATGCAAATAATCTAATACAGCCATATCTTCGTACAAAGGATTGTTCTCCGGAAGGTATCCTATGTGTTTTTTAATCTCGTTAGGATTTTCTCTTACAGATTCTCCGTCTATCAGTACATCACCTTCCGTAGGAGCCATGAAATTGGTAATGATTTTCATCGTTGTGGTTTTTCCTGCTCCGTTCGGGCCGAGAAAACCGACAATTTCACCTTTGTTTACGGTAAAATTGATGTGATCGATTGCAAGTTGTGGCCCGTACCTTTTGGTTAAATCCCGTACTTCTATTTTCATGGTATCATATTTTTGTCGGACTGATTTTTACATTGTTGTTTATCGTTTTTTTATTGGGTTTATTGTTTTGAGGGGTGGAATTTTTTTCAAAATTTTCAAAAAAATCTTCCATCATCATCATTTGCATACTTTTCATAAACATATCGTCCATGCGTTCAAACTCTTTTCGCATGTCAAAGAAACTGGGCGGAGTAGATTGAAAGAACTTGACAAAAAGGCTGTCTTGCTTAAAAGGAAACTCTTGTTGCATTTGGAGCCTCATGGCATTAAATAACGAATCGGAATTGAGCAAATTTTCGTTGCCCCAAGAAATGACAACTGTGGAGTCGTAACTGACAATATTTCCGCTACTGTCTTTTTGTATATTGACTTTGATGCGAACATCCGGTTGTGTGTGTGCCGATTGGTTTTGAGCCGATAGATGTAGCAGCAACCCGATCAAGAACCAAGCGATAAGCCCTATTTTTTTCATTTTCGTACGATTTTTCGGACCGGGAAAAAGCTTTACAAAAATTGTTCCGATTGTTATTGTGTTGGTTATTAATGGTTTGTGTTTGTTTGGCCGGGGGGAGGTAGCCTTACTTTCGAACCGTTAGATTAACTATGTGACAGATAATTTAGGACCGCGATACGCTTAAAAAAAATTATAAGGAGTACAAAAAGTAAAAAAATTATTTCTTTTTTGCTTAATTTTCAACTTGCCAATGCAATAAACCATTTATATTTGTAGCGATTTTTGAATAAAAAAGAAACCGAAAAACTTCAACGATTATGGAATACAACACGCAGAGAGAAAAACTTATCTTGCCCGAATATGGCAGGAACATACAAAATCTTGTCAATGTACTCAAAACGGTGGAAGACAAGGAAAAAAGAACTGAAATTGCCCAATACATCGTACATTTAATGGGACATATTACTAACAAAAATCACACCAACCAACGCCATAAACTTTGGTTTCATCTGGCTATGATGGCTAACTTTGAACTGGATATCGATTATCCGTATCCATTGCCTTCACCTGAAGAATTGAGCAAAAAACCGCCGAAAATACCTTACACAAAAAATGAAATCATGTTCCGTTATTACGGCAAAAACATTGAAAACCTCCTGAATGCAATAGCCGAAATGGAAGATGAAAAATATAAACGCTTCCTCACCGAAATAACGGCCAATCACATGAAAAAACTTTATGCTACTTGGAACAAGGCACAAATAAACGATAATATCATCCTCGAAGACATCAAAAAAATTACAAACGGTAAACTCGACTATACTTTAAATGATATTAAGCTGTTACCTCTGAAAGATTTGATTAAAAATAATAATAACAACAATAAAAGACGGCAAAACAACAACAATCGAAACAACAACCGTCGATAATGTCTATTTTTCAGGTTGAAGGCGGACATAAACTGAAAGGTAGCATAGAACCCCAAGGGGCAAAAAACGAAGCCCTGCAGGTGCTTGCTGCCGTATTGCTTACTAAAGAGGAAGTAACCATAAAAAATCTTCCGGACATTCGCGATGTAAACAACCTGATAAAAATCCTCGAAGAACTTGGTGTAAAAGTAAGAAGAGCAGGAAGTCATGCTTATTCTTTCAAAGCCGACGAGGTAAATACGGACATGTTATACACCCAATCCTTTTTCAACCTTGCCACCCAATTGAGAGGTTCCATACTCATTGTCGGCCCCTTGTTATCCCGTTTCGGGGTAGGAATAATTCCGTCGCCCGGAGGAGACAAAATAGGACGCAGAAGACTGGATGTACATGTGGAAGGGCTTACTGCTTTGGGAGCGGAATTTGAATACGAACCGGACAACAAAGTATATGCTTTTAGGGCTAAAAAACGCCTCGAAGGCACTTACATGCTGCTGGACGAAGCATCGGTAACGGGAACCGCCAATATCATTATGGCTGCCGTTTTGGCCAAAGGTAAAACTACCATATATCATGCAGCCAGCGAGCCTTACATCCAGCAACTGTGTAGAATGCTCAATGCAATGGGAGCAAAGATTTCGGGGATAGGTTCCAATTTGCTAACGATAGAAGGTGTGGAAGAACTGGGTGGAACTGCACACACCGTACAAGCTGACATGATAGAAGTCGGAAGCTTGATAGGATTGGCGGCCATTACTCGATCGGAAATAACCATCAAAGGCGTAAAAGAGGAGAATTTAGGTATTATTCCCAAATCTTTTGCCAAAATAGGAGTTAATGTGCATTTTAACAATGACGGATTGGTGATTCCGGAACACGACCATTACACCATAAAAAAATTTGTGGACGGATCGATAATGACAATTTCCGACGGTATATGGCCGGCTTTAACACCCGACTTGATAAGTATATTTTTGGTTACAGCCATTCAAGCCAAAGGCAGTGTTTTGATCCACCAAAAAATGTTTGAAAGTCGCTTGTTCTTTGTAGATAAATTAATAGATATGGGC